>CAYYZC010000033.1:0-17294 GCA_964475605.1 uncultured Chelativorans sp.
GCATGGGCATCGACAAGCCGGACGTGCGCTTCGTCGCCCATATCGACCTGCCGGGCAGCATCGAGGCCTATTATCAGGAGACGGGCCGCGCCGGGCGCGACGGCCTGCCGTCCGAGACGCTGATGCTCTACGGCTACGAGGACATCGCGCTGCGCAGCCGCTTCATCGAGGAATCCGAGGCGCCCGACCAGCGCAAGCGCATGGAGCGCCAGAAGCTCGACGCGCTGCTCGGACTGGCCGAGACGGCAGGCTGCCGCCGACAGGTGCTCTTGTCCTATTTCGGCGACCATTGCGAGCCATGCGGCAATTGCGACACCTGCGTCGAGCCACCAAAGTTGTTCGACGGCACGATCGCCGCGCAGAAGGCGCTGTCATGCATCTACCGCACCGGCGAGCGCTTCGGACAGGCCTATGTCGTCGACGTGCTGCTCGGCGTCGAGAACGACCGCATCGCCCAGTTCGGCCATGACCGCATCTCTACCTATGGCATCGGCACCGAGCACGACAACCGCACATGGCGCGCGATCCTGCGCCAGCTGATCGCCCTGCGCCTCATCGACGTCGACCTTGCCGGCCATGGCAGCCTGTTGATCGCGTCCGCCGGCCGCGATTTCCTGCGCGACAAGCCGAGGCTGATGCTGCGCGTGCCGGCCGCTCCGCGCGCACGGCGGGGCAAGGTCGCGCGCAGTGCGGCGCAGCCTGCTGTCGCCGAGGGCGACCGTGACCTGTTCGAGGCGCTGCGGCGGAAGCGCATGGAAATGGCGCGCAGGCAGAACGTGCCGCCCTATGTGATATTCCACGACAGGACGCTGATCGAGCTGGCGGCGGCGAAGCCATCGTCGCGCGCCGAGATGGCGAATGTGGCCGGTGTCGGCGAGGCCAAGCTCGACCGCTATGGCCCAGCCTTCCTCACGGTGATCGCCGAGCATGCATGACGGGAGGACGAGACGTTGGATCGGCGGCGATGCTTGCTCGACGGCGCCGCATCCACGAAGACGACGATGTCCTTGACCGCCATGCCGCCTATCCCTCGCCGATCTCCATCTGCGCGATGAGCAGGCTGCAATCGAGTTCGGCGAGGAGGTTGGCGCCGACCGAACCGTGCCACCAGCGCTCGAGCCTGGTCTGATGACGATGTCCGACGACGACGAGGTTCGCGCCGATCTCCCGGGTGACCGCCGCGATCCGGTTTGCCGGATCGCCGAACTCGAGCCGGGCGGTCGGGGAAAACCCCAAGGCCTCAAGTCGCCGGACGCCCTCGGCCAGCACTTTCCTGTACGCGTCCTGCTGGTGCTCGACCGCGCCGGGGACGGCGCCCTCGGCCATGACGATGCCGGTGGATAGATTGATCACTGCGAGGAGGAAGACCTCGGCACCGCAGAGCTGCGCCAACTTGGCGCCTTCACGCAGCGCGAGCCTTCCCTCGACCGAGCCGTCGTAGGCCAGCAGGACTTTCTCATACATCGCGTGCCTCGACAGCCTGATGATTGCAACGTAGTGATCAAGGGAATATGAGTAGCATCCTATTCAATAGGAATCTATCGGAATGGATGTCGGAGCCCAATTCGCCATAGAGCTCGGCCGGGTCAGTCGCCGGTGGCGCACGCGCCTGGACGAGCGTCTCAAGCATATGGGGCTCAATCAGGCGCGCTGGACCGTCTTGCTCCAGTTGTCCAGTTTCGGTCCGGCGTCGCAGCGCGAGCTTGCCGAACGAGTCGGCGTGGAAGGTCCCTCGCTGGTTCGGGTGCTGGACCGGCTGGAGGATCAAGGCCTCGTCGCGCGCCGTCCCTTCGGCGATGACCGGCGCGTCAAGCGTATCCACCTCACACCCGCCGCCGAGCCCGTGCTCCGGCAGATCACCGAGGTCTCGAACGAACTGCGTCGGGAGCTTCTTGCCGATATTCCCCCGAGAAACATCGACACGGCCTGGCAAGTCCTCAAGGCCATCGGCGACCGATTGGAAAGATAGCGCGTGGACAAGGCGGTGGAACTGCGGAAGGGCAAGGAGGACGTTGTGCCTCCGGACGACCTCGCACCGGAGGCGACGAAGGATCACGCATCAGGTCCTGCGACGCTCAGGCAGCCGGGCCGGAGGGGAGGGCGGCTGCGGATAGTCCTGGCGGTTGCCGCGCTAGTTGCGGCCGTCGCGATCGGGTGGCCGTGGCTGGCCGAGCGATGGTCGCATGTCGCCGTCAACGATGCGCGGATCGCTGCAAATCTGGTCTCCGTCAGCAGCGAAGTGAGCGGCCGCGTCACCACCGTGTCGGTGATCGCCGGCGATCGGGTCGAGAAGGGTCAATTGCTGGCCCGCATAGATGACGAGCAAGCGCTTCTCGAACTCGAGGCCCTCGACGCTCAGGTCACCGGGATGGTGGCCCAGCAGGACCAGTTGCGAAGCCAGCAGGCGATGATCCGTACGCAGGTGACCGCCAAGCTGGCGGCAGCACGGACAGAAATCATCAGCGCACAGGCAAATCACAAGGCAAGCGAGGCAGTCTTGCAGAACGCGCGCAGCCGGTTCGAGCGCATCAGCAGCCTGGTCAAGAGCAAGGTCAACTCAGCTCAAACTCTGGAAGAGGCGCAGGCGGCGTTGTCGACGGCACAGCAGCAGGAGCATGCGACAGCCGCCGGCGTTGAGACGGCGACGGCAAATCTCGCGGTCATTCAGTCCGAGGAGGCTCAGATCGCCGTCCTGGACAGGCAGATCGCGACGCTCGATGCGCAGAAGGCAGCCCTGGCCGCCGAGCTTGCGCAAAAGCGGATCGACCTTTCGCGCCGCGAAATCCATGCCGAATTCGACGGTGTCGTGGACAGTACCTTCGTCGACGCGGGGGAGTATGTGACGCCCGGAACGCGGCTGCTCATCTACCATGACCCGAATTCCATATGGATCGATGCCAATGTGAAGGAAACCGATTTCGGACGGGTGAAGATCGGCGCACCGACCGCGATCAGCGTCGACGCCTTTCCCGACATGGAATTCCGGGGCGAGGTGGTGCGGTTGGGGGAGGCTGCGACCAGCCAGTTCGCGCTGTTGCCCAGCCCCAATCCGAGCGGCAATTTCACCAAGATCACCCAGCGTCTTCCGATCCGGGTCGTGATCGAACAGCGAGACGGGCTGCTCAGGCCGGGCATGATGGTGGAATTGAGCGTCGATGTCGTCGATTGACGATCTCTTCGCCCGTTACGGGCCGGCCTATCGGTGGTTCGCGACAGGCACGATGATGATCGCCACCATCGCGGTGGTGCTTTCGACAACCATCGTCAACGTCGCCATTCCCGACGTCATGGGGGCCTTCGGCATCAGTCAGGTCCAGGCGCAATGGATCTCGACCGGCCTTCTCGCTGCCATGACCGCCACCATGCTGCTCACCGACTGGGCCGACAAGGCGTTCGGGCAGCGTGCGACCATGATCGGTTCGCTGCTGTTGTTCATGATCGGCTCCGTGCTCGGCGGGATCGCGCCGAACGAGGATCTGCTCACCATCGCCCGTGTCATCCAGGGCGCGGCGGCCGGCGTGGTACAGCCGCTGGCCATGATCCTGCTCTTCCAGGTATTCCCGCCAGATCAGCGTGGCGCGGCCATGGGCATATTCGGCATCGGTGTCGTGCTGGCGCCCGCACTCGGCCCATGGATCGGCGGCCTGCTGATCGATACGTTCAGCTGGCACTACGTGTTCTATCTCGGCATTCCCTTCGCCGTCATCGGGATCGTGCTCTCCAATCTTTTTCTGCCGACGAGAATGCACAGAGGTCCGCGGCCCGGCTTCGACTGGGGCGGCATGATCCTGCTCTGTATCTTCCTCGGAACGCTCCTCAACGGCCTGACCAATGCGCAACGGCAAGGCTGGACCTCCGATCCGATCCTGCTCCAATTCGCCATCGCCGTCGTTGCCGCGGGCGGTTTCGTCTGGTGGGAGATCAAGACGGCAAAGCCGATGCTCGATTTGAGGCTGTTCGCAAACATCCCTTTCTCGGCTGCGTCGCTCGTGGCCTTCATCATGGGAGCCGGCCTGTTCGGCTCGACCTATCTGGTCCCGCTCTTCGTGCAGACCATCCAGGGCCTGACGCCGACGCAGGCCGGGCTGCTGCTGATGCCCTCGGGCCTCGTGCTGGTCCTGGTTTTTCCGATCGCCGGCCGGCTGTCAGACCGGGTGCCTGCCGGCTACCTGATCGGCGGCGGCATGTTCATCTTTGCCTGGTCATCCTACCTGACCGCCTCGGTCAGCATCGATACGACGTTCTGGACGCTGGCATGGTGGACGGTGCTGTCGCGCATCGGCCTTGGCTTCGTCTTTCCCTCACTGACCGCAGGCTCGCTCAAGGTGCTTCCACATGCTCTTGTCGGCCAGGGCTCCGGCGCCGTAAATTTCATCCGTCAGCTCGGCGGCGCGTTCGGCGTCAACTTGCTCGCCGTCTTCCTGGAACGACGCACGATGCTGCATGCGGACGCGCTGACGGCCACTCAGACCAGTGATAATCCCGCGACCATGGATCTGCTCGCCCGGGTGGCCGGCATCGTCAGGACGGCTGGATTGCCGGATTTCCAGCAACTGCCCGCGGCCCTGCAATTCCTTGGGCAGGTCATTTCCATTCAGGCGAACACCCGCGCTTTCCACGATGGTTTTCTGGTGGTCACCCTCGTCTTTCTCATCGCGCTCGTGCCGACCTGGATGCTGCATCGGGCGCAGAGCAGGCTACGGGGCAGATAAAGCAAAGCGGGATCGGCATCCTGAACCGCGTGCATCCGGCTCGCCCGCTTCTATGGTCCGCCAGCCATGGCACCCACGACCACCATGACGACGGCGTCGACGTCGACCTCGCCGTCGACGACGACACGATCGCCGTCCGTGCGAATTTTCAGACGGGACGGGTTCTGGGCAGCTTGTCGTTCGAGCTCTTCGATCACGCCGCGTACGGCTTTCTGCTCCAGCGGCTCATCGCCTATATCGCCGGCACCCATTTCCAGAACACTCCTTCCTTGCGTTCCGCATAGTGCTTGAACTCGCAATCGAAACGCCTGCCGTAGTCAGATGCAGCGGCCAGTGCTTCCTGCGATGGCGGGTTCATCCCGGTCCCGGGCGCAAACCAGTCTTCCAGAAGATCGTCCGGGACGTAGGCTCCTATCCTCAACGGCAGGTTTTCAAGCACTGCGTCCATTTCCACAGGTGCCGGCATCTCCACGCTCCCGCTGGAATCCCGTTTTCGTACTCACTAATCCGACTACGGGGTCCCGAGTTCCCGGCGGCGTGGTCGCAACTGGAGCCGTCCGCGGCAGACTGCCCCTCGTACCTCAAAGGGTAGCCAGGCGGGCATTTGTCAGGGTGGAAGTCCCATAGGAGGATCTGAGCCGCAGCTTCTCTTCGAGGGACAGGACGACGAGTTCCGGAAAATCGACGCCGTGCATCGTGGTGAGCCTCCCGAGCCCACCGGGAGTGAAGACATTTATCTCCAGCAGTTTGTCTCCCACGATGTCCAGCCCCACCAGGAACATCCCGGTTTCCAGCAGCTTGGGCCGGACGGTTTCCGCAAGGGCCAGCATCGAGGCCGTGACTTTCACTTTCCGCGCCGTACCTGATGCATGGATGTTGGAGCGGATGTCGCCCTTCGCCGGCACGCGCTTGAAGGCTGCGTATTTTCCCTGGCGTTCGAGGGGTTCTCCATTCATCAGGAACAGCCGCACGTCGCCGGACTTGGCCTCGGGCAGGTAGGCCTGCGTGATAAGGTATCCTTCAGTGCTGGTCGCCTCGACGATCTGGCTGAGATTGGAGTCGTCCGGCTTTGCGATACGGAAGACGTTCTTGCCTCCCGATCCGTGGAGGGGCTTGATGATCGCGCCTCGCGAATGTTCCTTCAGGAAGGAGCGGATCTCGCCCAGATCGCGCGAGATGAGGGTCGGAGGCCTGACCTGTTCCGGAAAGTCCTGGAGGTAGAGTTTGTTCTGAGCGGCGGCGAGGCCGTCGGGATCGTTGACGACAAGCACGCCGCGCGCTGCCGCCAGGCGTCCGAACAATACGCCTGCATGGGCGGCCCATGGACGATCCGTGACGTCGAGCGAAGGATCGCTTCGCAGGAACAGCACGTCGATATCGCCTGCGCCATAAGCCTTCCGCCGATCGGAAGCTGCCTTCAGCGCTTCGATGAACTTCTTCGCTTCCTTGTAGCTGGCCTCGGCCGGCTCGACGCAAAGCATCGCCAGGCTGTCGTCCGGGCGCAGGGCGAAGTCTCCGGGCGTCACATAGACGACGGAATGTCCGCGTGCCCGCGCTGCCATGGCCAGCGCGGTGGTCGTGTAGGCCGGAGTTTCCCCCTCGATTGAATTCACGAAGAATGCGATGCGCATGATTGCCCCTCAGGCCTCGATCATATCCATGGGGCTCATTCCCGCCATGGCTCTCTTCAGTCTTTGCCGCACTCCGTCGGCAGATAGAAACGTTGGCTGAACGACGGGCGGCTTCAGAAGGCCGCGTGCACGCAGCTCTTCCACGGCGCCGAGATGCTTCGCCGAAATCTTGCCGATCCAGAACGGAGTCAGGCTGCCGCCCTCTTCGAGATGGCGCAGCACCTGGAGCAATCCACGAAGGTAGATGGCGTCCTTGGCGAGTCCGCCGCCACGATAGACCCTGAGCACGACATTGAAGGCTCTCCGCTCGTTCAGCCCGTGGTCGGCAGTCAGCTGCCCGAATGTCGCAGGAAAATCAGCGCCCTTCAACATCGAGTCGCAGGCGACCACCCGCGCTGCCAACAGTTGAAGACGCTCCGCCGTCATGCCTCCGGAGAGGTACTCGGCGAGCACCGCCAGCCCTTCCTGCATGCCCTCGTAGCCGGCGAGGCCGGAACTGAGAATACGAAGCCCCTGGGCGGAGCCGTTGTAGTAGGTCAACAGGTGGACGCCGACCTCATGGCCGAGCAATGCCGCAAGGCGATCGGCAGGCATGGCCGTGGCACGCGAGACCAGCAGGCGGTTGGCGGAGACGAGGAGACCGGCCGGAAGGTCGCTGCGGATTTCGACGCTCGCATCGAAGCCGGGGTGGAGGGAGCGATATTCCCCGATCATCTCGCGGGCCGCCGCGGCGACCGTGTTGCAGTCGACCAGGGGAGACTTCCGCTTGCCCGCAATGTCCCGGATCGGCTGATGCTCCAGTATCGCCGTCGCCGCACGCAGAAGCTCCGGTTCCACCGGCCCGTAGATGGCGCGCCCGATCTCGACGAATCTCGGTGTCTCGCGCGCCGAGATCATGGACAGCTGAAGGTCCAGTTCCTGTTGCTTCTCCAGATAGAGCGTCGTGAGCAAGGGATCTTCGAACTGGTCCAGCGACACGGCGAAGAGCCTCCTCTTCTGCTCCGAGACTTCGAATTCGAGCGGCCGGTAAAGCAGTCTCGGCGCCTCGCCATATCCGCCGGCCTCGAATTCCGCCCAGGCGATCTCGGAATTGATGGGGGTGACGGCGAGCAGGAAATCGAAGGCGCTCGCCACCTTGTCGATGGCGCGGTCCGCCCGGCTGACGGCGTCGATGAAGGCGCGGCGGCCGAGCGATCGATGTGACGCAGGCGCCTTTAGCCCGCTGGCGTCGACATAGGCGGCCACCGCTCGCAGCCCTGAATCCACCATGTTGGCCACGACGCGGTCTCTCACGTCCGGATAGATGGCCTCGCGCCCCGGTGCCTTGTAGATCGGCGCGAAACGCACGGTCAGAACGGCGGCGCCGGGCAGGGCGCTCGACAGAGACGAGTTGTCGCGCGATCGGCGCAGCTTCTCGATCCTGGGCGTGCGGTACTTGGCTTCGCGGCTCATCGCGGCTGCGGCGAATGCCTCCTGCGCCGCTTGTTCGGCAGCACTGCTTCCGGTCGCGATGGCGATCTCGAAGGCCGGCAAAACCGGAGCGTCGTCAGTCAGGAAGCGGTCCTTCTCCAGTTCTCCGAAGTCGAGAAGCAGGAACGCGTGGCAATGGGTGACGAGTTCCCGTGAAACCAGGCCGCAGATTTCCACGGCGAGAGCGGTATCCGACGTAACGAGGTAGGATGCGTTCGACGAGACTATGTCTCGCGCGGCGGCCGGCTCCGATCCGATATGCACGGAGAGGAACGGGAGGGGGCGGTCGATGTGAAGCATGCCGCCGTCCGGCAGGTCGTGACGGAGCGGCTTGCCGGAGGACATGAGTTCCGTCACCTCGTTCTCGATCTCGTCGATGACAGAACGGCCCCGTGCAGCGAGTTGCGCCGTCATCTTGCACCCAGCACGGTTCGTTCCAGCGGCGGAACCGTGGCGCCGAGCATCCGGCGCAGGGCGTCGATGGCCTCGAGGTCGGGCTCGCCGGTCCACTCGTCCATGAATATCTTCTTGAACTCGACGGCGATGGCGCAGCCGGTATCAGGAAACCTGTCATGCACAAAACGCGTCTGCTCTCCCTTGCCGAAGAAGGCAACATTCTCGCGCACGTCGATCGGCTTGCCGCGAAACTCGAAGCTCCGCAGCAGATCGATGAAAGGGTCGACGACGAACGACCAGCGCTCCCGGTCCATGGAATAGGTCCCGATGTTTATGTCGGGCGCTTTCTCCTGCTCGGTGGGCGGGGCGTGTGCTCCGGCCCGCCGATGGTTGTAGCTGTGGACGTCGATCAGCACGAACCGCCCGAAACGGTCCCCGATACGGGAAAGGATTCCTTCAAGTGCCGCGTAGAAGGCGTCGTGGAAGCCGAGCGAGGTCGATACGGCAGCCTCGTCGGGAGGTGTCGCCCATAGCGCCAATCCCCATGCGTCGTCCGGGCTTCGGTAAACAGCGCTTTCCCGGGCACGATTCAAATCGACCTCGAACCGGGAGCGGTGGACGACAATCCGGTTCGGAAAGTCTTCGATCAGCCTGTCGGTGAACGGATCCTCCTCGCGCAGCCTGTCGGAGGCGGCGAGACACATCAGGTCGCGGCATTCCTGCCGAAGTTCGGAACCGCTGTGGATGGCGGTCCCGACAACCGGCGAGTTGCCAAGTGCCACATGCCATCCATCATTCGTGCGTCTCGAAGTCATTCAAGCCTTCCAGCTGCGGCTCAGGTCGAACCCCAAAGCCTCCATTGGCTATAATGTCGGCATCGGGGTCCTGGTTGCAGGGCCGACGACCATGTCGGCGGCAACTCTTCCCTGTTTCCAGCGCAACCAGTGCTAAACGCGTGTTCCCTTGGAACTATCTTCGCCGGCATTCGTATTGCTAACGGATATTCGCGATATGAAGGACGAGCCATGGCGAGTTCATATTCATCGTCCGCCAGGGCTGGGGCAGTGGATTTCCTCCACGCGGCGCTTCGTTCGTTTCCAATCGCGTGTTTCAGCCTCGCCCTTGTGAGCGACATCGCCTATTGGCGGACGTCGAATCTCTTGTGGCTTCATTTCTCGGAATGGCTTCTGTTTGCCGGCCTGGTCTTCGGTATCGTCGCGATCGTGGCGCAGGGCGTGGACTATCTCGCCCGAAGGATCAGGCCAGCTTGGCCGGCAATCGCCGGCGGCATCCTCGTTCTGGTATTGGCGGCCATCAACAATTTCGTTCACACCGCGGACGGCTGGACCGCGGTGATGCCTTACGGCTTGACGCTGTCGGCGCTGACGGTTCTCGCCATGATCGTCACCGCGTGGTTTGGCCGCGTGGGAGTACGCCATGCCTAGCATCCCGTTCCTCCGCACTTCCGTGCTTGTCGGGACAGGCCTGCTTCTCGTCGGCTGCGGCAACGGCGACGATTTCGACGTATCGCAGCAGATAGGTCCCGATCCGGTCCTGCCGGCGCCATCCCAGAACCTTCTGCCCGACCTCAAGGTCGCCGAGGTCGTCGGATGGGAGGACGGGCAGACGCCGGCGGTTCCTGACGGGCTGGTCGTCACGGCCTATGCAAGCGACCTCGCAAATCCCCGGACGGTCCATACCCTGCCCAACGGCGACGTGCTCGTGGTTCAATCGGAAGCTCCGCCGGGCAAGCCGCTCAACCGTCCGAAGGACATCATCCGAGACTGGATCATGGCGATGGCGGCGGGCGGCGGTGGCGAGGAGCGGGAGACCAATCTGATCACGCTGCTGCGCGACACGGACCGCGACGGAGAGGTCGACGAGCGCAGCGACCTCCTGACCGGCCTGACATCGCCGTTCGGCGTGGCCTGGCATGACGGAACGCTCTACGTCGCGGCGGCTGATGCCATCCTCGCCTATCCCTACGAGCTCGGCCAGACGGAAGTCGCCGCCGAGCCGAGCGTGCTGACGCCGCTGCCGGGCGGCCCGATCAATCATCACTGGACGAAGGATCTTGCCCTCAGCCCTGACGGCCGCTTCCTCTACGCGTCCGTCGGCTCCAATTCGAATGCCGGCGAGCGCGGGCTCGAGGCGGAGAAAGGCCGCGCGGCGATCTGGCAGGTCGATCGCGAAAGTGGCGCCTCGCGCGTGTTCGCCTCGGGGCTGCGCAATCCCAACGGCTTGAACTTCCATCCGGAAACCGGAGAGCTGTGGACCGTCGTCAACGAGCGCGACGAGCTCGGTCCCAACCTCGTGCCGGACTATATGACTTCGGTTCAGGAGGGCGGTTTCTACGGCTGGCCGTGGAGCTATTATGGCGCGGATGTGGACGAGCGCGTGCATCCGCCCCGCCCCGATCTGGTCGAAACCGCAATCGTCCCCGACTACGCGTTGTCGAGCCACGTGGCAGCGCTCGGTCTCGCCTTCACCAACGACTCCGCGCTCCCGGAAGCCTATCGGAACGGCGCGTTCGTCGGCAATCGCGGCAGTTGGAACCGGAACGCCTTCAACGGCTACAAGGTCATCTACGTGCCGTTTGCCGACGGCAGGCCGGCGGGAACGGCCCAGGACGTGGTCACCGGGTTCCTCGACGGCGATCAGGCGCACGGCAGGCCGGTGGGCCTCGCGATCGACGGCACCGGCGCGCTGCTGATCGCAGATGACGCCGGCAATACCGTTTGGCGCGTGGCGTCCGCCGACGGCGCGGTGACGCCGGAGCCGATTCCGACCGACAGGATCACGACAGCGGCGGGCGTGCAGGGCGACAGCGCGGAAGAAAATGAAGCCGACAACGGCGTGCCGGCGGACGACGGCGGAGACCCGGAACCGTCCCAGACCGATATCGCACCGGCGGTCTCGCCCGACGACGGGGCAGAATCCCCGGAGGAAAACTGACCGCGGCCGGACGCGAAGGGCAGGGGCGATGGCGCTGGCCGATGCTGCCGGGTGAACCCGCCCAGTCAGTCGTCCGCTGTCTTCCCGTAGGCCCTGCGCAGTTCGTCCTTCGCTTCCTCCAGCACCTTCTTGCGATCCGCCGGAAGGTTCTTGCCGGCGCGATTGATGTAGAAGGTCAGCATGGACATGGCGGAGCGGAACGGTTCCGCCTTGCGCTTTTCGCTCTTGTCGGCGGACCGCTTCAGGGACGCTGCAATTTCTTTCGGGTCGTCCTTCTCGAACACATGCGGCTCGAGTTCGAGCGCATCGCTATGCTCCGTAACTTCCGCCGACCATTTCTTCGCTGGTTTGGACATTGGGACATCTCTTGGTTTTCCGGGCCCGCTGCCGATCGTTCGGGTCCGGCGCGGGCGCGGTCATCTCGCTGCCGACACCAATCCCGGCCGACGCGATGTGTTCCCTCCGAAGACAATGGCTGCCTGCAATCCCGCTACAGCGAAGGACGCGGCTACGGCGTTTTCCTCGCCTTCAGGGGATTCGGGATCAGGCTGGCGAGCTCCATCGGGAACGGGAAGACGATGGTCGAGCTCTTTTCCCCCGCGATCACGTTGAGCGAGGAGAGATAGCGAAGCTGCATGGCCTGCGGCTCGCGCGCCAGAATCTCGGCAGCCTCCAGCAGCTTTTGTGCCGCTTGCTGCTCGCCTTCCGCGTTGATGATCTTGGCGCGCCGCTCGCGTTCGGCTTCGGCCTGCCGCGCGATTGCCCGGATCATGGATTCGTTGACGTCGACATGCTTGATCTCGACATTGGCGACCTTGATGCCCCAGGCGTCGGTCTGCCTGTCGAGGATTTCCTGGATGTCGACATTGAGCTTGTCGCGTTCGGCCAGCATCTCGTCCAGCTCATGCTTGCCGAGCACGGAGCGCAGCGTCGTCTGCGCCAGCTCGCTGGTCGCCTGCATGAAGTTCTCTACCTGTATGGTGGCCTTCTCGGGGTCGATGACGCGGAAGTAGACCACGGCGTTGACGCTGACCGAAACGTTGTCGCGACTGATGACGTCCTGGCTCGGTACATCGAGGACGATCGTACGCAGATCGACACGCACCATCTGCTGGACGAAGGGCACGAGCAAGATGAGGCCGGGACCCTTGGCGCCGGTGAAGCGGCCGAGCGTGAAGACCACGCCGCGCTCGTACTCGCGCAGGATTTTGATCGCCGATCCCAGAATGCCGAGCAGGATGGCAACAAGCACAACGTAGAAGACTAGATCGCCGAACATTTCCATGAGCTTTTCTCCCGTGGGGGGTTTCGATTGCGGCGCGGTCCTACTTTTCCACCGACGGCTCTGCGATGACGCTGAGGGTGAGGTCGTCGACAGCTTCGATCCTCACGGATTGGCCGACTGAAAGCGGCACGGTCGATACCGCCTTCCAGCGCTCGCCATGGGCATGCACGTAGCCGGTGGTGCCGCTCCAGGTCAGCACCTCTCCGGTCGAGCCGATCATCTGCTCCTTCCCGGTGACCACCTTGCCGCGCCGCGACGTGAAAGCCAGCCGCGCGACCAGCAACGACATCAGGATGCTGGCGGCGGCGATCGCCGCCACCATCGGCCACGACACCGCGATGCCCGGCATGTCGGTATCGAACAGGATCGCAGCTCCGAGCGCGAAGGCGATGCCGCCCCCGACGCCGAGCACGCCGAAGGAGGGCGTGAGGATTTCAGTGACGAGCAGCACCGCTCCCAGGATGACGAGGCCGACGCCCGCATAGGTGACCGGCAGCACGGCCAACGCATAAAGTCCCATGACGAGGCTGATGCCCCCAACGGTGCCGGGCACCAGCGCTCCCGGGTTCATGAACTCGAAGATCAGCCCGTATATGCCCACCATCATGAGGATGAGCGCGACGTTGGGATTGGTGATGACGGACAGGAATCGCGTACGCCAGTCCGGCTCGATCTCTTCGATGGCGAGGCCTTCGGTCTCCAGTTCGATCTCGGCTTGGCCGACGCGCACGGTCATGCCGTGCGATTTGGCCAGCAGGTCCTCGATGCTCGTGGCGGTGAAGTCGATCACGTTGTCGCTTGCCGCCGCCGTGGCGGTCAGGCTGGCCGCCTCGCGCACGGCCCGCTCGGCCCAGTCGGCGTTGCGGTCCCGCATTTCGGCAAGGCCGCGAATGTAGGCGACCGCGTCGTTGACCGCCTTCGCCTCGGCGGCGTTGGCCGGAGCAGCCGGAGGATCGGCTTCATCCTCACCATCGTCGGCTTCCTCTCCACCGAAAGGCAGTCCGCCGCCGCCGATGGCGATCGGCGTGGCCGCGCCGAGATTGGTGCCCGGCACCATCGCCGCGATATGACTGGCATAGAGGATGTAGGTGCCCGCGCTCGCGGCGCGCGCACCAGCGGGCGAGACAAAGCTCGCCACCGGAACCGGCGAGGCGAGGATCTCGCGAATGATGTCGCGCATGGAGGTATCGAGGCCGCCCGGCGTGTCCATCCTGATCACGATGATGGCCGCTTCCTGCTCGCCCGCCCTCTGTATGCCGCGCACGATATAGTCGGCCGTCGCCGGTCCGACGACGCCATCCAGCGTAAGCACGACAGCGCTCCGGCCTTCCTGCGCGGAAGCCAGCATGCCGAAGGCGCCGACCAACGCCAGCACGGCCGCAATGCAGGCCCGCATGATCCCGAAACGGCCTGGCGATCGACGGGCGGCTTTTGCCTCGGTGCTCATCTCTTCGATATATGGCGCGATGCGTCGAAGATAAGAGTTGCCGGAACAGTCCGGAGAGATCGCCAGCCTGTATTTCAACCGTGCTGGGGCGGGGAAGGCGGCGAGAGGTGGCGGGAACGGGACGCAGTCTTATGGGCGATCCTTCTCGTCATGGCGCAGAAGCGCATCGAGATCCGCTCGCAGGCGGTCGGCGGCGCCGGCCGCCAGCACGCTTTCCACATCGCGATGTGTCGTCGTCCAGACCGGAACTGCGCGCACGAGGAGGCCGCGTCCCTTTTCGGTCAGCACGAGGCGGCGCGCGCGCCGGTCGTTTTCGTCCGGTCGCGTCTCGATCAGCCCGTTGCGTTCGAGCGGCTTCAGGTTCGCCGTCAGCGTGGTGCGATCCATGGCAAGAAGCGCGGCGACCGATCCGAGCGTCGGCGGCTGAGGACGGTTGAGCGACATCAGGATCGAGAACTGGCCGCTCTTCAGCCCCAGCGGGCGCAGCGCCTCGTCGAACCGGCGCGCGAGCATCCGCGCTGCGCGCTGCGTGTGCAGGCACAGGCAGTGGTCGCGCACGTAGAGCGTCGTTTCGAACGGTACGATTTCGTGATTCGGCGCTTCGCTGGACATGGTGTAATTATGTTGATATCAACCTTATCGTCAAGCCAGCCACAGTGGAGGAGGCCATGCTCAAGGACAGGAATTCCTCGGCTATCGTCGCCGTTTCCGACATCGCGCGTGCGCGGCGCTTCTATTCGGACGTGCTGGGCCTCGATCTGGTCGAGGAGGACATGGACGGAGTGATGGTGTTCCGCACCGGCGCCACGCATCTCGTCGTCTACCGCTCGGACGCGGCCGGAACGAACCGAGCCAATGCCGTGGCCTGGGATGTCGACGGTGAGATCGATGCGATCGTCGCCGATCTTGCCGGAAAGGGCGTCGTCTTCGAGCACTATCCCGAAATCGGCGAGTTCCGCGGCAACATCCATCATGCAGACGGCATGAAGCTCGTCTGGTTCAAGGATCCGGACGGTAACATCCTGCACGTCAACCAGATGCCGGAAGCGGGCTGAAGCAGAGACAGGAGATTTCCATGCCCTTCATCGAAGGATTCGTGACCGCCATTCCCGCCGCCAATCGCGAGACCTTTCTCGATCATACGAAACGGGCCGCGAACGTCTTCCAGGGGTTCGGCGCCCGGCGGATCGTGGACGCCTGGGGCGACGACGTGCCGAAAGGGAAAACGACCGACTTCTACCGCGCCGTCGACGCGAAGGAGGACAAGGCGATCGGCTTCGGCTGGATCGAATATCCCGACCGGGCGACGCGCGAAGCCGCGTCGCAGAAGATGATGAGCGACCCGCGCATGGCCGAGATCGGCGAGATGCCCTTCGATGGCCAGCGCATGATCTTCGGCGGCTTCGAACCGGTCGTCGACCAGGGAGAAGGCGGCAAGGCCGGCTATCTGGAAGGCTTCGTCGGGGCGGTGCCGACGGCGAACAGGGAAAAGTTCATCGTCCACGCCGAAAAGGCTGCCCCGCTCTTCCTGCGCGAGGGCGCGTCGCGCGTGGTCGAGTGCTGGGGCGTGGACGTGCCCAAAGGCAAGGTCACGGATTTCTACCGCTCGGTGAAGGCCGGGGACGATGAAACCGTCATCTTCTCGTGGGTGGAATGGCCGGACAAGGCGACCCATGCCGCCGGACAGAAAGGCCTCTTCGCGCAGATGGAGACGCATATGAAGGACAACCCGATGCCCTTCGACGCCGAGCGGATGATCTTCGGCGGCTTCGAGATCATCAACGACGCCAGGGGATGAGGCGATGACGAACCGGCAGGGAATTCCGATCTGGTACGAGCTCATCACGGCCGACGCTGACGCTGCGCAACGCTTCTACGGCACCGTGCTCGGCTGGCGGTTCGAGCCCATGCCGGCAACCGCGGAAATGGACTATCGCATCGCGAGTGCGGGCGGCACCGGCGTCTCCGGCCTGATGCAGCAGCCCGAAGGCCAAGAGATGCCGCTGCGCTGGCTGGTCTATTTCGGCGTCGAGGACGTCGACCGCAGCGTGCGGGAGGCCGGGCAGGCGGGCGCATCCGTTCACGTCCCGCCGACCGATATTCCGGAGGTCGGACGCTTCGCCTTCCTCTCCGATCCGCAAGGGGCGCTCTTCTATCTGATGCGCGGTGCGAGCGACGAGGACAGCCAGGCCTTCCAGTGCGGCGAAAGCGTGCCGCAGGGCCATGCGGTCTGGAACGAGCTGACGGCTCCCGATCCCGACGCGGCGATCGCCTTCTACGGCGCGCTTCTCGGCCTGCGCCGGGAGGTCGGAATGCCGATGGGCGAGCTCGGCGACTACAGTTTCATCCATGCCGGGCCGGACTGCATCGGCGCGGTGATGGGCGAGGTGCCGAACGGACGGCCGGGCTGGCAGGTCTATTTCTCGGTCGACGATATCGACGAGGCCGTGGACCGGCTCGGGCAGGCCGGCGGGCGCACCCTTCAGGGGCCGGACGAGATTCCCGGCAATTGCTTCGCGCTCGTCGCCGAGGACGACCGTGGCGCGCGCTTCGGCCTTGTCGGGCCGCGAACCCGCTGACGTCGCCGGCAGGCGACCATTCATCCACGATAGCCGGCGGCTTCGCGCCGATCCTCGCAGGAACGGGCTTCAGCACCGAAAGGACAAGCAATGGCGATCGCCAAGAACACCATCTGCATCTGGTACGACAAGGACGCCGAGGCCGCGGCCCGCTTCTATGCCGAGGTTTTTCCCGACAGCGCGGTGAATGCCGTCCACCGCGCTCCGGGCGACTATCCGTCCGGCAAGGCCGGCGACGTGCTGACGGTCGACTTCACCGTCGTCGGCATCCCCTGTATCGGCCTCAATGGCGGGCCGATGTTCAAGCATAGCGAGGCCTTCTCGTTCCAGATCGCCACCGACGATCAGGAGGAAACCGACCGCTACTGGAACGCCATCGTCGGCAATGGCGGTCAGGAAAGCGCGTGCGGCTGGTGCAAGGACAGATGGGGCGTCAACTGGCAGATCACGCCGCGCGTGCTGACGGAGGCGATGGCAGCCGGCGGCGCTGAAGCAAAACGCGCGTTTGAAGCGATGATGGACATGAAGAAGATCGATGTCGCCGCAATCGAGGCGGCCCGGCGCGGTTGACGACGCCTGCGCGCTCGAACGACGTTAAGGCGGGTTTTCGTGGCTGACGGCAAGTCTCCGCTCCCGACGATAGACGCCTATACGGCGTATTGGCAGAAATCATTATGTCTTTGTCATTTCTGCCAGAGCGCGTCGCCGCTAGAGTTCGGCACAGCTCATGGGAGAGCCTGATAGCCGGGCAACCGGCCGAAGGGGCTTCCCCGTTTCACTCGTCGGAGACGCTGTGTCATGTCGAAATCCTGGGTCATC
>CAYYZC010000033.1:17394-18563 GCA_964475605.1 uncultured Chelativorans sp.
GCTTCCCCGTTTCACTCGTCGGAGACGCTGTGTCATGTCGAAATCCTGGGTCATCCGGGTAAGTGCCGCCCTCGTCGTCCTTTCGCTGGCCGGCTTCGGCGGCTGGCTGTTCAGCCTGCCTTCGGCGACGGGGTCAGCCGAAGCGCCGGCGGTGTCGTCGGAGGAGGCGGACGCCATGCTGGCGGCACTGAAGCCGCCGAAGCGGGAACGGCCCCTGATCGCCGTCATCGGCATCAACGACGCAACCGAGACGACCGATTATCTTATGCCTGTGGGCATCCTGCGGCGGGCCGACGTCGCTGACGTGATGATGCTGGCGACCGGTCCGGGCCCGGTGCAGCTCTATCCGGCGCTCAAGGTCGAGCCGGATGCGACCATCGCGGAGTTCGACGTCGGGCATCCGCAAGGCGCTGACTACGTGATCGTGCCGGCGATGGAGCCCCACGACGATCCGGCCGCGCTCGCATGGATCAGGAGCCAGGCGGAAAAGGGCGCGACCATCGTCAGCGTGTGCGTCGGCGCCACGGTCGTCGGCGCGGCGCGCTGCTCGACGACCGGCGAGCGACGACACACTGGTATTTCCTCAAGCAACTGCGCGACGAGACCCCCACGGTCCGGTACGTCGCCAACCGAAGATTGGTGGTCGACGGCGCAGTCGCGACGACGACCGGCATCAGCGCATCCATGCCGATGATGCTGACGCTGATCGAGGCGATCGCCGGCCGCGCGAAGGCGGAAGCGGTGGCGCACGAGCTCGGCGTCGAGCAATGGGACGCACGGCATGCGAGCGATGCGTTCAGGCTCACCCGTCCGTTCGCGACGACGGTGTTTGCCAACAGGATGGCGTTCTGGAGCCGGGAAGAGCTCGGCATAAGGCTGGAGCCGGGCATGGACGAGGTCTCGCTGGCGCTGGTCGCCGACGCATGGTCGCGAACCTATCGGTCGAGTGCGACGAGCTATGCCGCCTCGACGGACGCGGTAGAGACCGTCAACGGTGTCCGCGTCATCCCTGACCGGTCAGAAACTAGTTGGCCAGATGCCTTGCGCGTCTCGACGTTTCCCGACCGGAAGCCGGCCGATGCGCTCGACCGTGTGCTCGACGCGATCGCCGCTCGCTACGGAGAGCCCACCACCAACGTCGTCGCCATGCAGCTCGAATACCCCAGGCA
>CAYYZC010000034.1:0-18276 GCA_964475605.1 uncultured Chelativorans sp.
CGCCCTTGCCGACCAGCGTCGATGCGATGCGGTCGCCGACCAGCAAGGCCGAGAGCGGCTGGTAGCCCGACGTCAGCGCCTTGGCAGTGGTGATGGTGTCGGCCTTGATCCCCATCGACTGGGCGGCGAACCATTCGCCGGTGCGGCCATAGCCGGTGATCACCTCGTCGAGCATCAGGAGCACGTCGTATTTGCGGCAGATGCGCTGGATCTCCGGCCAGTAGCTTTCCGGCGGGATCTTGACGCCGCCGGCACCCTGGATCGGCTCGCCGATGAAGGCGGCCACATTCTCCGGCCCCGCCTCGATGATCGCCTCCTCGAGCGCGCGGGCGGCGCGCAGCCCGAACTCGTGGTCGCTCTCGCCGGGCTGGCGCAGCTCGAAGCCGTAGGGCGGCATGACGTGGCGGATGTTCGGCACGGCGCCGTGGAGCTGGCCGTGCATCGCCGCCATGCCGCCGAGCGAGGCGCCGGCGATGGTCGAGCCGTGATAGGCCCAGACGCGCGAGATGACGATGTTCTTCTCCGGCCTGCCCTCGAGCGCCCAGTAATGGCGCACCAGCCGCAGCGCAGTGTCGTTGGATTCGGAGCCGGAGGAGCCGAAGAAGACCTGGTTGACGCCCTCCGGCGCGATCTCCGCCAGCCGCTTCGCCAGCATCACAGGGGTCGGCGTCGAGCAGCGGAAGAAGGAGTTGTAATAGGGCAGCTCCTTCATCTGGGCGTAGGCCGCCTCGGCCAGCTCATGACGGCCATAGCCGACATTGACGCACCACAGGCCGGCCATGCCGTCGAGGATCTCGTTGCCCTCCGAATCGTAGATGAACGGCCCGTCGGCCCGCGTGATCATGCGGGCGCCGGCCGCGCGCAGATCGCGATGGTCGGTGAAGGGGTGCAGGTGGTGGGCGGCGTCGGCGGCCTGGAGCTGGGCCAGCGAAAAGTTCTGATAGGTCATGCGGGAAACCTCCGGATGAAGCTGTCCGGCCTTTGCCGGGGGCGGAGCATTCAGGCGGAAACGGAGGGCGGCGAATAGCCGATGCGGGCGCAAAGCCGCAGCAGCTCCGCATGCCGCGTGCGCGGCGACGGCGTCACGGCGGGCTCGCAATGTCGTCGTCGGGCGTGACCGAAAACCATGCTCGAAGTCTTAGCTCCCGCGACACGAGGCTTCAAGATGCGCGCTTCGGCCGGGCCGCGCCGGTGCACCTTGCCTGCCCTTGCGGCGTCAGCAGACGCCGCCGGCAATGTCGCTTCTCTCGCGCTTCTGGTCGTCGCCCCGTCAATGGCGTGCCGGGCAGCGGTCCATGATGCGGTCCGAACCGTGACCCCCTGGAGGCCTCGATGACAGATCTCTCGCTGCCGCCCGAAGCTCAGGGCAGCGCCGAGCGCTCCCGCCGCGGCGGCGGACGTGCCGGCAAGCGCGGCGGCACCGGCGCCGGCTTCGACCAGCCGGCCTTCCGCCAGCCGAGGATACCCTTCCCGCCGACGGCGCTGGTTTCCGAGGACGAGCTGGAATCGATCCATCTCGCCTCGCTGCGCGTGCTCTCCGAGATCGGCGTCGACGTGCTGCACGAGGAAGCGCGGCGGATCATGAAGGCGCATGGCGCCGACATGCGCCCGGGCAGCGAGCGGGTGCGCTTCGACGCCGACATGCTGCTCGAGCTCGTCGGCCATGCGCCGCCGGAATTCACGCTGCATGCGCGCAACCCGGCCCACGATATGCGCTTCGGCGGCGACAGCCTGATCATGGCGATGATGGGCTCGGCCCCGAACTGCTCCGACCTCGACGGCGGAAGGCGGCCCGGAAACCAGGCCGATTATCGCAATTTCCTGCGGCTGGCGCAGATGCACAACGTGATCGGCTGCACCGGCGGCTATCCGGTCGAGCCGATCGACATCCATCCGTCGATCCGCCATCTCGAATGCATCCGCGACCTGGCGGTGCTGACCGACAAGGTGTTCCACATCTATTCGCTAGGCCGCGAGCGCAATCTCGACGGCATCGAGATGACGCGCATCGCGCGCGGCATCAGCCATGAGCAGATGCTGGAGGAGCCTTCGGTCTTCACCATCATCAACACCAACTCGCCGCTGAAGCTCGACGTGCCGATGATGGAGGGCATCATCCAGATGGCGTCCGCGGGCCAGGCTGTGGTGGTCACGCCCTTCACCCTGTCGGGCGCGATGGCGCCGGTGACCATCGCCGGCGCGCTGGTGCAGCAGAACGCCGAGGCGCTGGCCGGCGTCGCCTTCTCGCAGATGGTGCGCAAGGGCGCGCCGGTCGCCTATGGCGGCTTCACCTCCAACGTCGACATGAAGTCGGGCGCGCCCGCCTTCGGCACGCCGGAATACATGAAGGCGCAGCTCGTCGGCGGGCAGCTCGCGCGGCGCTATTCGCTTCCCTACCGCACCTCGAACACCTGCGCGGCCAATACGGTCGACGCACAGGCCGCCTATGAGAGCGTGTTCTCGCTCTGGGGCGTGATCCAGGGCGGCGGCAACCTGATGATGCATGCGGCGGGCTGGCTCGAAGGCGGCCTGCGCTGCTCCTACGAGAAGACCATCCTCGACATCGACATGCTCCAGATGGTGGCCGAGTTCCTGACCCCGCTCGAACTGTCGGAGGACGCGCTCGCCGTCGAGGCGATCCGCGACGTCGGCCCCGGCGGGCATTTCTTCGGCACCGCCCACACCCAGGCACGCTACCGCAACGCCTTCTATTCGCCGATCGTCTCCGACTGGCGCAATTTCGAGAGCTGGGCGCAGGCCGGCTCGCCGACCGCGATCGAACGCGCCAACCGGGTGTGGAAGGAACGCCTCGCCGGCTTCGAGGCGCCGGCGATGGACGCCGCGATCCGCGAAGAGCTCGACGCCTTCGTCGAGCGCCGCATCGCCGAAGGCGGCGCACCGACCGATTTTTGATGCGGATGAAAGGCGGTCGACCCCCACTCCGGTCCGCTGCGCGGACCACCTCTCCCCCGTTCGACGGGGGAGAGGAAGCGCCGGCCGGGATGACGTGCCCCCTTCCTCTCCCCCCGGCGGGGGGAGAGGTGGCGCCGCGCAGCGGCGACGGAGCGGGGGGAAGTGGACACGCCGCGCGCAGCCGTCGCAAACCGGGAACTACAAGCCGCGCCAAGCGCCTCCGCCAGGGCGGCAATCAGGCCGAGGCATTGCTCTGGCTTGAGTTGAAAGACCGCAAGCTCGGCGACTATAAATTCACCCGCCAGTTCCCGATCGGTCCGTATTTCGCTGATTTCTGCTGCCGCAAACAGAAGCTTGTGGTTGAGATCGACGGCAGCCAGCATGCCGGAAGCGACTACGATCGCAAGCGTGATGCATTCATGCAGGCACAGGGGCTTTCCATCATCCGCTTCTGGAATGTCGATGTCCTGAAGTGCCGCCGGTCCGTCTGCGAAACCATCCTCGCCGCACTTGACGGACGCCTCGTGGAAGATGTCGCGGCAAGCGATCTGCGATTCGTCTTCGCTCCAAGCTCAACCGCGTCATCAACGGAATCACGCCCATGAAAACCCATGCAAAGGCAGTCGTCATCGGAGGTGGGGTGGTTGGATGCTCCGTGCTCTACCATCTCGCCAGGGCCGGATGGACCGACGTCGTCCTCATCGAACGCTCCGAGCTCACCTCCGGCTCGTCCTGGCATGCGGCCGGCGGCTTCCACACGCTCAACGGCGACCCGAACGTCGCCAGGCTGCAAGCCTATACGGTGCAGCTCTACAAGGAGCTGGAGGAGCTTTCCGGGCAGTCCTGCTCGCTGCATCTCACCGGCGGCGTGATGATGGCCGATACGCCGGAGCGTATGGACTTCCTGCGCCTCGCCCACGCCAAGGGCCGCTATCTCGGCATGGATACCGAGCTGATCACGCCGTCGGAAGCCAAGGCGATGTTCCCGCTGATGGACGAGGCGAATTTCGTCGGCGCCATGTGGGATCCGGTCGAAGGCCATCTCGACCCCTCCGGCACCACCCATGCCTATGCCAAGGCGGCACGGAAGCTCGGCGCGGAGATCGTGCTCAGGAACAGAGTCATCGAACTGACGCAAGATGCTGACGGGACATGGAATGTCGTGACCGAGCAGGGCACGGTGAGGTGCGAGCATGTGGTCAATTGCGGCGGGCTGTGGGCGCGCGAAATCGGCCGGATGGTCGGGCTCGAACTGCCGCTGCTCGCGATGGAGCACATGTATCTGCTGACCGAGCCGATGCCGGAGGTCGAGGAGTTCAATGCCCGCACCGGCCGCGAGATGGTCGGCGTGCTCGACTTCAAGGGCGAGATCTACACCCGCCAGGAGCGCAACGGGGTGCTGCTCGGCACCTATGAGAAGGCATGCAAGCCGTGGTCGCCGATCGACACGCCGTGGGATTTCGGCCATGAGCTGCTGCCGCCCGACCTCGACCGCATCGCGCCGTCGCTCGAAGTGGGCTTCAGGCACTTCCCCGGCATCGCCGATGCCGGCATCAAGCAGGTGATCAACGGGCCGTTCACCTTCGCGCCGGACGGCAATCCGCTCGTCGGACCGGTCCAGGGGCTGACCAATTTCTGGTGTGCCTGCGCGGTGATGGCCGGGTTCAGCCAGGGCGGCGGCGTCGGGCTGGCGCTGTCCAACTGGATGGTCGACGGCGATCCCGGCTTCGACGTCTGGGGCATGGACGTCGCACGCTTCGGCGAATGGGCGACGTTGCGTTACACCAACGCCAAGGTGCGCGAGAATTATTCGCGCCGCTTCTCGATCCGTTTCCCCAACGAGGAGCTGCCGGCAGCACGCCCCGCGCAGACGACGCCGCTCTACGACACGATGGTCGCGCAGAACGCGGTGATGGGGGATAGCTGGGGCCTGGAGACCCCGCTCTGGTTCGCCCCGCCGGGGACCGAGCCCAGGGACATCGTCTCCTTCCGCCGCTCCAACGATTTCGAGCATGTCGGCAACGAGGTACGCGCGGTGCGCGAGCGGGTCGGCGTCACCGAGATCGCCAATTTCGCCAAATACGAAGTGGCCGGGCCGGGCGCGGAGCCCTTCCTCAACCGGCTGATGACCAATCGCATGCCGAAGCCCGGCCGCATCGTGCTCACCCCGATGCTCAACGAGTTCGGCAAGCTGATCGGCGACTTCACCATCGCCAATCTCACCGCCGCAGGTGGCGAGCGCTTCATAGTGTGGGGCTCCTCGGCGGCGCAGAAATACCATATGCGCTGGTTCGAGAAGCACCTGCCCGACGACGAGTCGGTGCGCATCCACCGCTTCGACCAGACGCTGGCCGGCCTGTCGATCGCCGGGCCGCGGTCGCAGGAACTGCTGCAGAAGCTCGTCGACGCCGACGTCTCGTCGAAGGCGTTCCGCTTCATGGACTGCCGCGAGATGGCTGTCGGCGGCGCGCCGTCGATCGTCAACCGCATCACCTATACGGGCGACCTCGGCTACGAAATCTGGATGCAGCCGGCCTGGCAGCGCCTGATCTATCAGGCGATCAAGCAGGCCGGCGAGGAATTCGGCATCGTCGATTTCGGCATGCGGGCGCTGCTTTCGATGCGGCTGGAGAAGAACTTTCCGACCTGGTTCCGCGAGTTGCGGCCGATCTACGGGCCTTTCGAGGGGGCCATGGACCGCTTCGTCAAGCTGGAGAAGAACGACTTCATCGGCCGCGAGGCGGCGGCGCGCGAGCAGGCAGACGGCCCGAAGCTGCGCCGCGTCTCGATGATAGTCGATGCGCTGGACGCCGATGTCATGGGCGACGAGCCGATCTGGGCCAGGGTCGACGGCACCGACCACGGCACGGTGGAGAAGCCGCATGGCTACGGCGCGCCGAGGTTCGATGAAGCTGGGCGCCCGATCTCCCCCCTTGTGGGGGAGATTGGCCAATCACGAGACTCCTCCCACATCCGCGGCATCCGTGACGGCGAATGGTCCGTCGTCGGCTGGGTGACGTCGGGCGGCTATGCGCATCATGTCGGCCGCTCGATGGCGCAGGGCTATGTGCCGGCGGCCCTCGCCGAGGACGAGTCGGAAGGCGTGTTCGAGATCGAGATCCTCGGCCGGCGCCGGCCGGCGCGGATCAATGTCGAGCCGCTCTTCGACCCGACCGGCGAGAAGATGCGAGCCTAGCCTCGTCGCCCGTCAGTTGGCCGGCCGCGGAAAGGGCAGCGGGATCGAAACTTCCGGCGTCGGCGCGAAGGCGCTCGCCGCGACCGGCATGGCGGACCGCGTGGCGATGGCCGGCGTGTCCGCCCCGCGATAGGTCACCGCGGCCTCGGAGACGGGCGCCGGCGCATTGGCGACGGCGACGCAGGCGTTGGGCAGCGCCGACATGCGCATCACGTCGCGCGCCCTGGGCTTGGCGGGGCCGGTGGCCGGCTTCCACGGCTCGTCGGTGAACCACCAGGCAAGCGAGGCATCGCAGCCCTCGCTGCGCGGCACCGGGTCCTGCGAGCGGCAGTCCGGCGAACCGTCGGGGCAGCCGATGCGGATGTGGAAATGCGAATCATGACCCCAGAAGGGCCGCACCTTGCGCAGCCAGGAGCGATCGCCGGTCAC
Source organism: uncultured Chelativorans sp. (assembly GCA_964475605.1). Classification (GTDB taxonomy): domain Bacteria; phylum Pseudomonadota; class Alphaproteobacteria; order Rhizobiales; family Rhizobiaceae; genus CAYYZC01. The sequence goes on from CAYYZC010000034.1 coordinate 6,539, forward strand.
CGTCTCGCAGAGCTTCTTCTTGATGCCGGGATGGACCAGGATGCGCTCGACATTGGGATAGCTCGCCGCCCGCGCCAGCAGCCTGGCATGGGCGGGCGTCCATTTGCGCTCGTCGACCAGCAGGGAGTTCGGCTTGAGCATGGAGACGAAATCGACGTTCTCGCGCTCGCGGTCGCTGAGGCGGCGGTCGGGCATCGGCAGGAACCAGATGTCGGCGTCGAGCCCGATCTGGTGCGAGGCGTGGCCAGACAGCATCGGGCCTCCGCGCGGCTGCGAGACGTCGCCGATCAGGAGCCCCGGCCAGCCATCGGCGACCGCCTCGCGCGACAGCCGCTCGAGCAGGGCGATCAGCTCGGGGTGGCCCCAGCGGCGGTTGCGCGACAGCCGCATGGCCTGCCAGTGCGGCCCGTCGGTGGCGATGGCGATGCCGCCGGCAAAGCAGCCCTTGGAATAGAAGCCATGAACCTCCGGCGCGGTCGCCGCAGGCAGGCGCTTGTCGCCGAACACGTCCTTGGCAAGCGGGTCGGCACCTGCAGCGCCGGCCGAGAGGGTCGCAAGAGCGACGATCGCCAGAGCGAGATTGCGCAGCCGGAGAAGAAGATTCATCCGCAGCCTCCTCAGGATAATGACCGCCCGCCGCTGCGGTCGCGAACCGTGCCTGAGAGCAGGACGGTCACGCAACGCGAATCATACCATCTCACGATCCGATTTTCGACCGCGGCTCCGCACCCGGGCGTCCGCCGCGCCAGTCGCCCTTCTCCCACATATGGCGGAAGGCGCGGCGATAGTCGGGATGGATGAAGCTATAGGTGGCCGATTTCAGCTTCGCATTCGAGGCGCGCTTGTTCTCGCCATAGAAGGAACGCGCCATCGGCGTCATCTCAGCCGCCTCGAAATCGATCTCCGGCGGCGGCTCGACCCCCATCAGCGAGGCAGCGAAGGCGACGACATCCTGAGCCGGCGCGGGCTCGTCATCGGTGACGTTGAAGACGCCGCCCAAGGGCCGTCCGGCGAGGTGCAATGTCGCGGCGGCGATGTCGTCGACATGGATGCGATTGAAGACCTGCCCCTGCTTGACGATGCGGCGGGCGGTTCCGTTTTCGAGATTGACGAAGCCGTTGCGGCCCGGCCCGTAAATGCCGGAGAGCCGCAGGATGGCGACCGGGATGCCGGTGCGGGCCGACAGGGCAAGCCATTGGCGCTCGGCTTCGAGGCGCATGCGCGAGCGGCGCGAGCGCGGCTCGCAGCGGCTCTCCTCGTCGATCCAGGCACCGCCATGGTCGCCATAGACGCCGATCGTCGACAGATAGCCGATCCAGCGAAGCGCCGGCATCCTCTCCGCGATCGCCGTGCCGGCTGCTGCGAGCACGGGATCGCACGAGCCCTCCTCCGGAATTGCCGCCGGCCGGTCGCCGTCCCGCATGCCGTGGTCGGGCGCGATGGAGACGACGAGATGCGTCGTCCTTTCAAGCTCCGTCGCGATCCCGGGCGAAATTGCGCTGCCGTCGAAGACGAAGGCATCCATGCCGAGCGACGTCAGCGTCTGCTCCTTCTCCTCGGAGCGCGTCGTGCCGGCGACCGAAGCGCCCTCAGCCAGCGCCAGCCCCGCGATCGCCTTGCCCGAATAGCCGGCGCCGAAGATAAGGATCCTGTCCGTCACGCAGCCATCGCCCCTATCGTCTCGAATGCCGCTTCAAGCTCTTCCAGGACCGATCCGTCGCTCTCGCGCAGGCGCAATGGCGCCAGCTCGGCCCGGAGCAGATGCGGCTCCATCAGTTGCGACAGCGCCCAGACCGCCGCACCACGGACCAGCGCCGAGGGGTCGTCGAGCAGGTCGCGGCAAGGCGGAACAAGCTCCCCTGCCCCCGAATTCCCGGCGGCGATCAGCACGTTGCGCAGGAAGCGGTCCCGGCCGATGCGCTTGACCGGAGAGCCGGAGAATTTCGCCCTGAACTCGGCATCGCCCAGGCCGAGCAAGTCGGCCAGCGCCGGCGCACGCAAATCGTCGCGTGCGGCGAGCTTCGCCTCCGAGGCCTGCCTGGCGAACTTGTTCCACGGGCAGACGGCGAGGCAGTCGTCGCAGCCATAGATCCGGTTGCCGATGGCGCGGCGGAAGCTGCGCGGGACCGGCCCCTTGTTCTCGATCGTCAGATAGGAGATGCAGCGGCGCGCATCGAGCTGGTAGGGCGCCGGGAACGCCTCGGTGGGGCAGATGTCGAGGCAGGCGCGGCAGCTTCCGCACCGGTCGATCTCCGGCTCGTCCGGCTCGAGCTCGGCCGTGGTGAAGATCGAGCCGAGGAAGAGCCAGGAGCCGAATTCGCGACTGACGAGATTGGTGTGCTTGCCCTGCCAGCCGAGCCCCGCGGCGGCGGCAAGCGGCTTCTCCATCACCGGCGCCGTATCGACGAAGACCTTGACGTCGAAGCCGCTGCGCGCCGCGAAGCGCTGGGCGATCGTCTTCAGCCTGCCCTTGATGACGTCGTGATAGTCGCGATGGCGCGCATAGACGGAGATGGCGCCGCTGAGCCGGCGCGACAGGAGGTCGAGCGGGTCCTCGTCGGGGCCGTAGTTCATGCCCAGCATGAGGATGCTGCGCACCTGCGGCCACAGGATGCGCGGGTCGCTGCGGCGCTCGGCGGTTTCGGCCATCCAGCCCATGCCGCCATGCCGCCCCTCGTCCAGATAGTCGGCGAGGCGGCCGGGCGCATGCGGAATGGCGTCGGGCGAGGCGACAGCGACGACGTCGAAGCCGGCCTGCCGGGCTTCCGTGACGAGGAACTCCCGAAGCCGGCCGCCAGCGGCAGGTTCCAGGGCGCCGGCCATCAGAAGTCGAGGTCCGCGTAGTGGGAGACCGGCGACAGGCTGCGGACGCGGTCGGCAAGGATCGGGCGGAAGGAGGGCCGCGACTTGATGCGGCCGTACCAATCCTTGGCGGCGGGGTAGTCGGCCCAGCTCACCTCGCCGAGATAGTCGAGGACGGACAGTGCCGCCGCCCCGGCGAGATCGGCATAGGACAGCCTGTCGCCCGCCAGCCAGTTGCGGGTGCCGGCGAGGAAGTTGGTGTATTTCATGTGCTGGCGGATATTCGTCCGCGCCGCGCGGATGGCGCCCGAATCGGGCGAGCCGCCGCCCTGCTCCGTCGTCATGATCGGCTTCAGGACCCGCTCGCGGACCAGATGCCGCGTCACCTCGGCATCGGCCTTGACCAGATACCAGTCGACGAGGCGGCGGATCTCGGCGCGAGCCTGCGGGTCCTCGGCCATCAGGCGGCGCTCGCGCTTCAGCGGCCCGCGGGTCTCATCGAGATATTCGGCGATGACGGTGGCCCCGACGACCGGCTGATCCCCCTCGGCGAGCAGCACCGGCAGGGTGGCAGCCGGATTGAGTGCCAGGAACTCCTTGCGCCGCGCCCATGGCTTCTCCTCGATCAGCTCGATCTCCTCGCCATATTCGCCGAAGGCGATCCTCACGAAACGGCAGGAAGCATAGATCGGATGATGGAAGAGGGTCAGCATTTTACCGCGAATGAACGAAACTATGGTCTTTGCACGACCCGGCGGCTATGTCTCGGGGCCCCCTTGCCTCCCCTGAGTCGGGCGCGTGACCGGGTGAGGTCCTATAGGCGCTCGCCGCCGCGCTGACAAGCAACCGCCCGCGATCATGCATGAGGATGAGCCAAGTTGAACGACCAGTCCGTGCTCACGGCCATCCTGCTCGGCGTCCTGGAGGGACTGACCGAATTCCTTCCCGTCTCCTCGACCGGCCATATCCTGCTCGCCGGCCACTTCCTCGGTTTCGAATCGACCGGCAAGACCTTCGAGGTGCTGATCCAGCTCGGCGCCATCCTGGCGATCCTCAGCGTCTATTCGGCGCGGCTGTGGGCGATCGCCATCGCACTTCCCTCCGATCCCGGAGCGCGGCGCTTCGTGCTCGGCGTGCTGCTCGCATTCCTGCCGGCGGCGGTGATCGGCGCGCTGGGGCACGAATTCATCAAGACGGTGCTGTTCGAGACGCCGATGCTGATCTGCATCATGCTGATCGTCGGCGGCTTCGTGCTGATGTGGGTCGACCGGCGCGTGCAGGAGCCGCGCTATACGGACGCCACCGCCTTTCCGCTTTCCACCTATTTCGGGATCGGCCTGCTCCAGTGCCTGGCGATGATCCCCGGCACCTCGCGCTCCGGCGCCACAATCGTCGGTGCACTGCTGCTCGGCGCCGACAAGCGGTCCGCGGCCGAGTTCTCCTTCTTCCTGGCGATGCCGACCATGGCCGGCGCCTTCGCCTACGACCTCTATGCGAACCGCAACATATTGAGCGCCGCCGACCTGCCGATCATCGCCGCAGGTTTCGTTGCCGCCTTCGTCACCGCGGTGATCGTCGTGCGCTCGCTGCTCGATTTCGTGTCGCGGCGCGGCTATGCGCTCTTTGCCTGGTGGCGCATCGTGGTCGGCGTGCTCGGCCTTGCCGCGCTGCTCGTCTGGGGCTGATCACCAGAACCCGGCAAGCCCCCGCCGCACCATGTCGAGCGCAAGCACCGTGATGCCGATCCTGAACCAGCGCCGGAAGCTCGCCTCCGGCAGACGCTCCAGCAGGGCGCTGCCGTAGACGGTGCCGAGATAGCCGGAGGCGATCATCGCCGCGACCAGCGGCAGCCATCCCGCGAAGGCGAAGCCGGCGAGCGCAAAGGCTGCGACCTTGAGCAGATGCTGGAGCGTCATGCCGGCGGCGTGGGTGGCGACCAGCGCCTTGCGGTCGTCGGGGATGATCTGGCCGAAGAAGGCCGAGAGCAGCGGCCCGGTCGCGCCGACGAACATGGTCACGAAGGCCGTCACCGCGCTTCCGGCCGCCAGCCCGGCGCGGCCGACGCCCGGGATCCGGGTCCAGGTCACCGCGACGATGAAGGCGCCGAGCACCAGCTTCAGCAAGGCATCGGGAAGCTGCACGACGACGATCGCGCCGAGAGCCGCGCCGACCAGCGAGCCGATCACGAAGGGCACCGCGATGTCGCGCCTGACATGCGCCCGCTGCAGCCAGGCACGGCCGGTGTTGGAGCCGAGCTGCACCGCGCCATGGACCGGGATCAGCGCCGCCACGGGCAGGAACAGCCCCATCAAGACGAGCATCGCGACGCCGCCGCCGACGCCGAAGGCAGCCGTCAGCGCCGAGGTGAAGAAGCTCGCCGCGACCAGCAGCAGCGACGCGCCGGGCCCCAGCCCGTCGGGCAGCGCGGCAAGCAGGATCTCCAAGGCCGCTGCGGCTCAGGCGGAGGTCTGGCGGGTGAACTGCCCGGCCGGGCGATACTGCCAGAGATAGGTCGGCAGGATCACCTCCATCGCCTGCGGCCTGATGCCGATGCCTTCCAGCGTCCGGCCGTCCTTGACCGCCTTTTCGGAAACGACGTTGTCGATGCGCATCATCTCGACCTGGTCGCGGGTGAGCTGCGGATTGGGCAGCATGCCGAGCACCGATCCGAGCATGCGGGCGATCGGCCACGGCACGGTCACCAGCATGCGCTCGCGGTTGATCACCTCCAGCATCAGCTCCATGGATTCGCGGAAGCTGACGATCTCGGGACCGCCGAGCTCGTAGATGCGGCCGCCCTTGACCTTGCCGTCGACGGCGTGTGCGATCGCCTCGGCGACGTCGTCCACATAGACGAACTGGAACCTGGTGTGGCCGCCGCCGAGCAGCGGAATGAAGGGCGAGAACCGCGACATGGCGGCGAAGCGGTTGAAATAGCCGTCCTCGGGGCCGAAAATGATCGAGGGGCGGAAGATGACCGCATCCTTGACCGTCTCCAGCACGGCGCGCTCGCCGGCCCATTTGGTGCGTGCATAGGCGGATGCGGAATCGCCGTCCGCGCCGATCGCCGATTGGTGGGTCAGGCCGGCGCCGGCGCGCCGCGCGGCTTCGGCGACGGCGCGCGCACCGAAATCCTGGACGGCGTCGAAGGTCTGGCGGCCGCCCTCATGCAGGATGCCGACGAGGTTGACGACATGGTCGGCCCCCTGCACGGCGCGGTCGACCGATCCGCGATGACGCAGATTGGCCTGCACGGACTGGATCTGCCCGACATTGCCGAGCGGCTGGAGATGGCCGGCGAGGTTGGGATTGCGGACCGCAGCCCTCACCCGGTAGCCGCGCCTTGCAAGCGCGCGCACGACATGCCGCCCGACGAAGCCCGATCCACCGAAAACGGTGACGAGCGGGGGGATTTCGGTCACGGCAGTCATCGTCATCTCTCCAGCATTCGCGTCGCCGCTTCATAGACCATGATGCCGAAAAGGGGAAAGTGCCTTTGCCGGAAAAGGCAAAGGCAGTCATCGGTCGGAAATCGGCTATTCCAGGCCGGTCGCGCGGATTGACAAGCGCGCCGTCATCGGGTCCGCTCGCGGCGATATCGAACGAGGGTCGCCGGTGGGCTTGCCGGCGCTGCCGGGCGGCAGGACTATCGGAGCCTGAGCATGATCAAGACGGACATCGCCCGCCGGGTCTACAACCACACCTGGAAGCTCGACCCGATCATCCGCAGCCTGCTCGATACGGACTTCTACAAGCTCCTGATGCTGCAGATGATCTGGGGCGTCTATCCCCATGTCGATGCGACCTTTTCGCTGATCAACCGTACCCGCTCGGTGCGCCTCGCCGACGAGATCGACGAGCAGGAGCTGCGCGAGCAGCTCGACCATGCGCGCAGCCTGCGCTTCGGCAAGAAGGAGATGATCTGGCTCGCCGGCAACAGCTTCTACGGCCGCAAGCAGATCTTCGAGCCCGACTTCCTGAAATGGCTGGAAGACTTCCGCCTGCCCGAATACGAGCTCACGCGGGAGGACGGGCAATATGTCCTCAACTTCCACGGCCGCTGGCAGGACACCACGATGTGGGAAATCCCGGCGCTGGCGATCATCAACGAATTGCGCTCGCGCTCGGCCCTGCGCCGCATGGGCCGCTTCGCGCTCGACGTCACCTATGCGCGCGCCAAGGCCAGGGTGTGGGAGAAGGTCGAGCGCCTGCGCCGCTATCCGGACCTCAGGATCTCCGATTTCGGCACCAGGCGGCGCCATTCGCATCTATGGCAGCGCTGGTGCGTCGAGGCGCTGAAGGAAGGCATCGGCGAGGCCTTCACCGGCACGTCGAACGTGCTGCTCGCCATGGATACCGACCTCGAGGCGCTGGGCACCAATGCGCATGAGCTTCCGATGGTGCTGGCCGCGCTCGCCGACACCGACGAGGAATTGCGTCAGGCGCCCTACCGCGTTCTCCAGGACTGGCAGCGCTATTATGGCGGCAATCTGCTGATCGTTCTGCCGGACGCCTTCGGCACCGCCTCCTTCCTGCGCGACGCGCCGGACTGGATCGCCGACTGGACCGGCTTCCGGCCCGACAGCGCACCGCCGATCAAGGGCGGCGAACGGATCATCGAATGGTGGCGCGCCCATGGGCGAGATCCGCGCGAGAAGCTGCTGATCTTCTCCGACGGGCTCGATGTCGATACGATCATCCGTGCCTATCGGCATTTCGAAGGCAAGGTGCGCATGGCTTTCGGCTGGGGAACCAACCTCACCAACGATTTCGAGGATTGCGCGCCGGCATATAACGAGGCGCTGCGGGCGATCTCGCTGGTCTGCAAGGTGACCAGCGCCAACGGACGGCCGGCCGTCAAGCTCTCCGACAATCCGGAGAAGGCGACCGGCGACCCGGAGGAGATCGAGCGCTATCTGCGGATCTTCGGCCAGCAGGACCGGGTGCGCCAGCCGGTCACCGTCTGAGCCGGCTGAAAGCTCGGCGCCTGTACAAGAGAGGTATTTCCCGCCTCCGCGAAAACCTCTACCAACATCGATACGCTGGAATTGCTCCGGCCCGGCAGATCGCGGTCGGATCAGGGACGCAGGGGCGGGGCCGCATGTGCTGCGCGGTTCCCCAGAAACGGGAGGCGAGAATGCGCGCATTTGTGGCTGCCGCGCTGCTTGCGGCCATTCCGGCCGCGGCACAGGCGGGCTGTTTCGACGGTTTCGGATGCACCGACCAGACGACCTTCGACCGGGGCGCGCTGAGCCGCCTGTCGTGCCAGGACCTCTGGTATGTCCGCAATTCGATCTACGACGATCGCGGCTATTGCTTCAAGACGCAGCAGGCGATGAGCGTCTTCGACAATACGGGCTGCTTCATCAACGATACCGCGAACGTGCCGCTCAACCAGCACGAGCGCAACAACATCGCGCGGATCGTGCAGATCGAGAAGCAGCGGGGATGTTGAAGGGCTCGGCAGGTCGGCAGTAGGCATTCGGCAGTCGGAAAATGCAAAGGTTGAAGCACGAAGATCCGGTCATTCCGACTGCCGACCTGCCTATTGCCGACCTGCCACCCCCCTCAATCATCCCACTTGGGCGAGAAGGCGAAGTCGCAGAGACGGGCGTTGCGGTCGTTCAGCGCCGAGATCGCCTCCATCTCGGCTGAAGTGAGCGCGAAGTCGAAGATCGCCGCATTCTCCGCCAGGCGCTCTGCACGCGAGGTGCGCGGGATCACCACCACATCACGATGCTGGACGTTCCAGCGCAGGACGATCTGCGCCGGCGTCCTGCCGTGCGCCTTCGCGGCCGCGACCACGGCCCCTTCCCTGAACAGATCGCCGCCGCGGTGGAGCGGCGAATAGGCGATCATCGCCATGTCGTTGGCGAGGCAGGCGGCATGGACCTTGCCCTGGTCGAGGTAAGGGTGGCGCTCGACCTGGTTGCAGATCAGCGGCGCCTCCGACAGGCCGACGGCCTGGCACAGCGGCCCGGTGGGGAAGTTCGAGACGCCGATATTGCGTGCCAGCCCCTCGGCGAGGACCCGGTTGAGGGCAGCGATCGTCTCGGCGAGCGGGATCGCCGGATTGGGCCAATGGATCAGCAGCAGGTCGACGGCATCGAGGCGGAGCTGCGACAGGCTGTTCTCGGCCGAGCGCCGCAGGTCGTCTGCGCCGAGATTGGTCCACCATACCTTGGTCGTCACGAATATGTCGTCTCGCGGCAGGCCGGCCGCGCGCAGGCCAGCGCCGACGTCGCCCTCGTTGCCGTAGTTGGCGGCCGTATCGACATGGCGGTAGCCTGCCGCAAGCGCGGCCTCGACGAGGCTGCTGCAGTCGCGCCCCTTCAGCGTCCACGTCCCGAGACCGATCGCGGGAATGGCGACGCCCTGCACCTTGACCTCGACCATCATGGCTCCTTTTCAGCTTGGCGGTGTCCGATGAATTCATGCTAACGCTGACCGTAACGACTCAAGCGCCAGGACCACATAGTGCGGATGACCGCCACCGGCAAAAGCCGCATCGCTGCAATCGACATCGCGCGCGGGCTGGCCCTGCTGACGATGGCGATCTACCATTTCACCTGGGATCTCGAATTCTTCGGCTATGCCGATCCGGGCATGACCGCGCAAGGCGGCTGGCGGCTTTTCGCCCGCTGCATTGCGACAAGCTTCCTGTTCCTGGTCGGGGTCAGCCTCTATCTCGGCCACGGCAACGGCATCAGGTGGCGCGGCTTCTGGCGGCGCTTCGTCATGATCGCCGCGGCAGCGCTCGCCATCACGGCGGCGACCTATGTCGCCGTGCCCGACGCCTTCATCTTCTTCGGCATTCTGCACCAGATCGCGGTTGCCAGCCTCTTCGGCCTGGCCTTCCTGCGGCTTCCGGTCGTGCTCGTCATCGCGGCCGCCGCCCTTTGCCTCGCCCTGCCCCTGTTTGCCCGCATGCCGGGTTTCGACCATCCGGCGCTGTGGTGGCTGGGGCTCGCGCCGACCAATCCGCGCTCCAACGACTATGTGCCGCTGTTCCCATGGTTCGCGGCCGTGCTCTCAGGCATCGCCGCGGCACGGCTCGCCGCCGCCTCCGGCCTGCTGGCGCGGCTCGCGCAATGGCATCCGGGAAGGTGGGCGCGGCCTTTCGTCGTCGCCGGCAATCACAGCCTGCTCGTCTATCTGGTCCACCAGCCGGTGCTGATCGGCCTTATCTGGGTTTTCACGCAGGTCATGCCGCCGCCCCGGCCCGACATGGCGCAAAGCTTCGTACCGTCATGCCAGGCGCAGTGCGAGCAATCGCGCGACGAGGCCTTCTGCGCAACCTACTGCGTGTGCATGCTCGACCTGCTCGAGGCGGACGGCATGCTCGCCGACATATTCGAGCCCGAGCCGGCACCTGAAACGGAAGCGCGGTTGCAGGAAGCCGTCGCAGGATGCAGTGTGGAAGCCGACCGGCTGGAAGAGCAAGGGGGGATGCAATGAGCGGGATCGAGACGCGGCCCAACCGCCTGCCGTGGCCGCCGCTGATCTATATCGGCGCGGTGGCGGCGGCGATCATCCTCAACTGGGTCTATCCGCTGCCCTGGCTGCGCGGAATGTCGGCGGAGTTCCTGTTCGGCGTCGGCCTCGTCGTCATCGTCGGCGCGCTCATCATCGAGATCGCCGCCATACGCGCCATGCTACGGGCCAACACGACGATCAAGCCGGACCGCGGCGCCGACCATCTGGTGACCGGCGGACCCTTCTCCTTCACGCGCAACCCGCTCTATCTCGGCAACACGGTGATCATGTTCGGGCTCGGCTTGATCTCGGGCATCCTGTGGTTCGTCGTGCTCGGCATCCTCGCCGCCTTCCTGACGCAGAAGCTGGCGATCGAGCGCGAGGAGAAGCATCTGGAAGCGAAGTTCGGCAAGAAGTTCAGGGACTACGCCAAGCGCGTGCGCCGCTGGATCTGATTTCCCGGGCATCTCAGGCCCGACCGTCTTCTTCGACACCGGCTCCGACAAAGAGGCAGAGCTGGATGACGATTGGAAGAAACGTCATCTTGTCATCTTGCCCTACGTGGTGACGCCAAGCTCGGCCAGGCGTTCCACGCAGACCTCCTCGGCGCGATCGAGCTCGCCGATCGTTTCCTCCAGGTCGCGGCGCTTCTGGCGCAGCTCCTCGCGCTTCTCCTCGATCCGCGACAGCATCAGCTTGAGCTGGCCGATCTCGCCCGGCGGCTCGCGATAGATCTGGATGATCTCGCGGATCTCGTTGATGGAGAAACCGAGGCGGCGGCCGCGGATGATCTGGCGCACCAGATGGCGGTCGCTCGGCCGGAACAGGCGGGTGCGGCCGCGCCGGACGGGATGGATCAGGCCCTCATCCTCGTAGAAGCGCAGCGTCCTGGTCGAAATGCCGAACTCGCGGGTCAGCTCGGTAATCGTGTAATAGTCCCGCATCCGCGGCCGATCCTCGCTTGAATCTTCTCGGGATTAGGCACGGCGTTTACGTAAAAGTCAATTTGGCGTCGCAAGCAGGCGCATCCGTCGATGGCTGCCGGCCCTTGCCTACAAGAAGCCGAACCACCAGGTGGCGATACCGAGAAAGGCGAAGAAGCCGACCACGTCGGTTATCGTCGTCACGAAGACCGCGGAGGCGACCGCCGGATCGGCGCCGAAGCGGTCGAGCAGAAGCGGCACGAGGATGCCGCCCAGCGCCGCGACGAACATGTTGATGATCATCGCCGCGGCGATGATGCCGCCGATCTCGGGACTTGAGAACCAGAAGCCGGCGACGAGGCCGATCAGCGTCGCGAAGATCAGCCCGTTGATCAAGCCGACCGCTATTTCGCGGCGGATGATGCGGGCCGCATTGTAGATGTCGAGATCCCTGGTGGCGAGGGCGCGCACCGTCACCGTCATCGTCGGCAAGCCGGCAGTGCCGCCCATGCCGGCGACGATCGGCATCAGGATCGC
>CAYYZC010000035.1:0-18032 GCA_964475605.1 uncultured Chelativorans sp.
CGGTTGGCCGGTGACGATACTGGTCGCTGCCGTGGCGATAACGGCCGTTTCGATGGCGTGGATCTGAAGCCGAAAGCTGATGAAGGCGAAGGAGACGCCTTCCTACGCAGCCGCCGACACGAACCGCCTCAGGCGCAAACTATGGTTCGAAGTCTCGATCCGGATGCTCGGGACGGCTTGTGCTCAAAGTTCCTTGCCGGCTTTCGCTTCACGCCACCGTATGATGGCATTGGCGCCGAGCCATGCGATCGGTTCCGGGGGCAGTCGGGGCGGCTCGGGCTGTGCCAGCATCGCATCCAGGAGCGCGGAACGATGGCCAGAAGCGAGCTCCGCCGCGATGATGCCGGCAAAGGTCCCCCTGGTGGTTCCGAGACCGTTCTGGCAGCAGGCGGCGAATATGCCGTCCTCCACTTCGCCGAAAGCCGGTGCGTCGTTCCGGCTGAGGCATAGAAGCCCGCCCCAGCGGAATTCCATCTCCACCTCGCGCAGGCCGGGGAAACGGGCCCGGAACGCGCGATCATTGTCCCGCGCGACGGCACGCATCCGGCCTTCGCTCACTTCCATCGACGGATCGTAGGTAAACCTGTTCCGCACGACGATCCGGTCGCCGCCGGCCCCGCAGATGCGCCGCACCGTCGTTCCCATCGGATCCGCAGGCGTGCAGTTCCAGACCCGCTCGCCGCCGAGCAGGCGGATCTCCGCCGGGTTGAGCCGGCGCGTCATCGCCGCATAGGTGAAGATATGCATGAGGCAGCGCCGGAAATAGCCGAAACTCTCCGCATGGCCGTTCACCGCCAGGATGATGCGCGGCGCGCTGACGGCGCCGCGAGGGGTTTGCGCGCACCATGCACTACCGTCGCGGACAAGCTCGACGACCGGGGAGTTCTCGAAGATGCGCGTTCCGGTCCGCTCGACGCCGCGCGCGACGCCGCGGACGAATTTCGCCGGCTGGATCATGGCCGCACCGGGAGTGAAGAGCCCGCCCAGATAATAGTCGGTGCCGGTGAGGGCCTTCATCCGGGCGGCATCGAGCATCTCATGCGCCTCGCCCATTTTCCCGAGATGGAGCGAGTAGTCGGCATTGTGCTTGAGGCCCTTTGCCGTGGCGGCGGCATTGATCTTGCCCGACCTGCCGAAGGCTTCCTCGTCGAGGCCGTATTCGGCCGCCGCATCGGCGGCGAAGTCGATCGCCGTGCGGTTCATCCTGGTCTTCTCACGATCGCGGTCGAGATTGCCGCCATAGTTCTCCGCCGAAAGGTCATGTGGCAGGTCGATCATGAACCCGGAATTGCGGCCGGCCGGTCCCTCGGCGACCCGCCGCGCCTCCAGCAGGACGACACGATCCGAGGGCCTCAACTGATTTAGGCGGCGCGCGGCCGCCAGCCCCGCGAAGCCGGCGCCGATGACCAGCCAGTCAGAGGCGAGCCTGCCCTCGAGCGCGGGACGCGCCGGCTCCGGCGGAAGAATGGCGTTCCATGCCGCCGGCCCGGGATCCTTGGGAAGCCGCCTTACCCTCATGGAAGGCTGAGCTTGATGGTGCGGCCACCGTCCACGACATAGGTCTGGCCGGTGACGAAGGCCGCCTCGTCGGAGGCGAGCCAAGCGACCAGGGCCGCGACGTCCTCGACGCGGCCGGTCCGGCCAAGCGGATGGATCACGCCCAGCCGCCCCCTTGCCTGCTCGGGCAGCGCCGCGACGAAATCCAGATTGAGATCCGTGTCGATCCAGCCGGGAGCCACCACGTTGCAGCGCACGCCGTCAGGCCCGCCGTCCACCGCTACGGCACGCGTCAGCCCATGCAACCCTGCCTTCGAGGCGCAATAGGCGGCATGGCCCGGATTGGATGCCAATCCTTCTATCGATCCGATATTTACGATCGCGCCACGGCTCTTGCGGAGATGAGGCATGGCGTGGCGGATCAGCAGGAACGGCGCATCGAGGTTGAGGGCCATCGTGCGCCGCCACTCGTCCAGATCCATCTCGTCTATCTTCGCCTCCACCATGCGCCCGGCGCTGTTGACGAGGATATCGAGCCTGCCCGCCCGCCGGACGACGTCGTCGACGATCGTGGCCGGAACGTCCGGGTCGCACAGGTCCGCGACGATCGTCTCCACGCTCGGCGACTTTCTGCGCTGGATCGCGAAAACGCGCGCGCCCTCCCCGGCAAGCCTGTCGGCGATCGCAGCGCCGATACCGGCGCTGGCACCGGTCACCAGAGCGACCTTGCCGGCGAAGCGGCTCACGCGACGGCCTTCCCGCCGTTCACCTCGACGAGCGCGCCGCACATATAGCGCGCGGCATCGGATGCCAGGAACAGGACCACATCCGCGATGTCTTGCGGTTGCGCGACGCGGCCGAGCGGCACCGAAGCGTCTAGGTCGGCCATCGCCCTGTCGGGATCGAGCCCCCTTACGGCAAAGCCGGTGCGCAGCATCGGCGTGTCGACTTCGTTCGGGCAGACGGCGTTTATCCGGATCCCGTCACGCGCGTGGTCGCGCGCCATGCACTGCGTCAGCGAGGCGAGCGCTGCCTTGGACATCACATAGAGCGCATGGCGCGGCCCGGGATGAGCCCCCCAGCAGGATGCGAGATTGACGATCGCGCCGCCGCCATTGGCGGCCATCAGCGGGATGGCGGAGCGGCAGATCCGGAACGGAGCCTCGACATTGACGGCAACGAGCAGCGAGAAATCCTCGTCGCTCGCCTCGACGACCGTTCCGCGCCGCATGACGCCAGCATTGTTGACGACGATATCGAGCCCGCCGAGTGCCTCGGCAGCAACGTGCGGCAGGGAATCACAATAGGCGCGATCGGCCAGGTTGCCGGGCAGCCTCGCATCGGCTTCGACACCGTCGAGGACAAGATCGGCGGCCGCCACCCTGGCGCCGGCCTGACGGAAAGCGGCCGTCACAGCAGCCCCGATGCCGCCATTCGCTCCGGTCACGAGGACCTTTTTACCTTGCAGACCGGTCATGAGTAAGATGCCAGAGGCGCGCCGAAGGCCGCTTCGTCCGGCTCGATGCCGAGGCCGGGTCCCCGCGGAACACGGATACGGCCGCGCTCGATGGCGACGCCGTTTCGGGCATCGTAATGTTCCGCGATATAGGGTGCAGCGATCCAGGCCCCTTCCATCAATCTCGGCTCGACCGTCGCCGCCATATGCGCGCAGGCGGCGGCGATGATGTCGCCGCCCCAGGCATCGTCGCAGCTATGCGGCATCGAGCGCGCCGCGCACATGTCACGAACGGCCGCGAAAGCACGAAGGCCGCCGAGCCGCGTGATCTTCAGCCCGAAGCCGTCGCACACCCCAAGCGCGATCGCACGCAGCACGTCCGCCGGGCTCTCGGTGTTCTCGTCGAGATAGATCGGATGCCGGATCTGGGCGCGTATGGAGGCGATCTCCTCGATCGTGTTGCAGGGCTGCTCCATCACGAAGGGGATGGCGGCGCATTCGAGGCTGACGCGCAGGGCGTCCCGCGTGGTCCAGTACCGATTGGCATCGATAGCCAGTCGGGCACGGCCGCCAACCGCTTCCCACACCCTTCGGATCGTTTCGATATCGGCTACGACATCGCGGCCGCCGACCTTGACCTGGAGGCGTTCAAAGCCTTCATCAACCTTTTCGGCCGCGATGCGGGCCGTTTCGACCGGGTCTCCGACCCCGGTCGAATAATAGGTCGGAACGGCCTCCACGAAGGCGCCGCCGAAAAGGTCGCATACCCGCGCGCCGAACTGCTTGCCGGCCAGATCGGCTGCCGCAATCTCGACCGCGGCCTTCGCATAGTTGTGTCCGTTGAGGCGACGATCCATGGCGAGGCGCAACGGCCCTGGCGCAAGCGGGTCGGCGCCGATCAGGCCCGGTGCCATCTCGGCCAGGGCGGCGCGCGCGCCAAGCGCATGCTGAGGCTGATAGGTCGGCCCCACCGGGCAGGTTTCGCCCCACCCGACAAGGCCGGTCCCGGTCACCAGCTTGACGATCGTCGTATCGAGAGCGTCCACCCTCGAGGACGAGATGTTGAACGCGCCTCCGACCACCGGGAGGCTCTTGCTGAAGACGTGAAGCTCCACGATGCGCAAAGGCGTAGCCCCTCAGAGCGTTTTGCAGCGAGGCGGAACCACCTCGCAAGGCACGAATGCAGCCGGATCGGACGGATGGACCGTGATCCGATCCGAAAGCCGGTTGCCACTTTTCAGGGCCACGATCTAGTGATCCTGGTTCAGTGCGTCGACTGCCGGAATCTCGCGCTCGCGGCGCGCGATGAAGTCCAGCAGCGCCTCGTCGAGGGCCGGATCAAGCGCAGGCTCTTCATAGGCGGCAAGCATGGCACGGGCCTCCTTCAGCGCTCGCGCGGTGATGTCGTTGCTGCCATCCGCGACCCATTGCTCATATGCCGAATTGTCGAAAAGCTTCGGCATGAAGAAGGCGCGCTCGAAATTGGCTTGCGTATGCGGATGCCCGAGATAGTGGCCGCCGGGGCCGACGTCACGGACCGCGGCGAGGGCGTCGTCGAAATCGTCCCAGCGGATTCCCTCCGCCATGCGATACCCCATGGCGCAGACTTCCGCGTCGACGACGAATTTCGCCACCGAACAATGCATGCCTGCCTCGTTCCAGCCGGCCGAGTGCCAGATATAGTTCGCACCCGAAAGCAACACCGCCATCATCGTTGCCGCACTTTCATACCCTGCCTGGGCATCGAAGGTCTTCGCCCCGCCGAGCGTATTGGAGGTACGCCACGGCACGCCGTAGAACCGCGCCATCTGCCCGATCATGAAGTTCATCAGGCTGATCTCCGGGGTCCCGGCCATTGGCGCTCCGGACGCCATCGATACCGTCGACAGGTAGTGACCGTATATGGCGGGGCAGCCTTTGCGGACCACCTGCGTATAGGCAAGGGCGGACAGCGCCTCGGCGTTCAATTGGGCGACAGCAGGCGCCGTGGAAGCCGGCGTATTCGCGCCTCCGAGGACGAATGGCGAGCAGAGGACGGGCTGGTTGCGGCGGCAGAACGCACGCATGGCGCCAAGCATCACTTCGTCCCAGACCAGCGGCGAGTTCCCGTTGCAGTTTCCGACAACGACCGGGTGCGTTTCCATGAACTCCGCGCCAAACAGCACCGCACACATGTCCAGCACGTCCTCGGCGTTCCTGGGCGATGTGGTCATTCCCATGAAGGTCTTGTCGGAATGCTTCATGGATGAATAGGTGATATGAAGATGCCGATGCGCGACGACCAGATCCATCGGCTCGACGATATGATGGGCGGTCGAGTGCAGCGCCGGGGCCATATGCGCCAGCTTGTGGAACATGGCGAGGTCCGCCAGCGTCGGCAGCCGGCGCTTGTCGTCGAGATCGCGCAGATAGGGCGCCCCGGTCATCGGAACGAAGACCGACTCCGAGCCGCCAAGCACGACCGAGTGTTGCGGGTTGCGCGCATGGAGCTCGATTTTCGGCGGAATGGTGGAGATCAGTTCCCGCACGAGGTTCCGGTCGAGATGCACGCGATCGTCGCGGACATCCGCGCCGGCCTTGCGCCAGTCCTCGAGCGCGATCGGATCGCGGAAGACCACCCCGACCTCTTCGAGGATTTCCATCGACGCGCGATCGACGAGCTCCACCTGCTCCGGCGACATCGGCTCCACCAGCGGCAGGGCGCGCGTGAGCGTGGGAAGCATTTTCGCGGTGCGGTCGCTGCGAAGCTCTCGCCGCGCGCCGCGTCCGCCGCGCCGCCCGGTTCGGCCGGCATCCTCCGCTACAGGATCATCCGCCACTGCGGTTCCAACGTTCATGCGATTGTCTCCGCAGGCGCGCTGTCGGACAGGTCGATCCAGATCGTCTTCAGTTCCGTGTACTGCTCATGGGCATGGACGCCCTTGTCCCGGCCGGCGAAGCCTGATTGCCTGTAGCCGCCGAAAGGCGTCGTGACGTCTCCCTCGCCATAGCAGTTGACGGTTACGGTGCCTGCGCGGATGGCGCGTGCGGCGCGGATCGCCGTTTTCGCATTGGAGGTGAAGACGCTCGCCGTCAGGCCGTATTGGGTGTCGTTCGCCACGGCGATCGCTTCCTCGACCGAGGCGACGTCGATGACCGACAGGACGGGGCCGAATATCTCCTCCCTCGCCAGGCGGTCTCCCGGCCTGACCCCGTCGAGGATCGTCGGCGGAACGAACGGGCCGTCGGCCTTGCCTCCCGCGAGAACCGTCGCTCCATCCGACCCGTCGAGATAACCGGCGACCTTGCGCTGGTGCTCCTCGTCGACGAGCGCACCGAGATGGTTGCGCGGATCCAGCGGATCGCCTGTGCGCCATTCGCGCGTGCGATGCAGGACCCGCTCCATCAACTCGTCCTTGATCTTCTTCTGCACGATCAGGCGGGAGTTGGCCGAACAGTTCTCGCCCATGTTCCAGAAGGCCGCATTGACGACGTGTCCGGCAACGACGTCGAGATCTTCGGCGTCGGCCAGAACGACCGCCGGGTTCTTGCCGCCGCATTCCAGAACCACGCGCTTGAGATTGGAATCCGCCGAATAGCGAAGGAACCGTCTGCCGGTCTCCGTAGAGCCCGTGAAGGCAACCATATCGACATCCGCGTGGCGTCCGAGAGGCTCCCCGACGGAAGGCCCGTCTCCGGGAAGCACCTGGAAGACGCCGCGCGGCACGCCCGCCTCGGCCGCAAGCTCGGCCATCCTCAGTGCCGTCAACGCCGTCTGCTCGGCCGGCTTGGCGATCACGGAACAGCCTGCCGCGAGCGCCGGACCGATCTTCCATGCGAGCATCAGAAGCGGGAAATTCCAGGGCAGGATCGCCGCCACCACGCCGACCGGCTCGCGTACGATCATGGCGACGGCGTCGTCTCCGGACGGCGCCACCTGATCGTAAAGCTTGTCGGCCGCTTCGGCATGCCATTTGATCGTCGAGATCGTATCGGGCACGTCGATCAATTCGCAATCGCGGATCGGCTTGCCGCTGTCGAGGCTCTCCAGGACGGCGAGTTCGCGCCGGTTGCGCGTCATCAGCTTCGCAAGCCGGATCAGGACGTCCTTGCGTGCGGATGGGTGCAGCTTCGACCAGCTTCCGCGCTCGAAGGCCTCGCGCGCCTTCGCCACCGCAAGGTCGACATCGGCCGCATCGGCGGCCGCGATCTCGACGATGGCGTTGCCGGTGGCCGGGTTGAACGTCTTGAGGCTGGCATTGCCGGGCCGGAAGCGCCCATCGATATGAGCGGCGCGCGGCAGGTCCAGCCGAGCGGCGATTGCCCCGTATTCTTCCCGCGTCAGGAGTCCTGTCATTTACGCGGCTCCCTTGCGCGGTAAGGATAGGATGTCTGCAGGCGCCTCCGCCGTCGGGCTGGTGGATCCCGCCGCATCGTCGAGAATCACGGCGATGGTGGCGTCCATCGTGCGGATCACCTCTTCGAGCTCCCGTTTCTCGTCCTTGTTGAGCGGCTGGAGGGGGCGCCGCGGCGGGCCGCATTCGATGCCGCGCAGCGTCAGCCCGTGCTTGATCGCCTGTATGAACTTGCCGCCCTGCTCCAGGACGCGCATCAGCGGCATCATCGCAGACATGATGCGCCGGCCGGTCATGAAGTCGCCGCGGACGGCGCACGCTTCGTAGAGCGCGATATGCGCCTCCGGAGCGAAGTTCGAACCCGCGCAGACCCATGAACGAGCGCCCCAGGCGAAGAACTCCAGGGCCTGATCGTCCATGCCGCACGACAATTGTATGTGCGGATAATCGCGCGCCAGCATGTGCAGGCGATCGGGATCGCCGGACGATTCCTTTATCGCGCAGAAGTTCGGGTTCCGCCCGAGCCGGTCCAGAACCTCCTCGTCCATATTGACGCCCATCCGGCCCGGATAGTTGTAGAGCATCACCGGCAGGTCCGCTGCCCTGTCGATCGCAAGCGCGTGGAGCGCGATCTCGCGCCCGGTCGGAACCGCATAGGGCGGGGTCGCCACCAGCAATGCGTCGGCTCCCGCAGCCTTCGCGGCGAGGGCGAATGCCACGGAATCCTCCGTTCGGATGGCGCCGGTTCCGACGATCAGCGGCACGCGTTCCTTGATCAGGTCACGGGCGAGTTGCATCAGCTCGATGCGTTCCTCGGGCGTCTGGGCATAATACTCGCCCGTCGTTCCGGCCACGACGATCCCGTGAACGCCGGCTTCGATCAGATAGTCGATCACCGAAGCGAAACGATCCCGGTCGATCTCGAAGTCGGGTCGAAACGGGGTTACGACCGGCGTATAGATGCCTTCGACGCGCATGACGGTTGCACCTCGCAAAGTGGCCTGATCGATCCGCGTCGAGCACATCTCGGCAAAGCGCTTGTCGCGGTCGCGCCATACCGGCACGCGTCGCACGCTACGACGCGTTGAAACGCTCTCGTTACTGAAAAATTGTCATGCGCCGGTTGAGTTGTTGTCGCAGCCCCTGGCGGCGGACCGACCGGCGTCATAGCCCCAAGGCGGCTGTCTCCAGCGCGGCTGTATCTGCCAGCCAGTCCCGAAAGACCTGAGCCGCCTGGGACAGATCGCGATTGTCGTTCCAGGTCAGGTAGTAGCCGCCGGGGGCGGGAAGCTCGAGCTCGGTGAACCGAACCAGCTTGCCGTTGTCGAGAAGCGGCCTCACCAGGCGATCCCAGCCCACCGCCACTCCCTGGTTTGCCTGGGCAGCGGAAAGAGCCACGGTGAACTTGCCGAAGCGGCGCCCGCGCGAGGTGCCTTGCGGCAACGAGGCGCGGCGCAGAACCTCGTCCCATCCCGCCCACACCGGATCCACCCAATCGACATGGAGCATAGGCAGTGCGGCGAGGCTGGCGGCGGAGGCGCCGGCATGCGCCTGTGCGAACTCCCTCCCGCAGACGGGATAGATTGTGTCGTTGAACAGAAGCCTGGCGGTTTCGTTCGGCCATGCCCCGAAGCCGTAGCGGATCCTCAGCTCGACCTCCGCTCGGCGATAGTCGCGCGAGTCGTCGGAGATCAGATGATCGACGCTGATCTTAGGAAAACGCGTCCAGAAATCGCCCATGCGCGGTATGAGCCACAAGGCGGCAAAGGCGTCGGAACATGCGATCGTGACGTTCTTCGTCCGGTCTCCGCGTTTGATGGTTCGCACGACCTCCGCAGCTCGCGAGAAGCCGCCCGAAAGCACCGCATAGAGATCCTCCCCCGCGCTGGTGAGTTCGACACCCCCGGCGCCGCGCGAAAAGAGCGGGACCCCGAACTCATCCTCGAGGGCCTTGATCTGCCGGCTGACGGCTCCGGGCGTGACATTCAGCTCGCTTGCCGCCAGCTTGAAGCTCAAATGCCGCGCCGAGGCCTCGAAAACCGCCAGGGCCGTCAATGACGGCAGGTCGTAGTATCGTCGTACCATCCACTAGGCGCTCAATCGCAATTGTCCGCGAGCGGGTGAGTTGAATCCAACACCCATGGGACTTTTGCAGCAGGACGGTTAGAGCATCAAGCGCTTGCCTCAGCCTGGGACGGTGGACGATCCGGGAACCGGCTCATCCTTGTGGCCCGGGACACGGGGTCAGTGACCCTGTATCCCTCTCAGGAGGGTCTTCTTCGTGATGATGCCGATCGCCTCGGTGCCTTCCTCGGCTACCACGATGGCCTGGTCCGTTTCGCAGGCGATCGTCACGATCTCGTTCAGCTTGGTATTCGGCGTCACGGTCGGCGCGGCTTCGAGGTCGGTCCGCGCCGCGCCGTCCACCGGCTGCATGATCTTTGCCGCAGAGACCAGCGACAATCTCGAGATCCCGGCGACAAAATCGGCGACATAGTCGTCCGCCGGTGCCGTCACGATATCCTCGGGCGTCCCGACCTGGACGATACGGCCGTCCTTCATGATCGCGATGTGATCTCCGAGCCGGATCGCCTCGTCGAGATCGTGGGTGATGAAAACCGTCGTCTTGCGGACCATCTTCACGAGATCGAGGAACTGGTTCTGAAGCTGACGCCTTATCAGGGGATCGAGTGCCGAAAACGGCTCGTCCATGAGCAGGATGCCCGGATCCGCGGCCATGGCGCGCGCAAGTCCGACGCGCTGCTTCATGCCGCCGGACAGCTCGTCGGGGAAGCGATCGCCCCAGCCCCCGAGCTCCACGAGGTCGAGCTTCTCGCCCGCGATCCTGTGCCGCTCGTCGCGCGGAACACCTTTCAGCTCGAGGCTGAGGGCGACGTTGTCGATGACGGACCTGTGCGGCAGCAGCGCCATGTTCTGGAACACCATGCCGACCTCATCGGAGCGCAGGGCGCGCAGTTGCGCAGCGTCGAGCTTGTTGATGTCGCGGCCGCCGATCCGGACCTCGCCTGCGCTCGGTTCGATCAGCCGGTTCAGGTGCCTCACGAGGGTCGACTTGCCCGACCCGGAGAGACCCATGATGCAGAAGATCTCTCCCGGCAGGACGCTGAAGGACACGTCCGCCACGCCGAGCACCGAGCCATAGCGATCGAGGATCTCCGCCTTGTCCGCGCCCGCGCGGGCGGCGGCGAGCGCCTCCTGCTCGTGCGGGCCGTAGATCTTCCACAAATTGCTGCAGTCGATCGACGCCATTACCATGTGATCGCTCTCCATGTTTCGGCGAGGCGCAAGGCCTTCGTTTCCCTGACGCCGGAACGCCGGGCGGACAGACACGGCGTCAGGGAGCGGGAAGGCTGGCTACTCCGCCGCCTTCGCCGCATCGATCCACTGGTCCCACTGGCTCTGGTGCGAGGCTATCCAGTCCTTCGCGTGCTGAAGGATCTGCCCGTTGGAATCCTGGCCCTCGTGAACGAGCAGGTTCTGGGCATTGATGTCCTCGATCGGGATCGTGAAATCCTCGAAAAACTGCCTGGCCGACGGATTGGCCTCGAGAAATTCCGTGTTGGCGATCACCATCTGATCATTGACCGGGAAGCCGAGATTTCCAAGCCCTTCGACCGTCGTGTTGGCGGTGTCGCCGTCAGGCAGAGACGTTTCCTCGACATTCAGCCATGCGACTTCCTCGCCAGGCCTCAGGACGGCCGAAACCCATAGCGGTGTCCAGGTATAGTAGAGCGTCGGCTGTCCGGACTGGATGCGCTCGATCGCATCCGGCATGATGGCGAAATAGCCGCCCTGCCGGTGCTCGATCGTGTCCCGCAATCCGAACGCATCGAGCTGGTGCTCGATGACGCGCTCGCAGCCCCAGCCGGGTTCGCAGCCGTAGAGGTCGGCCTTGCCGTTGCCGTCGATATCGAACAGCTTCGCCTTTTCGGGGTCGGCCAGCTCGTTCAGGAACTTGATCCCCGTCTCGTCGGCCGTCTTCTTGTCGATGAGGTATCCCTGCAGGCTGTTGCTGGAGAGGGTCCCGATCCGCATCAGCTTCTCGTCGCCCCCGGCCTCTTCCCAGAATGCGTTGTGCAGCGGCTTCCAGTGAGATGCATAGAAGGTCGCGTCGCCGTTGGCGATGGCCATATGTGCGATCGGGATCTGCAATTGGGCCGGCTCCTCGACCTCGAACCCGAGCTCTCTCAGCCCCTCCATCACGAGAAAGGTCTGGAACAGCTCCTCCGTGATGCCGTTCCATGTCGGCTTGACGACGTCGGCAGCGCTCGCCGGCCCGGAAGCGGCGACGAACAGCATGCCGGCAAGCACGATGGACTTGTTTGCAATTCTTCTCACGGTTCTCCTCCCTGTATTGAAGTGAAATGCGTGTTTGTTATTGGGATCGTTTCGCGTCCTCTAGTTTCTTCATCTCGGAGCTGGCCGGAGCAGGATCGGGAAAGGCAAAGCGGTAGGCGTTGCGTACGAGGCCGATCGGGCCGCCGTGCCAGACGGCGCCCGGCGTCCGCTTCGGCACGCTGAAGGATTGCGTGATCCGGTCGAGCACGATCGCCAGCATGACGATCCCGAGTCCGCCTACGGCTGCCAGCCCGACATCCAGACGCCCGATGCCCCTGAGCACCATCTGTCCGAGGCCCCCGACGGCGATCATCGAGGAGATCACGACCATCGACAGCGACATCATCAGCGTCTGGTTCACGCCGGCCATGATCGTCGGCATGGCCAGGGGCATCTGAGTCTTCCACAGGAGTTGGCGCTCCGTCGCGCCAAAGGCCCGGACCGCCTCGACGACTTCTTCCGAGACCTGGCGGATCCCGAGATTGGTCAATCGGATCAGGGGCGGCATGGCGAAGACCACCGTGACGATCACGCCGGGAACGTTGCCGATGCCGAAGAGCATGACCACCGGCACCAGATAGACGAATGCCGGGATCGTCTGCATGGTGTCGAGGACGGGTCTGATGACGGACCAGGCGCGGTCGCTGCGGGCTGCCCAGATCCCCATCGGGATGCCGACGATGACGGCAAGAAACAATGCCGTGACGACGATCGACAGGGTGGTCATCGCTTCGGACCAGACCCCGATGAAGCCCGTGAACAGCAAGGCGGAAAGAACGGTGAGGGCGAGCCTCCGTCCGCCGACCTGCCAGGCGAACGCGCCGATCACCACGAGCATGATCGTGGGCGGCACTCCGGTCAGGATCAGCCCGAACCACTCGAGGAGCTGGTCTACCGGATATTTGACCGCCTGGAAGACGGGGCGGTATTCGTCAACGAGCCAGCGCAGCCATGCAGAAAGCCAGTCCGCCAGCGGGATCGTGGCGCATTCGAACGGGTTGAGAAAGCTGCATTCTTCCATTCGCGCTCCAAGCCAGGCAGTGAGTTGTTGATCTCACACCTTCACCTCCCCGATTAGGTAACATCATGGTCGTTCGAAGATCGGACGAAAAAAAATCGACCCCTGGATGAGAAAATTGCCGGCCGGGCGGCTTTCATGTCTTGCCGCAAGCCTTCAGCCGACCATGGAGAAGGGAATTTTTCCCTCGGCTTCCGCGATGATCCACTCGCAAAAACATTCGGTTGCCTTTGTCGGCGTCGACCCGCTGGGCAACAGCAACAGATAGCAATCGCGCTCGAGCGGGGGCACGTCCAGCGCCCGCACCAGGGCGCCGCTGGCGAGAAGATGGTCGACGAGGGGCGTTCCGCACAAAGCGATGCCCTGCCCCTCGAGCGCCGCCTGCACCATGTTGGAATAGGCATCCACCGAAATGCCTCCGGCGTCCGGCGGCAGCGACAGGCCGAAGCTTCTGAACCAGTTCGGCCATTTGGCTTCGGATCGGTACATGCCGCCGAGATGGATGAGCCGCTCCCCGAGGAGCTGCGCCGGGGTCGAGAGAGCTGGCGTTCGCCGCATATATCCCGGGCTGCACACCGGGACCAGGCTCTCCTTGAACAGGAAACGCGAATGATGTGCGCCGCAGGCCGAGCTGCCGTATCGGATGGCGACGTCGATACCGTCCTCGACCAGATTGAGATATTTGTCCGAGATCGTCAGCCGCAGGTCGATCTCCGGATTCCGCACCCGGAAGCTTCCCAGTCGCGGAATGAGCCAGAAGGTTGCGAAGGCGACCGTCATCGTCGCGTTCACGCGTTCCGAATGCTGCGCTGCCCGGATCTCCTGCTTGGCCGCAGCGAGCTCGCGGAGCGGCTGCGAGATCTTTTCCAGCAGTCGTTCGCCCGCGGCGGTAAGCGCCACCCCTCGGTGGAGACGTCGGAACAGGCTCACCTTCAGGTCGGCCTCGAGCGAGCCGATCTGACGGCTGACTGCGACACGGGTCATTCCCAGCTCGTCGGCCGCGCGGGTGAAGCTGAGCTGTCGCGCCGCCGCATCGAACGCGATCAGCGCTCCGATCGCGGAGAGTTCCTGCCGGAGTTCAGCCATGTAGCCGATGTTACGGCAAGCGTTCGGCAAATCAACCTTGAAAGGCTGCCGGCCGGTTTCTAGCGTGACGGTGGAGGAGCATCCCATGAAGAACGGCCTGCGCCCGAACGTCCTTCTGATAATGGCGGATCAATTGGCCGCCCCGGCGCTGGCCGCATACGGGAACGCCGTCGTCAGGACGCCCAATATCGACCGCCTGGCGCGAGAGGGCGCCGTGTTCGAAAACGCCTATTGCAACTATCCGCAATGCGCGCCTTCGCGTGCGTCCATGCTGACCGGGCGCCTTTGCTCGCGGATCGGCGTCTACGACAATGCGGCCGAGCTTCGTGCATCGACACCGACGCTGATGCACTATCTCCGGACGCTCGGCTATCGCACCGTCCTGTCGGGCAAGATGCATTTCGTCGGTCCGGACCAGTTGCACGGCTTTGAAGAGCGCCTGACGACCGACATCTATCCGGCGGATTTCACATGGTGTCCCGACTGGGAAGCCGAGCAGCTCGACTATCCTTGGGCGCACCGCATCGAGGTGATCGAGAGTTCGGGACTCTGCGCCAGAAGCCTGCAGATCGACTATGACGAGGAAACGGCATTCAAGGCCGAGCAAGCGATCTACGACCTGGCGAGGCAGCGCGACGGCAAGCCATTCTTCCTGACCGTCTCCTTCACCCATCCTCACAACCCCTACGTCACCACGCCGGAATACTGGGGTCGATACGACTGCGATGAGATCGACGTGCCGCAGGTCCCGCCCATTCCCTTCGAACGCTGCGACCCACACAGCCAAAGGCTGCATGAGCAGATCGGCCTGAACCGGCATCGGCCGTCGGCAGAGGCCATTCGCAATGCCCGGCACGCCTATTATGCGATGATATCCTATGTGGACGACCAGGTGGGCCGGCTTCTCGCCGCGCTGGAGGCGGCGTCGCTCGCCGAAGACACGGTCGTGATCTTCACCTCCGATCACGGCGAGATGCTGGGGGAGCGCGGGCTTTTCTACAAGATGAACTTCTTCGAATGGTCGGCGAGGATCCCGCTCATCGTCCGGGTCCCGGGACGCCCGCCGGCGATGAGGCATCGCGGCGCGGTGTCGCTTGTCGACCTCATGCCGACCATTCTCGATCTCGCCGGATTGCCCGAAGACGGGCTTGTCGACGAATTGGACGGGACCAGCCTGCTGCCCCTGCTCGACGGCGACGTCGCATCGCGCGGAGCGGACCATGCCTATGGCGAATATCTTGCCGAGGGCACGCTGGCGCCATGCCTGATGATACGGCGGGGCCGGTTCAAGTTCATCTACAGCGACGCCGATCCGATCCAGCTCTACGACCTCGAAGCCGACCCGCTGGAGTTGGAAAATCTCGGCGGGAATGACGAGCATCGGGAAACGGTCAGCGGTTTCATCGAAGAGCTTCGGGGAATCTGGCACCCCGAGAAGCTGAGAACGCAGATTGTCGAAAGCCAGAGAGCGCGTCTGACGATCCAGAAGGCGCGAAGCGCCGGCCATCCTCCTCCGTGGGACTATCAGTCCTTCACCAATGATCGGGAGAAGTATGTCCGCAGCGGCGGCGCGGTTGCCGATGTCGAGCCGCGCATGCGGCTGGCGGTTCGTGCCGGACGGGATTGAAGGCCGCGCCAAACAAGGGAGAGCGTGATGAGATCGTGGAGAATCCCGACCGCCGCACTGTTGGCCGTCGGAATGATGATCGGGCCGGTCACGGCTCAGGAGCTTCCCGGCCAGGGCAGGACCGTCAGTCCGATCAAGGGACCACCGGCAAATTCCTGGTTCTTTCATCTCGTGGTCCAGATCGGGCTCGAGCGCCTCGGCTATACCGTGGAGGAGCATGCCCAGGCGGAGTTCCCGGCACTGCATCTGGCCGTGGCCAATGGCGACGTCGACTATTCGGCCAACCACTGGACTCCGCTGCACGACGCCTTCTTCGAGCAGGCCGGCGGCGACGAGCGGATGTCGCGCGTCGGCACTCTGGTGGAGGATGCCGAACAGGGTTACCTGATCGACAAGGCGACCGCCGAAGCCAACGGCATCACCAGCATCGAGCAGCTGAAGGATCCGGAACTGGCGAAGCTGTTCGACTCTGACGGCGACGGCCTCGCCAATCTCGCAGGCTGTGATCCGGGTTGGGGGTGCGAGCGCGTGATCGAGCATCACCTGGATGCCTATGGCCTGCGCGACACCGTCGAGCACGATCAGGGCGTCTATTTCGCGATCATAGCCAACGCCATCGAGCGCTATCGCGAGAGCAAGCCGATCCTTTACTACACCTGGACGCCGCTATGGGTGGGAAACGTGCTCGTCCCGGGCGAGGATTCGACGTGGCTGACCGTCCCCTTCCCAACCGTCCCGGAAGGTACCGGCTCGGTAGAGAGCGTCAGCGAGACGGGGTTCCAGGTCAACGACATCACCGTCATCGCCAATAACGAGTTCCTGGCTGAGAACCCGGCGGCCAAGCGGCTCTTCGAGCTGGTCACCATTCCGCTTGCGGACGTGAATGCGGAGAACAAGCTCCTGTACGAAGGAGAGGATTCGCCGGAAGAGTTGCGGCGGCATGCCGAGGACTGGGTCGAGGCCAACCAGGCGCTCTTCGACGGCTGGATCGAGGAAGCCCTGCAGGCCGGCGCGCAATAACAGACGCATCCTGAGCAATCCCGCGGAAAGGCAAGACGGACGAATGACGGACCGCCCGAACATCATTCTGATCATGGCGGACCAGCTTTCCGCGGGAGCGCTCCCGGTCTATGGGAACAGGGTCGTCAAGGCCCCCAACCTGACCGAACTGGCGGAACGCTCCACGATATTCGACAACGCATATTGTGCGTTCCCGCTTTGCGGCCCCTCGCGGGCGGCTCTCGTTTCCGGAAGGCTTTGCTCCACGATCGGCGCCTTCGACAATGCTTGCGAATTGCCGGCCGCCACGCCCACGATGATGCATCACCTGCGCTCGAGGGGATATTCGACCTGCGCGTCCGGCAAGATGCATTTCATCGGTCCGGACCAGATGCACGGGCTCGAAAGCCGCCTGACCAATGACGTCTACCCCGCCGATTTCGCCTGGATCCCCGACTGGTCGAACACCGATCCGCGGCTGGCGTTCCAGGACATGACCAACGTGGTCGAAGCGGGGCCCTGCCTGCGCAGCATGCAGCTCGAATTCGACGAGATGACGTTCAATCAGGCTGCTGCCAAGATCTACGAGCTCGCGCGCGACGGGCGCGAAGAGCCGTTCTTCCTGTGGGTCTCCTTCACCCACCCGCATGATCCCTATGTCATGACGCCCGAGTTCTGGGACATGTACGATCCCGAGGAGATCGACGAGCCGTCCACCCCCTTCATCGAGGAGGAGCAGCGCGACTCCCACAGCCGCCGCCTGTTCAGCCACTATGGAATGGACCGCGTCGTGCCCGGTCGCGACCAGGTCAGGCGGGCCCGGCACGGCTACTATGCCGCGATCTCCTATCTCGACGACCGGATCGGCAAGCTTCTCGATCTGCTGGAGGCCACCGGCCTGCACTCAAGCACGGCGGTCGTCTTCACCTCGGATCACGGCGACATGCTGGGCGAGCGCGGCATGTGGTACAAGAAGTCGTTCTACGACCGCTCGATGCGCGTTCCCCTTCTCATCTCCCGTCCCGGCAGCGACGTGTCCGGCCGCTGCAGCGATCCGGTATCCCATCTCGACCTACTGCCGACCTTCGTGGAACTCGCCGGGGGGAACCCCGGCGATGTCCGGCCATGCGACGGCCAGTCGCTGGTCCCGTTCCTCCGCGGCGGCGCCGGCGACACCGCCCACGCACCCGTTCTGGCGGAGTATCTGGCCGAGGGCGTCGACCATCCGCTGTTCATGATCCGCGACAAACAATTCAAGTTCATCTGGAGCGAGGTCGATCCACCCTTGCTTTTCGACATGAGGCGCGATCCGGAAGAAACCGAGAATCTGGCTCATGCCATCGAATACCGGGCCGTCGTGGAGACCTTCGTAGAGCAGGTCTCCACGCACTGGGATCCTGCGGCCCTGCGTGAGACGATCATCCGCGATCAGGCGCGCCGCCGCCTGGTCCGGTCGGCCCGCTCGTCCGGTCCGGGCGACGACTGGGACTTCGTACCGGGCGCGGAGATATGGCCTCGCTTCGTCCGCTCCGGCGACTGGACCGCCGAAGTCGAGGCAGCATACTTCCTTCCTCTACGATCGGGCTGAAGGTTCCCGGTCCCGCCGTTTTTCAGAGCTCCGCGAACTTCTTCTCGAAGGCCCAGATGTCCTCGAAG
>CAYYZC010000036.1:0-17807 GCA_964475605.1 uncultured Chelativorans sp.
GGAATTCATCCTTTTCCCCATATCCGCGCCGGGCAAGGCCCTCGCCCGATCGTCCTGGTCATCTTGCCCTCGCGGTTTCTTCTGTCCCTGCCGGCTGCGCCGGTCATCGACCGGCGGGCAATCGCATCTGGAGCGTGCGTCGATCCATCTCCCAACGCCGTCACCCTCGGGACAAGCCCGAGGACGACGACGCGACCATCATGCCCCGCGAGGTCATATCCGATCGACCCCCTAAAAGCCCGGGCGGGATCAGAATTCCTCCCAGCCGTCGTCCTCCGCCTGCTCGGCGAGCAGGGCCGCGGCCTGGCCGCCGGTGCCGACCGTCTTCAGGGCCGTGACCGGCCTTGCCAGGGAAGGCCGGCGGGCGGGAGCGGCGTTCGCCGCCGGACGGGCGTGGCGCGAGGCGTTCTCGCCGAGCTTGAACTCGGACAGGAGGCGGGCGAGCTCCTGCGCCTCCTGCGCCAGCGAGTGGCTGGCGGCGGTGCTTTCCTCGACCATGGCGGCGTTCTGCTGGGTCACCTGGTCCATCTGGTTGACGGCCGAGTTGACCTCGCCGAGGCCGGTCGACTGCTCCTGCGCGGAGGCCGCGATCTCGTCGACGAGGCCGGAAATCTCGATCACCTGGCCGACGATCGTCTGCAGGGCGTCGCCGGTCTGGCCGACCAGATCGACGCCGTGGGCGACCTGGACGGTCGAGGTGGAGATGAGCTCCTTGATCTCGCGCGCGGCTTCGGCCGAGCGCTGCGCGAGGCCGCGGACCTCCTGCGCGACGACGGCAAAGCCCTTGCCGGCCTCGCCGGCCCGCGCCGCCTCGACGCCGGCATTGAGCGCCAGCAGGTTGGTCTGGAAGGCGATCTCGTCGATCACGCCGATGATCTGGCCGACCTGCTGTGACGACTTCTCGATCTCGGCCATGGCCGACACCGCCTCGCCGACCACCTGGCCCGACTTCTCGGCGCCGGTACGGGCGCGCTCGGTGACGTCCGTCGCCTGCCTCGCCCCGTCCGCCGTCTTGCGCACCGTCGCGGTGATCTGGTCGAGTGCGGCGGCGGTCTCCTCGAGATTGGCGGCCTGCTGCTCGGTCCGCCGCGACAGGTCGTCGGCGGCCTGGCTGATCTGCGTGGTGCCGGTGCGCATGCCGTCGACGGCGCGGCCGATCGTCATCATCGCCTGCTGCAGCTTCTCCGCCGTGCGGTTGAAGTCGTCACGCAGCTTCTGCGTCTTCGGAGCGAAGGAGACCGTGATGCGGTGGGTGAGGTCGCCGTCGGCGAGCGAGGCGAGGCCCTGCGCCAGGCTCTCGATCGCGAAATGGTCTTCCTTGGCGACGCGTTCCTTCTCGGAGGCCGAGAGGTTGCGCTCGTCCTCGGCGGCCCTGCGCGACTGCTCGGCCTCCGCCTCGACGCGGATCTTCTCAATCGCCGCCTCCTTGAAGACGAGTACGGCGCGGGCCATTTCGCCGATCTCGTCCTTGCGCGTCGTCGCCGGGACATCGACCTCGTTGTCGCCGGCGGCAAGCCGCGCCATGGCCGAGGTCAGGCTGGTGACCGGAGCCGCGATCATGCGCGAGAGCAGATAGCCCAGCGCCACCGAGACCGCGACGGCCATGACCAGGCCGATGACGAGGACGCTCTCGTTGAAGGCGATCGACTCGTCTGCGAGCCCGCGCGCCTCGGCGATATCGGCCGCCACCTCGTCGGCGACGGCTGCGAGGGCATTCTCGATCTTCTCCATATAGACGTCGGCCGTTCCGTCCTTCCCGACCATCTCGAGCGCCTTGAAGCGCTGGATCGGATCGGCCGCCAGCCGCTGGCCCTCGACCACGACATTTTGCCACCATTCGTCCATGGCGTCGGCGGCGGCATGGAGCTGGGCTTCCAGCTCGGGACCGACATCGTCCTGCGCGAGCATGGCTGCGACATGCTTGTCGAAATCGGCACGATGGCTTTCCAGGCGCTGGATGTAATAGCGATCGTTGCTGAGCAGGAAGCCGCGATAGCTGTTCTCCTGCCGCGCCAGCCTGAACTCGGCGCCGTGAACGTCGGCCAGCAGGTCTTCGACGACGACGCGATGGGTCTGCGCCGTCATGGTCGACTGCAGGTTCCAGTGGATCGCCGCGCTCATCGCGACGATCGTGGCGACGACCGCCACGAAGGCCACCGCCAGCTTGCGCGAGATCTTCAAGTTCGAAAAAGACATCCGAGCCCCCAACCAAATCATGGGCCGCAGCGATCGCGACCGGTCCCCAATCCTGCCGGCTCCGCGCGCCGACCCCGACCGATCGTTGGCGGAATCAGGGTTAAGAAGGTTTGAAGATCGGGGCAGAAAGCGTCCGTTCCGGGCCTGGAACGGGATTACCCTGCGGAAGATCCCTGCCCTCGCGGGCCGGATGCCTCGACGCCCTGCAGCCGGTCGAGATGCTGGCGGATATGGGCTGCTTCCTGCGCCGTGCGGGCGACCGCGATGGCACGCTTGAAGGCTTCGACGGCCTCCTCCCTGCGTCCGAGCTCGTTGAGGAAGGTGCCGCGCACGCCGTGGAAGTGGAAATAGCCGTCGAGCCGCTCGCCGAGAGGCTCGATCAGGGCCAGCGCCTCGGCGGGACCGGCGAGCTTCCACCGGGCGACGGCGCGGTTGAGGGTGACGACCGGAGACGGCTGGATCGCCTCCAGCGCCCGGTAGTAGAGGTCGATGGCGCGCCAGTCGGTGTCTGCCGGCGTTGCGGCGCGGGCGTGGACGCTGGCGATCGCCGCCTGGAGCTGGAAGGGGCCCGGCATGCGCCGGCGCTCGGCGCGCTCGAGCAGCGCCATGCCCTCCTCGATGGCGTCGCGGTCCCAGTTCGTGCGGTCCTGGTCGTCGAGGAGCACGATCTCGCCATGCTCGTCCAGGCGCGCTTCGGCGCGGGCGTGCTGCAGCAGCATCAGCGCGGAGAGGCCGAGCAGTTCGGGTTCCTCCGGAAAGAGGTCGCAGAGAAGCCGGCCGAGGCGGATCGCCTCCTCGCACAGAGGCAGGCGCAGATGGGCATCGCCGCCGCTCGCCGAATAGCCCTCGTTGAAGACGAGATAGACCATGGTCGCGACCGTGCCGATGCGCGCCTGCCGTTCCTCGGGCGTCGGCGTGTCGAAGGGGATGCCGGCATTGGCGACGCGGCGCTTGGCGCGCGTGATGCGCTGCTCCATCGCCGCCTCCGAGACGAGGAAGGCGCGCGCGATCTCGGCGACGGTCAGGCCGGAGACGATGCGCAGCGCGAGCGCCACCTGCTGGGTCGCCGGCAGGTCGGGATGGCAGCAGACGAAAAGCAGGCGCAATATGTCGTCGCGATAGTCGGCATTGTCGATCTGCTCGGCCAGCGGCGCCTCGTTGTCGTCGAGCTCGGAAAGCTGATCCTCCGGCGGCAGCTCGACCTCGCGCTTTTTCTTGCGGATGCGGTCGATGCCGGAATTGCGGCCGGCGAACACCAGCCAGGCGACCGTGTCGCGCGGCGGGCCCTTGTCGGGCCAGCTCTTCAGGGCGCGCAGGCATGCCTCCTGAAAGGCTTCCTCGGCCTGGTCGAGGTCCCGGAAATAGCGCAGCAGCGCGGCGACAGCCCTGGGCCGGGCCGAGACGAGCGCCTTGTCGAGCCAGCCGAGGTCATCCATGCGCGTCTTCCCCGGTCCGGCCATCGGCGCCTGTCCTCGCTGCTCTCGCACTTCGTGCACTATGCTGCCCGCCGTTCGTCATGCGTCAAGGACGCAATGGCAGCGGCCGATCCGACAGCAAACTGCGATTTTCCGAGTGCGTCAGAGCGCCGCCAGCCGCCGCTCGACCTCCGCGCGGATCTCATGGGCGGCCTTTTCCTTGACCGGCCCGTAGCCCCTGATCGACATGGGCAGCGCCAGTATGCCTGCAAGCTTCGCGATATTGCCGGGGCCGGCTTTGGTCAGGGCGGTGGCGACGACTGCCTCGTACCAGGCGATCAGCTCGCGCTCCAGGCGGCGGTCGGCCGTATGGCCGAAAGGATCGAAGGCGGTGCCGCGCAGGCGCTTCAGGCGCGCCAGAACCTTGAACGGCATGCGGATCCAGGGGCCGAAGGCGCGCTTCAGCGGCCGGCCGCGCGCGTCGGTGCCGGAGGCGAGCAGCGGCGGAGCCAGATGATGCACGATCCGGAAATCGCCGTCATAGCGCGAGCGCAGGCTCTCCTCGAAGGAGGGCAGGGTGTGCAGCCGCGCCACCTCATATTCGTCCTTGTAGGCCATGAGCTTGAACAGCGATCTCGCGACGGCCTCGGTCATGGCGGTGGAGGCGAAGGGTTCTTCCCTCGCGCGCACCTCCCCGACCAGCCGCAGATAGCGCTCCGCATAGGCCTCGTCCTGATAGTCGGCCAGGAAGGCTGCGCGGCGCGTGATCGCCCGGTCCGGCGCCTCGGGCCCGGGCTTCGGGTCGAGCAGGCCGGCCAGCCGCTCCGGCATGGCACAGGCGACGCGCCCGAGCAGGAAGGCGCGGTGGTTCGCCTCGACCGCCACGCCGTTGAGCTCGATCGCCTGACGCAGCGCGGCCTCGCCGAGCGGAACCAGACCCTGCTGCCAGGCGAAACCAAGCATCACGACATTGGCGAAGACGGTATCGCCCATCAGCTTCTCGGCGAGCGCGTTGGCATCGACGGCCGCGGTCCGGTCGGCGCCGGCGACCGCCTCGATCGCCGCCACGCGCCGGTCGACGGAAAGGTCGGCGTCGCGCCGGCGCACGATGTCGCCGGTCGGCATCTTCGCCAGGTTGAGCGCGGCGCGCATGCCCGGCCGGTAGGCGGCAGACGCCTTGGGCGATGAGGAGACGACGATGTCGCAGCCGATCAGCGCGTCCGCCGCACCGGCATCGATGCGGACCTGGTTGAGCGCGGGCGGGCCCGGCGCGAGGCGGACATAGGAGATGACCGGCCCGAATTTCTGCGCGAAACCGGTGAAGTCGAGGACGGAGGCGCCACGCGCCTCGAGATGGGCGGCCATGGTCACGAGCGCACCGATGGTGACCACGCCGGTACCGCCGACGCCGGTGATCAGCAGGTCATAGGGTTCCGCAAGCGGCGCGATGTCGGGCTCGGGAAGGCCGGCGGCTAATGCTGTAAGGTCGATCTCGCGGCCGGTCGAGCGCCTGCGCGTCGCGCCCTCCAGCGTGACGAAGCTCGGGCAGAAGCCGTCGAGACAGGAGAAGTCCTTGTTGCAGGAGGACTGGTTGATGCGCCGCTTGCGGCCGAACCCGGTCTCGACCGGCTCGACGGAGAGGCAGTTCGATTCCACCGAGCAGTCGCCGCACCCCTCGCAGACCAGCTCGTTGATGACGACGATCCGCTTCGGGTCCTCCAGCGTGCCGTGCTTGCGCCGGCGCCGCTTCTCCGTCGCGCAGGCCTGCTCATAGATCAGCACGGAGACGCCCTTCACCTCGCGCAGCTCGCGCTGCACCGCGTCAAGCTCGCGGCGGTGGTGGATCATGGTGCCCGACGGAAAGTCGGTGGGCCCGAACTTTTCCGGCGCGTCGCTGACCAGCGCGATGCGCTCGACGCCCTCCGCCCGGCAGACATGGGCGATCGCATGCACGCTGATCGGCCCGTCGACCGGCTGGCCGCCGGTCATGGCGACGGCGTCGTTGTAGAGGATCTTGTAGGTGATGTTGGCCCTGGCAGCGATCGCCTGGCGGATCGCCATCGAGCCGGAATGATACCAGGTGCCCTCGCCGAGATTCTGGAAGATGTGGCCGTGACCGGTGAAGAGCGAGGAAGCGGCCCAGTTGACGCCCTCGCCGCCCATCTGGATCAGCGAGCCGGTGTCGCGGTCCATCCAGCTCGCCATGAAATGGCAGCCGATGCCGGCCAGCGCGCTGGAGCCTTCAGGCAGCCTGGTCGATGTGTTGTGCGGGCAGCCGGAACAGAAATAAGGCGTCCGCGTCGCCCCCTCGACGGCGATCGACACCGGCGGGGCGCTGAGGATGCGGGCGGCGCGCCCGGCGAAATCCTCGTCGGGGAAGATGCCGTCGAGGCGGCGGGCGACGATCGGCAGCAGCAGACGCGGCGACAGCTCGCCGGTCCACGGCACCAGGCGCTCGCCGTCCTCGTCGCGTTTGCCCACCATGCGCTTCGGCTTGTCGCCCGGCCAGTCGTAGAAATACTCCTTGAACTGGCTTTCGATGATGCCGCGCTTCTCCTCGACGACCAGCACCTCCTCCTTGCCGCGGACGAAGTCGAGCGCATCGCGGCGCGCCAGCGGCCAGACCATGCCGATCTTGTAGATGTCGATGCCGAGCCTGCGGCACTCCGCCTCGTCGAGGCCGAGCAGGCGCAGCGCCTCCATCAGGTCGAGATGCGCCTTGCCGGTGGTGACGATGCCGACGCGCGCATGCTTCACGTCGTAAATATGGCGGTCGATCGGGTTGGCCTCGGCGAAGGCGAAGACGGCATGCTTCTTCGCCTCCATCCGCTCCTCGATCTGCGGGCCCGGAAGGTCGGGCCAGCGATAGTGCAGCCCGCCGGGCGGCGGCGTGAAGTCAGGAGCCCGGAAAACGCGGTCGCGCGGCAGGTCGAAGGAGGCGGCCGCCTCCACCGTCTCCGACACCGCCTTGAAGGCGACCCACATGCCGGAGAAGCGCGACAGCGCGTAGCCATATTCGCCGAACTCCAGATATTCGGCGACGGATGCCGGGTTCAGCGTCGGCATGAACCACGCCATGAAGGCGACGTCGGACTGGTGCGGCATCGAGGACGAGACGCAGCCATGGTCGTCGCCGGCGACCACCAGCACGCCGCCATGCGGCGAGGAGCCGTAGGCATTGCCGTGCTTCAGCGCGTCGCCGGCACGGTCGACGCCGGGTCCCTTGCCGTACCAC
Source organism: uncultured Chelativorans sp. (assembly GCA_964475605.1). GTDB lineage: Bacteria > Pseudomonadota > Alphaproteobacteria > Rhizobiales > Rhizobiaceae > CAYYZC01. The sequence continues at coordinate 6,847 of CAYYZC010000036.1, forward strand.
ATGGCGAAGACGCCCCGGCGTCGGCGGTCGGGACTGGTCTCGACCTGCTGGCTGCCGAGCGTTGCGGTCGCTGCGAGGTCTTCGTTGACCGCCGGCAGGAACTCGATCCCGTGCCGGTCTAGCAATGGCCTGTTCTTCCACAGTTCGAGATCGAGCCCGCCCAGCGGCGCGCCGCGATAGCCGGAGATGACGCCGGCCGTGTCGAGGCCGGCCGCCCGGTCGCGGCGCGCCTGGTCGAAAGCGATACGGGTGAGCGCCTGGGTGCCGGTCATGAAGACGCGTCCGGCGGTCTGGGCGTAGCGGTCGGCAAGCCGGTAGTCGGAGATGGGTCGGCTGCGCGCGTGGACGGTCATGGGGTGCCTCCCGACGGGTCGGTGCCTGATCCCATGATAATCCGAGGCCGGTGGAAGGAGCTTTCAATTCTATCGCATAGGAGCGCGAATTTGGTAGAATCGTTCGATAGATCGCTTACGAAACGAAGAAGCTTTCAAACGGAGAAAAGGAATGGATCGGCTCGAGGAACAGGACCGGCGCGTCCTTCGCGCGCTGCAGGCCAATGCCAGGATCTCCAACCAGGAGCTCGCCGAGCGCACCGGCATGTCGCCCTCGGCCTGCTGGCGCCGCGTCCGCGCGCTCGAAGCGGCGGGCATCGTCCGGGGCTATGCGGCCCTCATCGACGAGCGGCGCGCCGGCCTCGGTTTTCATGCGATGGTCCATGTCACGCTGACGCGGCACGAGCACGGCCATGTCGAGACCTTCATCGCCGAGGTGAGGCGGCGCGCCGAGGTGCTCGACTGTTTCGCCACGACCGGCGAGGCCGACTATCACCTGCGGGTGCTGTGCGCCGATCTCGAGGCCTACAACCTCTTCCTCGAAGGCTTCCTGTTCAGGCTGCCCGGCATCGCCCATGTGCGCACCAACCTGGTGCTGAAGGAGATAAAGCACGAGACGGCCGTACCGGTTTAGGACCTGTCCGGAACCTTCGGCGCCGCACCCTGTTCTGCGGGCACATGGCGAACGAAGGAGCCGACCGATGGCGCGCTGCGATCTTTGCGGAAACGACTACGACAAGACCTTCCAGGTCGAGATGGCCGGACAGACCTACACTTTCGACAGTTTCGAATGCGCGATCCACAAGCTCGCGCCGACATGCGCCCATTGCGGCTGCCGCATCATCGGGCACGGCGTCGAGCAGGCCGACATCATCTATTGCTGCGCCCACTGCGCCTCGCGCGAGGGGTCGACCTCGCTGCAGGACCGGGCGTGAGCCCGATGAGCGGCGAGCAGACGAAGCTGCGCCTGATCGCGCTCAACGGGACCCTGAAGCCGGCGGCCAGGCCCTCCTCCACCGAGAAGATGCTCGGGCTGATCATCGAGGAATTCGCCCGCCACGACGTGGTTGCCGGCGAGATCGTCCGGCTCGCCGACCACGACATCAAGCCCGGCGTGACGTCGGACGAAGGCGAGGGCGATGCCTGGCCCCGCATCAGGCGGCAGATCCTCGATGCCGACATCCTCCTGCTCGGCTCGCCGATCTGGCTCGGCCAGCCGTCGAGCGTCGCCAAGCGGGTGCTGGAGCGGATGGACGCCTTCCTCTCCGAGACCGACGATGCCGGGCGCATGGTCTCCTACGGACGCACGGCGGCGCTCGCGGTGGTCGGCAACGAGGACGGCGCCCACCATGTCTCGGCAGAGCTCTACCAGGCGCTCAACGACGTCGGCTTCTCGCTCGCCCCCAACGCGGTCTCCTACTGGGTCGGCGAGGCGATGGGCTCGGTCGATTTCCAGGACCTTCCGGAGCCGCCGGAGAAGGTGACCTCCGCCATCGCCATGCTGTGCCGGAACACCGCGCATCTGGCGCGCCTGCTCAAGGAGCGGCAGTATCCGGGCGAGAGATGATCGACGCTCCTACCTGCCGCTTCCTTCATCGATCGCCTCCAGCCAGCGCAGGATCAGCGATTCATCGCGGTCGAGCCCCTTGAGATTCAAGCGGTAGCGCTTGCGCATCTCGCCGAGCTCGGGGCCGAGCATGCCGGCCTCCCACGCGTCCAGCACCTGCGGGTGGATATAGCAGCGGCGGCAGACGGCGCGCGTGTTGCGCAGCCGCGTCGCGACCTTGTCGATCAGCGCGTTGAGCGTGCGGGTGCGCTCGCGCCCGGTCCCGGGCAGGCCCGTGTCGGCGAGCAGCAGGGCGGCAAGGATCGTCGCGCCCCAGGTGCGGAAATGCTTCGACGTGAAGTCGGGGCCGATCGCCGCCTGGATATAGGCGTTGACGTCCTGGGAATGGACGCTGCGCCGGGTCCCTTCCTCGCCGATATACTGGAACAGGCGCTGGCCCGGCAGCTCCTGCATCCTGCTCACGACCGAGGCGATGCGCCGGTCGCCGAGCTTCAGCTTCCATTCCTGTCCCGACTTGCCGACGAAGGAGAAACGCAGCGTGCCGCCGTCGACCTCGACATGGCGCGCTTTCAGCGTGGTCAGGCCGAAGCTCTTGTTCTCCTTCGCATAGACGTCGTTACCGATGCGGATCAGCGTCTTGTCGAGCAGCCAGACGACGAGCGCCAGCACGCGCTCGCGCGAAAGCGAGCGCTTGCGAAGATCGGCCTCGACCGTGGCGCGCAGTCGCGGCAGCAAATGGCCGAACTCGACCAGGCTGGAGAATTTCGATTCGTCGCGGCAGGCGGTCCAGCCGGGATGGTAGCGGTACTGCTTGCGGCCCTTCTCGTCGCGCCCCGTCGCCTGGACATGGCCGGCGGGATCGGGCGAGATCCAGACGTCGCGCCATGCGGGCGGTATCGCCAAAGCGCGGATGCGCTCCAGCGTGTCCTCGTCGCGGACCGGCATTCCGTCGAGGCCGGGATAGCCGAAGCCCCTGCCGGCGCGCTTTCGCCGGATGCCGGGCTCGGCGTCGCTGACATAGGTCAGGTCGGCGCGCTCCGCCGCCGCCGATGGCGTAGCCGGAACGGTGCGGCGGGGCGAGGAAGGCATGGGCGGATGCGGTCTCCCCGGACGGGCGGGCTCAGGGTTCACGGTAGCTGACGACGCGGAAGCCGATATCGGCTTCCCGGACGCGGTCGGGGAAGACGAAGCTGCCGTGGCGCACGGAGCCTGCCGGCAGGTAGTCGAAGGTGATCGGCTCGGGCGGCTGGTCGAGACCGGGCGCGGCCGCGATCACGGTCACGCCGGCTGCGGTCTGGTCGCCGAGATTGGTGACGGAGAAGACGACATGCAGCCCGTCCTCCATCTGCGCGGCGTCGCTCACCTCGATCGCGAAGCGCGGCGGACGGCCGTCCGACACCAGCGCCTGATAGCCGAGATAGACGATGAGCATGGCGACCAGCAGCGCCGAGACGCTTCCCACCAGCCATTCGACCGTTCGGTTCTGCTCCGCCGTCCCGGCCGGTTCGTCGTCCGGATTCCTGATCCTGCTCATTGCGCGTTCCTCACAGGATCAGCCGCGCGGCGGCGGCGCCGATCGCGGAAGGGAAGGCGAGCACCACCGTCGTCATGATCGTCATGTCGAGCGAGACCCCCTCCGTGCGGCCGAACAGCCACAGGACGACGAGGCTGATGCCGAGTGCGATCGCATAGCCCGGCAGCGTGAAGCGGACGAATGCGCCCCACCGCGTCTGGTCTTCGGAGATCTCGGTGCCGCCGGAGAAGCCGACGGCGAAGACGAAGCCGTGCATGATCATCACCGACAGCGCCAGCAGCGCGAGCGCGTGCCAATGGGTCATCTGGTAGGAGATCAGGATCATCTCCTCGGTCGGGGCGACGTTGAAGCCGAGGAAGAGCGCGCCCGCGGCCATCAGGAAGAGCTCGCCGCCATAGGTTTCGTCCTCTTCGGCTTCGCCGCTCCTGGCGAATTGCGCGCGGGCAAGCAGCGCGCCGATCGCGGCCGGCACGGATTGCAGCGCGACCTTGCCGACGATCTCGTCGAAGGACATGTCGGAGCCGATGGTGCCGAAGGCGGCGAGGATGACCAGGCTGACGAATGCGCCGAGCCCGAGCGCGAACATGGAATCGAGCAGGTCGTCGCTCCAGTTGCGCGTCGTCTCGAAGCCGATATGGCGCGACAGGCCCATCAGCAGCGGGATCGCCAGCAGGAAGAGGACGAGCAGGCGGAGGCGGTCCATGTAGAAGCCGAGCCACCACATCTCCATCGTCATCAGCATCGGCAGGCTGAAGATCAGCGCGCCGCCGGCTGCGCGTGCCACCGCACGCCATTGCTGCGACGGTTCGACCGGTTTCTGCGATGCTCGGCTGGCCACGGCGTCTTCTTCGAACGATCCCTGCGAGAAGGAATGCGCGACGGCACGGCAGGTTCCTTCCGCGTCAGCTCTCCTGCCTGCCGGCTTCGATGGCGCGGAGCGGCGCCTGCAGCGACCAGACCAGCCCCTCCCGGTTGCCGACGATGGCCGCGGTGCCGTCGATCGAGGCCGGGGCGAGGCGCGTCAGCACGACATGGCCGAAGCCGACGACGCCCTCTTCGGCGGCGGGCGTGCCTTTCTCCGTCCAGCTCAGGCTGAACGTCTCCTCGCCGTCGGCATCCGGCGCGACCGACCATTCGACCGAGACCTTGCCGCCGCGGCCCGACAGCGCGCCGAAGCGGACCGAGTTCATCACCAGCTCCTGGAAGGCGATGCCGAGATACTGCACCGCCATGGGCTGGAGCGTGAGCGACGGTCCCGACATGGTGACCGGCTGGTCCTCGCCGGCCGGGCGCAGATGCGCCACCAGCAGCTCGAACATGTTGACGCCGCGCCAGTCGCCCTGGACCAGCAGGTCGTGCGAGCGCGACAGCGCCATGATGCGCTCGCCGATCTTGCTGTCGAACTCCTCGATGTCGGTGGCGCGCCGGCTGGTCTCGCGGATCATCGACAGGATGACGGCGAACTGGTTCTTCACGCGATGGTTGACCTCGCGCATCAGCATGCCGATGCGCCGCTCGCTCTCCCGCCGTTCGGAGATGTCGCGGGCGATCTTGGAGACGCCGATGATGGCACCGTCCGCGGCGCGGATCGGCGAGATGGTGAGCGAGACCGGCAAGCGCGTGCCGTCCTTGCGGACGCGGATCGTCTCGAAATGGTCGACGACCTCGCCGCGGCGGATGCGGTCCAGGATCAGCGTCTCCTCGTCCAGCCGGTCGGCCGGGATCAGGATCGTCACCGACTTTCCGACCATCTCCTCCGGCTCGTAGCCGAAGACGCGCCGGGCGCCGGCATTCCAGCTCGTGACGATACCGTTGAGGTCCTTGCTGACGATGGCGTCGTGCGAGGAGGTGATGATCGCCGCCAGCCAGGGCTGGGAGTTGCGGTCGTGACGCTCCGCCGTCACGTCGACCAGCGTGTTGACCGCGCCGGTGACCTTGCCGGCGGCATCGCGCAGCAGGCGCGGATGGGCGATGAAGTGGACGAGGCTGCCGTCGGGGCGCTCGGCGATCGTCTCGGATCCACGCATCTCCGCACCGGCCTTCAACGAAAGCGCCAGCGTGCATTCCTCGATCGGCAGGGTTTCGCCGTTCGCCCGCAGCAACCTGCCGGCACCGGACCATCTGGTGCGGCCGAGCTCGGGCGCGATGCCCCACAGGCGTTGCGCCGCTTCATTGTAGGACGTCACATATCCGTCTGCATCGGTGGTGTAGACGGCGACCGGAACGGCGTCCAGGATCTCCGCTACGGCGGATCGGTGCGTCGTCTCCCCGGCTTGCGATGAGGCAAGTTGCTTGAGCATTTCCCGTCCGTGCGGCTGTCCCCTCCGGATCATTCTAACCCCCATCGACGAAAATAGTTCTTAACGCCCGAACGCCAAGACCGGGCCGGGACCATGACGGGGTTTCCGGCGGCATCACGCCGGCCGTCCGGTGGAAGACGGCCTGTTCGAAGGAGGGAATGCGGCGATGCGGCAACGGTTCCGCCGCCCGCCGGCATCCAGCCCTATCTTCTCCATATCGCACTGCCCCCACTTGAATGGCCGCAGGCTTCGCGGTAGCGGAAGAGATTGCTCCCGCCGCCGAGACAACCGTGTGATCCGGACCCCCCTCGTCAGCTATTTCGAAAGTCGCGATGTCCTGACCGAGCCGGAACGCGAGGTCCTCAAGGACGGCATCAAGCGCATCAGGACGGTTGCCGGCGGCCACGACCTCGTCTGCGAGGGCGACGCGCCGAGCGAGAGCTGCATCATGCTTACCGGCTTCTCGATCCGCTACAACCTGATGAGCGACGGGCGCCGCCAGATCAGCGCCTTCCATATCGCCGGCGATTTCGTCGATCTGCACAGCCTGCTTCTCGGTCCGATGGACCACAGCGTCGGCACGCTCGGCGAGACGACGGTCGGCTATGTGCCGCACGACTACCTGCGCGAGATCACCGTCAACCATCCGCATCTGGCGCGCCTGCTCTGGCTGAGCACGCTGATCGACGCGGCGATGCATCGCCGCTGGATCGTCGCCGCGGGCAAGCTCGATGCGGTCGGGCGCGTCGCCCATTTCATCTGCGAGATATTCGTCCGCATGCAGCTCGTCGGGCTGACGGAGGAGCGCAGCTTCCGCCTGCCGATCAACCAGACGGTGCTGAGCGACGCGATGGGTCTCTCCGTCGTCCACGTCAACCGGACCTTGCAGAAGATGCGGCGCGACGGGCTGATCCGCTGGCAGGGCGACCGGGTCGACATCCTCGACTGGCAGAGGCTGCAGGCGGCGTCGGAGTTCGATCCCGCCTATCTCAATGTCAGCCGCGAGCCGCGCTGAGATCAGGTGCTTGCGGACGGGCGGAAGCTTGCCGGCAGGCCTGCGTTTCCCGGACAGGCCGGGGCCGTGATATCGACGCATCAGTGCGGGAAAAAGCGCCCTGCGGCCTGTCATTTCCGGTGCCTTTCGGGCTTCGGCGCTTGTCAATCGCGGCCCCCGCATACATATGGATCATGAGGGACTATCATTTGTTAGGAGCCACGATGGCAACGTCGAGTGGTTCGAGGAAATTCAGGCAACCGGCTCCTGAGATGGACGACTTCGCATTCGAGCAGCTTCTGGACGCGATCGAGGCCGAGCCGGTCCCCGAGCGCCTGCTGGAGCTGGCGCGCGAGCTGCAGGTCGAGCTTCAGAAGAAGCGGCTGAGCACGAAAGACGCCCTGGATCGCGTCGCCGGCGGCGGCCTGTCCGCGAAATAGGCGGCCCGGCGGCCGCCGTACAGCCGTCTATAATTCTTCCGCCGTCTTTCCCAGCGTATCGGCGACGACCGCTCCGCGCTCGCCCATCGGCCTGGCGTTGCCGATCGTGCTGTCGCGCGCCGTCTGGCGCTCCAGCTCCGCATTGATCTCGCCGCCGAGGATCAGGATGATGACGGAGATCCAGGTCCACATCATGAAGCCGATAACCGCGCCGAGAGAGCCGTAGGTGGCCTCGTAATTGGCGAAGTTCTGCAGGTAGAACGAGAAGCCGATCGAGGCGGCCACCCAGACCACGGTGGCGAAGGCGCTGCCCCAGGTGATCCAGCGCCATTTCGCATGGACCCGGCTCGGGCCGAAGCGGTAGAGCAGCGAGATGCCGAGCGCGATGAAGATCAGGAGCACGATCCAGCGCGCGACGGCGAGCAGGGTCTCGGCGAAGAATCCGAGACTCAGGAGCTTCAGGATGATCGGGATCAGGCCGACCGCGCCGATCAGCAGGACGGCCGCGACCATCGCCCCGATGGTGAAGCAGAAGGCGGCGAGGTTGAGGCGCAGGAAGGACCGTTTCTCGGTCTCCTCGTAAGCGACGTTGAGCGCCTCGAACAACGTCTTCACGCCGTTGTTGGCGCTCCAGTAGGCGAAGAGGAAGCCGACGACGAAGCCGATGCTGAGCGCCTGCGGGTCCTGGGCGGTGAGGCTCCTGAGCTGCTGCTCGATGATGCCGAGCGCATCTGCCGGCACCAGCGCGGCGATCGTCGAGAGATGATCGGCGACCGCCAGCGGATCGGCGAAGAAGGCATAGGTGGAGACGAAGGCGGTCAGAGCCGGGAACAGCGCCAGCAGGAGATAGAAGCTGGTACCTGCGGCGATCAGCAGGATGCGATCCTCGTTGATCTCGCGCCAGACGCGCCAGGCGACATCCTTCCAGCCCTTCGCCGGAATCTCCGAGGGCCAGTCCGCGTCGCGGCCGCGTGCGGCATCGTCCGCCGCCTCGCCGTCCTGTCCGTCCCTGGATGCCATCGGCCGAATGCCTCCCGCCTCGCGTCGTCGGTCAACCCGCGATCGCGGCGGATTGTTCCGGAGTGCGAATGCGCTTGACCGGCGGCCTGCCGCGATGGTTATATTTGGTTGTATATTACGGTTGTGCCGGGCCGGATGCCGGCGACGAGGGCGAACGGAGGGATTTTATGCGCATTGCCTCGACATGGATCATAGCCGGGATGCTGGCGTGGCCGCTTCCTGCCATTGCCGCGGAGACGAATGTCGCGGTCGCGGCCAACTTCACCGACGCGGCCAACGAGATCGCGGCGCTCTTTGCGGAGCAGACCGAGCATGAGGCGGTGCTGAGCTTCGGCGCGACCGGGCAGTTCTATACGCAGATCACCCAGGGCGCGCCCTTCGAGGTCTTCCTCGCGGCCGATGCCGAGCGTCCGGCGCTGGCGATCGAGGAAGGCTACGGCGTCGCCGGCAGCAGCTTCACCTATGCGATCGGCACGGTCGCGTTGTGGAGCGCCGACCCGGAACTGGTCAACGGCGAGGAGACGCTGAAATCCGGCAGCTTCGACAAGATCGCCATCGCCAACCCCGAGACGGCGCCCTATGGCGCGGCGGCGGTGGAGGTGATGGAGCAGGTCGGCGTGCTGGAGGATCTGCGGGACCGCATCGTCCAGGGCAACAACATCGCGCAGACCTATCAGTTCGTGGAGACCGGCAATGCCGAGCTCGGCTTCGTCGCCCTGTCGCAGATCGTCGGCAGCGATGCCGGCTCGCGCTGGATCGTTCCGGCCGAGCTGTACACGCCGATCCGACAGGACGTGGTGCTGCTGACGCAGGGCGAGGGCAATGAAGCGGCCGCCGCCTTCATCAAGTTCCTGCGCAGCCCGGATGCCCTGGCGGTGATCGAGAAGTACGGCTACGGCGTCGAATCTGCTAATTAGCCACTTGTGGCTACCCTCTCTCCCGAGATCTGGTCGGCGGTCAGGCTGACCGTCGAGCTGGCGGCGATCACGACGGCGATCCTGTTGATCGTCGGGACGCCGGTCGCGTGGTGGCTGGCGCGTTCGCGTGCTCGCTGGAAGGAAGCGGTGGCGGCGGTGGTGGCGCTGCCGCTGGTGCTGCCGCCGACCGTGCTCGGCTTCTACCTGCTGCTGGTGCTGGGGCCGGACGGCCCCGGCGGCGCGCTCGCCGGACTCTGGGGCGCGCGCACGCTGGCCTTTACCTTCGAAGGGCTGGTGATCGGCTCCGTCGTCTACTCGCTGCCCTTCGTCGTACAGCCGATCCGCAACGCCTTCGAGGCGATCGGCGAGCGGCCGATGGAGGTGGCGGCGACGCTGCGCGCCTCGCCGCGGCGCGCCTTTTGGAGCGTCGCCGTACCGCTGGCGCGGCCCGGCTTCCTGACGGGCGCGGTGCTCGGCTTCGCCCATACGGTCGGCGAGTTCGGCGTGGTGCTGATGATCGGCGGCAATATCCCCGGCGAGACCAAGGTGCTGTCGGTGGCGATCTACGATTTCGTCGAGACGCTGCGCTGGCGCGAGGCGAACATCGTCGCCGCCGGCATGGTCGTCTTCGCCTTCGCCGTCATCCTCGCAATGACGCTGATCGAGAAGCGCATGCGCAGGGCCGGCGAATGAGAGGGGCCGGCGACATCGAGATCGCCTTTTCGGGGCAGCTCGGCGGTTTCGCGCTCGATGCCCGCTTCACCGCGCCGGGCCGGGGCATCACCGCGCTGTTCGGCCCGTCCGGCTGCGGCAAGACCAGCATATTGCGCTGCACCGCCGGCCTTCAGCGCCTTCCCGGACTATGCAGGATCGGCGATGCGGTCTGGCAGGACGATAACGAATTCCTGCCGCCGCATCGCCGCCCTGTCGGCTACGTCTTCCAGGAGGCGAGCCTGTTTCCGCATCTTTCGGTGCGGCGCAACCTGCTCTACGCCTCGCGCGGCAAGGTGCTGCCGGAGGCGCCGGGCCGCATCGGCTTCGACGAGGTGGTCGACTTGCTCGGGCTCGCGCGGCTGCTGGCGCGCGCGCCGCACAATCTTTCCGGCGGCGAGCGTCAGCGCGTCGCGACCGGCCGGGCGCTGCTGTCGCAGCCGCGGCTGCTGCTGATGGACGAGCCGCTGTCGGCGCTCGACCGGCAGACGCGCGACGAGATCCTCCCCTTCCTGGAGCGGCTGCACGAGCGGCTGGAGATCCCGGTCCTCTACGTCACGCACGACATGGCGGAGGTGGAGCGGCTGGCCGACCATCTCGTGCTGCTTTCGGAAGGCAAGGTGGTGGCCGCGGCGCCGTTGGCGCAGATGCAGAGCGATCCCGACCTGCCGCTGGCGCGCGGACGCGATGCCGCCGTCAGCCTCGAAGCGACCGTCGCCGGCCATGACGAAGCCTACGGCCTGCTTCGGCTCGACGTCGCGGGCGGGCATTTCTGGGTGCCGGCGCCGCGCGCCGCGATCGGCGAGCACCGGCGGCTGCGGGTTGGGGCCGGCGATGTCAGCATCGCGCTGGAGGAGCCGCGCGCAAGCTCGATCCTCAATGTCCTGCCGGCGCGCATCCTCGCCGCGAAAGCCTCGCAGGCGCACGAGATCGTCGCCGTGCTTGGACTGGGCCTCAACGGCGAGGGGGCGCGGCTGATGGCGCGCATCACGGCCAGATCCTGGGACCAGCTCGGCCTGCGCGAAGGACAGATGGTCCACGCGCAGGTCAAGAGCGCCGCGTTGTCACGACGCTGATGGCGCGGGGCTATCGCATATGGAGCGTGCGCCAATCCACCTCGCGCCGTCATCCTCGGGCTCGTCCCGA
>CAYYZC010000037.1:0-17674 GCA_964475605.1 uncultured Chelativorans sp.
CTCCAGCACGGCGCTGCAGGGAACCTTTCCTCTCAGCTCTTCCAGGTCTGCTTTTTCCATATCTCGCCTGCGCCTTCGCGCGCTCCTCTTATCCGATTCCCATTCCCGGTTGCTCCGAAACGAAGATCGGCATGCCGCGAAGGGCAAGGCGGGCAAGGGCGCGGCGGGCAACCCGGCAGTTTGCGGGGCCGGACCGATCTCGCCCGCCGCGGCGCAGCCTCCCTTGCCGAGCGCAGCGCGCAAGCGGCACGCACACCCGCGCGTCAACCGCTGCGTCGCTCTTCCTCCGCGACAATCGCGGTCACCATGTCGATATCCATTTCCGCCTGCGGGGAGATGCGGGCGACTTCGGCGGCAACCCTTGGCCCAGTGATAGAATTCGGCCTTGTCACCGCGAACGCGTGCCCGGGCGGCACGGCGCTGCGCCTCATAGTAGGCGTTGGCCTCCTCGGCCGCGGCGAGGCGACGGGCATCGGCTTGCCTGCGTCGGCGGATTGCACGTCTGTGTTCGAGCCATCGGCGGATCACAGTGAGCATAGCCCCTTTTCCCCAAATCCCATGCGCGTCAAGGATAGCCGCCCATGGAGGAAGTTCCGCGCGGAGGGGCTTCGGCTTTGCCAACAGCCCGGCCCGAAGGCCGACTCCAAGCCTTCGCGAGCGCTGTTGGCAACCCTACGGGCCGGACTTCTGCAGGTCGCCCAGATACCCGTCGCAGCCGGAAAAGTACCCTTCAAGTCCGTCCGTAACGTCGGCAAGGGCTACACGCCCGCCTTCATCGGTAACTGCGACGAGGTTGCGGAGCGGATCGGCCGGGGCGAGGACATTGTCCTCGTCTCCGGACCCGACGACACCTGCGCCCCGCTGCTGGATCAAGCCGATACGCATTGCCACGCCGCGGGTGTCATCAAACGCGATGCTCACGCGGCAGAGGCATTGGGCGAATTCTTCGCCCAACCCGTTCGTGTCGGCGAGCGTCTTCGACTGTGCGAGACAATGCTGGCGCGCATGCGCGAAGCCTTTGCTCGCGGAACCAGTCGCCGCGCTTGCATGGGCTTCTCCTGGGCACCGCTGTGCACGTCAATCGCGAGAGACGATTACGCGGGCGCCCGGATCGGCGCCGATGAACCTTGCATCCGGCCCCGAACGAGGCGTAAGCGACACCCATGATCCGGCACATCGTCTTCTTCACCGCCAAGAGCCCAGCCAATGTCGAGTCGATCCGGCAGGGGCTGTCGCTGCTGACGAGGATACCGCATGCGCGGCATCTCGAGATCGCCGTCAACCGTAAGTCGGATCCGATGAGCAAGGAGGTCGACGTCGTCGTCTACGGCGAGTTCGAGGACGACGCCGCGCTTGCCGCTTACACGGCGCACGAACTCTACGCCGAAGCCATCAGGCGAGTGCGTCCCTTGCGCGAGTTGCGGTTCGCCGCCGACTTCGATGTGGAGACAGTGGTTACTGGCTCTCGGGGCGGCTGAGCCTCGGAACAGGATTGGGAAGTGTCATGCTGCCTCGGCCGGACTAAACCCTTCCGAGGAAGCGCGTCCCGGCCGGACGCTCACATTGTCGATGAGACGAACATCGCCCAGCCATGCAGCCACCAGCAGGCGCGCGGGGCGCTCGGCGGCATCGAGCGGCGAAAGGTCGGCGGCGGCGCGCAGTTCGAGATATTCCACCTCGCGGTAGCCGGCTGCGAGAATGGCCCGTTTGGACTCGGCAAGCACCTCCTCTGCCTGCGCTCCGGCTGTCAGCCGCTCGGCGGCGTCGAACAGGATTGCAGCGAGCCTAGGCGCTGCCTGCCTCTCGTTTGCAGACAAACGGACATTGCGCGACGACATCGCCAGACCGTCCTCCTCCCGCACGATCCGGCAGGCGACGATCTCGATCGGAATATCGAGATCGCGGGCGATGCGGCGCACGACGTGCAACTGCTGGAAATCCTTTTCGCCGAAGAAGGCGAAGTCGGCGCCGGTCTGCAGAAACAGCTTGGCCACCACGGTCGCCACGCCGTCGAAATGGCCGGGGCGATAGGCCCCGCACAGGCCCTCGCTCACGCCGGCCACCGATACGGTGGTGGCGAAGCCTTCCGGATACATCTCCGCACCGTCCGGCGCATAGAGCATGTGCGCGCCCAGCGGCACTAGCTTGGCCGCGTCCTCGTGCTCGGTGCGCGGATAGGCGGCAAGATCGGCCGCGCTATTGAACTGCTTCGGGTTGACGAAAAGCGTCACGATCACCCGGTCCGCGCGCTCCAGTGCGGCGCTTACGAGGCTCAGGTGGCCCTGGTGGAGCGCGCCCATCGTGGGCACGACTGCGACCTTCAGGCCATCGCGCCGCCATGCGGCCACTGCCTTGCGCAGTTCCATGACAGTGCGGACGATCGGTATGCTCATGCGGCTTCTCCTCCCTTGGCGGTTGCCGGCGCGTCGCCGAACACATGCTCGGCGGCCGGAAAGCAGCGCTCCCTCACCTCTTGCGCGTACGTGGCGATCGCCACCGAGGCGGCGTCTCCCAGTTCGCCGTAGCGCTTGACGAATTTCGGCCGGAAGTCGCCGAACAGGCCCAGCATGTCGTCGACCACAAGCACCTGCCCGTCGCAGGCCGGCGAGGCGCCGATGCCAATGGTGGGGATCGCGATTTCCTGCGTGATGCGGCGCGCGAGCGGCTCGGGCACCTTCTCCAGCACCACCGAAAAGGCACCCGCTTCGGCAACCGCCAGCGCATCACTCCGGATGCGCTCGGCGTCCTGTCCCCTGCCCTGCACGCGATAGCCGCCGAAGGTGTTGACCGCCTGCGGTGTCAGCCCGATATGGGCGATCACCGGAATGCCGCGCGCGGTGAGGAAGCGGATGGTATCGGCCATCGCCTCGCCACCTTCAAGCTTGACGGCCGCGCAGCCGGTTTCGGCCATGACACGGGCGGCATTGCGGAACGCCTGTTCGTGGCCTTTTTCATAGGAGCCGAACGGCATGTCGACGACCATCAGAGCCCGTTCGAGTCCGCGCCGCACGGCCTTGCCGTGCATGATCATCATCTCAAGCGTCACGCCCAGCGTCGACGGCAGGCCGTGGAGAACCATGCCGACGCTGTCGCCCACCAGCACGACGTCGCAATGGGGATCGACCAGCCGGGCGATGGGGGTCGTATAGGCCGTCAGGCAGACGAGCGGTGTCTTGCCCTTCCGCGACGCGATGTCCGGCAGGGTCAATGCCCTGCCTTCGCCTGTTGCGCTCATGACGCCTCCTTCCCAAACGTCAGCCGTACCCCGCAGCCCGTTTCGCACACAATTGTGCGGATGCGAAGGAAAATTTGCGCTGCACAAGAGCAGGTGTGGCTGACTGGGACCTTAGCCCCGTGCTCCTCCGGTGTTCCTGCCGGCCGCTCCTCCTGCTAGATGCTTGTCGGGATAATTGGCGGACGGAACGACGACGGCATGAATACGAACGACACCGCGGGCCCGAGCCACGACGTGGCGGTGGAGTTGATCGCAGTGGTGGCGGCGGTGGTCGACGGCCAGCCCGTCGCGCTCACCATCGGCGGGGTAAGCGCCCTGCCCTCCGGCCCGTTCGAGCTTGGCCATCGTTCGCTTCAGGCGGGGCTGCGCGACTGGGTGGAACAGCAGACCGGCCATCCGCTGGGTTATATCGAGCAGCTCTACACCTTCGCCGACCGCGACCGCATGGGCGATGCCGAAGCCGGCCGGGCGATCTCGATCAGCTATCTCGGGCTGACCCGCGACGACGGCGCCGAGCATCAGCCGAAGCGCGACTGGCGCAGCTGGTACGGCTATTTTCCCTGGGAAGATCACCGCGCTCCTTTGAAAGGCTACGATCAGGCAGAAATCCTCCCTTCTCATTTAAGCCCGAATTATCTCATTGGCGCTGAAGCCGGACAGCCGCTCATTTCTCAGCACCAGTGCTCCAACCGAGATTCGATGTTTCAATCGAAGAGCCTTTCACAAACTGTCTGCGCCGGGGACAATATATGAAGCAGGGTGGTCCCACCATTGGCTTGCCCAGCTCTAACAGCATGGCGATGCCGCGACCTGCTGGAGGGCTCCCTTATCGTTGACCGGCAGAATGTACTAAAACGATAAAAGGCCACCGATGACAGGCTTGTAGAATTAAATCGACTGCACTTGCTTTGGATGGCAACGACATAAGTTCGTTGCGCGGCCATGCAGGGGCCGAAGGTTGGTGCTCATGACCACGATCGCGCCTTTGGCCGGCTGCCAGACTTCACCCGACCCGCTCCCCCTTCCGGATGAGATAGCTCGGCCTGTACAGCGTAACCAGCTCCTCGGCCGCCGTTGGATGCACGGCCATTGTGCGATCGAACCGCTCCTTGGTGATACCCGTTGCGATCGGAATGCCCAGAAGCTGTGCCATTTCACCGGCGTCCGCGCCCAGCACATGAGCCCCGAGTACCAAATTGCTGTCACTGTCGACTATGAGCTTTATCAGCATCCTGTCCTCGCCATCGCTCGTTGCATGCCGCATTGGCCGGAATGCTGTCCGGTAAACCTCAACGTTCTCGAAGTTCCGGGCGGCTTCGTCTTCAGTAAGTCCTACAGTGCCGATCTCGGGCTGTGAGAATATGGCTGTGGCGATGCAGCCGTGATCAGGCGCCACCGGGTTGCCCTTGAAGGCGGTTTCGACAAAACACATCGCCTCGTGGATTGCGACAGGTGTCAGCTGGACCCGGTTGGTCACGTCGCCCACAGCCCAAATGTTGTCGACGCTGGTTCGCGAGTAGCTGTCGACCAGCACTTCCCCGGCCCCGCCGATATCGACTCCCGCGTCCTCGAGCCCCAGATCTGCGGTGTTGGGAAGCCGCCCCACCGCCAGCATTACCTCGGCGGCTGTGAGCGTCTTGCCATCGCTCAGTTGAACGTCTATCCTGCCATCCGCTCGCTTGTCCACACGGGTCAACGAGGTGCGCAGGCACATCCGGATCCCCTTTCGCGCCATTGTTCGCTGCAGTTCCCGGCGCAAGTCGAGGTCGAAGCGTGCCAGGATCTCCGGTCCACGGTATACAAGCATCGTCTCCACCCCCAGCCCGTGGAAAATGTTGGCGAACTCAACAGCGATATAGCCGCCTCCGGCGATGACGACCGACTGCGGCAGTTGTTCCAGATGGAATGCCTGGTCTGAAGAAATGCAGAGTTCGTGGCCCGGAAGTCTCGGAACTGATGCTGGACGTGCCCCAGTCGCAATCAGGATCTGCTCCGCAACCACCGTCCTGGCGTCTTTCTCAAGCAGGATCGTGTTCCTGTCGATTAGCCGGGCGCGGGAATCGAACATATCCACGCCCGCGGCCTGCACGTTCCTCCTGTAGATGGCCTCGAGACGCGCGATCTCCCGGTCCTTGTTCGCCATCAAAGTTGACCAATCAAATCCTGCATTCGGAAGCCTCCAGCCGAAACCGGACGCAAGCGCGAAATGCTCGGGATATCCTGACGCGTAGAAAAACAGCTTCTTGGGGACACATCCGCGAATGACGCAGGTGCCGCCGAAGCGGTATTCCTCCGCAATTCCAACACGCTTACCCAGCTCTGCGGCAATGCGCGCGGCGCGTACTCCGCCTGATCCGGCCCCAATGACGAAAAGGTCGTAGTCGTATTTGCTCATGCCCGCCCACCGGTACGCGCTCAGGGAGTCTGCGGTATTGCCCGCACTATTCTGGTCCAGGAAGGGACGCGCGGATCAGGTCTGCACTACTGCTTTGTCTTGTATCAGCCGATCGACTTCTTCTTCCGAAAAGCCCCAGTCGCTCAATACGATCCGGCTGTGCTCTCCCGGACGACTCGGCTCCCGTGGCCTTGCCGGAACCGTGTTACTAAAACGGGGAGCGGGCGCCGGCTGGCTGACACCGTTGATATCCGCGTAAATACGTCGCGCCTTGATGTGGGCGTGGGAATGCGCCTCTGCCATTGAAAGGACCGGCGACACACAAACGTCTTCGTGTTCGAGGAGGTTCGCCCATTCGTCCCGCGTCTTCGTCTTTATGACCGCGGCGATCTTCTGCGCCTGTAGTGTCCATTTCGACCGGTCCATCTGGGCACTCATTTCAGGATCGCCTGAAAGTTTCAGTTTCTCTAGCAGGACATTGTAGAATTTCGCTTCAACGGCGCCAATGGCGACATGCTTGCGGTCAGCTGTCTCATAGGTACGGTAAAATGGAGCGGCACCGTCGAGGATGTTCTCGCCCCGGCTATCAGTCCACAGCCCAGCGCGCTGGAAACCGACGATCATCGTGAGCAGGCCGGCAGCGCAGTCCACCATAGCACCGTCGACAACCTGCCCCTTCCCGGTTCGTTCCACTGACAGCAGTGCGCAGACCAAACCGTAAACAAAATAAGCGGCTCCTGCGAAGTCGCCGGTGAGGTTTAGAGGAGGAAGTGGACCACCCTCCTTCGGGCCGATGGCATGCAGGACTCCCGTCAACGCGATATAGTTTATGTCGTGGCCGACTCGGTGCGCGAACGGCCCGGATTGGCCCCAGCCCGTCATGCGTCCGTAAACAAGGCGGGGGTTGCGAGCCAGGCATTCCTCCGGCCCGAGCCCGAGCCTTTCCGTAACTCCGGGCCGGAAGCTCTCAACGATGGCATCAGCCTGCTCGATCAGCTTCAGCACCGCCTGGCACCCATCCTTGTTCTTCAGGTCGACGGCGATGGAGCGCCTGCCGCGCCGCACCAGGTCAAATCGTGGTTCCACAGCGATCCCGAGGCCAGAAGGACTGACACGATCGACGCAAATCACCTCGGCCCCCATATCGGACAGCATCATCGCTGCATGCGGCCCGGCGCCTATCCCTGCGAGCTCCACCACCCTGATGCCGGCAAGTGGACCGGACGCACCTCCTGTCGAGTGCATATGCTCTTCACTCCACGTCGTTGATCTGTCCAGCCACCCGCTAACCCGCTGTTTCAACGAGTTGACGGCGCAGGATCTTTCCAGTTGGCCCTTTTGGCAGCTCATCTATGAAGGCGACGGAGGAAGGTACTTTGTATTCCGCCATCTTCCGGCGGCAATGCTCGATAATGTCGGAAGGCTCTGCCGTTGTGCCGTGGCGAAGCACGACGAAGGCTTTGACGATTTCGCCAAAGGTCTGATCCGGCATGCCGACGACTGCGCACTCCTGGACCGCACCGTGCAGGTAGATGACCTCCTCCACATCGGAAGGGAAGATGTTGGCGCCACCGCGGATGATGAGATCCTTTTTTCGGCCTACGATATAGAGGTACCCGTCTCCATCCATCCTGCCGAGATCGCCGCTGCGCACCCATCCGTCCGCCAGGACCTCAGCCGTGGACTGCGGGTTCCTGAAATAGCCGGTAAGCACCCCGGGGCTTCGCGCGAGGACCTCTCCGACCTGCCCGACAGGAAGATCGTTCAACTCATCATCGACGATGCGCAGCCTGCAGGTGCCGATCGTCCTGCCACACGATTCGGAGCGCCGCTGATCGTCGATCACCGGGCTGTAGGAGGCGATCGGACCGCACTCCGACATTCCCCAAAGGTCGCACACTTGCAGTCCCAGCTCGTCGAGGCATCTCTGATAGAGCGCATCAGGAAAACTCGCCCCGGCGCTTACGGCCACCTTCAGAGACGGGATATTGGCCGCCCTTCCTTCCAGCCAGTTCAGCATCATGATGTAGGCCGTCGGCACAGCGGTCACAACGCTGACCTCGTGGCGCCTGATCTGAGTAAAGACCTGTTCTGGGTGGAACTTTTCCATGATGACCATGGACGCGCCGCCGGCCAGCATTGTGAGTGCGTTCATCGTCAGGTGCAGGATGAATGCCATTGGTCCGGTAATGAGGGAACGGTCCCGGGGCGTAACGCCAAGGTGCGCGGCGAACATACGCGCGGTGGACAGGACGGCCTGTTGGCTGAGCATCACCCCCTTGGGAACGCCAGTCGTGCCCGACGTGTAGTAAATGAGTGCCAGATCATCAGGCCGGCGCGCAACGATGCGCGGCAGCGGCGCCGACCCCTGTGTGATGCGTACCCACTCCGATGCCGGTTCCGTGTCGATGATGCAGATCGGGCACCGCGCGCTGATGCCGTGGAGCACCCAGGCGAGATCCTTTTCCACGACGATGACCGCGGGTTCGCAGTGGTCGATGACGGCTCTTACTTCCGGAGGCGCCAGCGCGCTGTTCACCGGCACGGCGACCGCCCCAAGGGACCAGGCCGCGAAGAGGCTTATCAGAAGCTCCGGCCTGTTGGACGAGAGCACCACAATGCGCGCTCCCGCCTGCCCGCCACGATCAGCGAGCGCGGTGGCAAGTCTCGCAACCTGGTTGTTGAAAATCGAGAACGGGATCGCTGTGTCCCTGTAAATGCAGACCGGACCTGATCCATATTTGTAAGCAGAATCCGACAGTAGTTCAGCAACGTTCATCTCCGTCCCCCCAACATCGGTTGGTTCGTTGTTACGGTGGTGGTGCGAAATCGGAACGCTCAGGTGGTCCCGGATGTCTCAAAATCCGCGCTGCCGTCGAAGGCGGTATCGGCCGCAAGCACTCCTTGCCCGGGCACGTAATTGACTTCCAGCCGGATGCCATCGGGATCCTCGAAAAGCACATAGTAGTAGCCTGGAGCCCAGCTGCCTTCTATGGGACCTCGAACGATCATGGCGTTCATATCGGCGAGAAACCCGGCGACCGTGTCGATGTCGGCTCGCTCTCTTGCCCGGAAGCACAGGTGATGGAGGCCAACGCGGGGCTGGACAAATCGCTCCGACCTGTAAGCCTCTTCACAGGGCTGGATCCCTACCGCGGTCCGGCCCCCGACCCAGTAGATAAAGTCAGCTCCGTCAAAGACCTTCTCCATGCCCAGAAAGGGCATCAGTGCGCCATAAAATGCGCGCGCTTTTTGGAAACTGGAAACAGTCAGAATGGTATGGGCCACGCCATTGATGGTGATCACGCTTGTCGCCTTCAGAACTGGAAAGGAGTCGATTGCCGAGCGCTGCGCGCGGCTACCTCTTGGTGAACTGCGTTTTGCCGAACATGACGTCGTGCGCACGGTCGGTGTTTGGGACGCCCGTAAGCTGGTCGCGCAGGATGTTCATGCCGCGGTCCACGGCCGGCCGTGTGCGGATCGCGCCGTACCAGCGGCGAAGGTTGGGGAGATCCTCAATGCTGAGATTGGCCAGCTTATGGATTCTCACCCAGGGAAAGCACGCAATGTCGGCGATCGAGTATTCACCGGCCATGAACTCGCGTTCGGCCAATTGGGTCTCCATCACTTCCAGCAGTCGCCTGCCTTCCTTGGTGTATCTCTCGATTGAATAGGGATACTTCTCTCTGGCATAGCTCCAGAAATGCTGGCCTTGTCCGAGCATCGGCCCCAGGCCGCCCATCTGCCACATCAACCACTGGATTGCCTCGGAGCGCCCGCGCGTGCTGCCCGGCAGGAAGCGATCGTATTTCTCCGCAAGATAAAGAAGAATCGCGCCAGATTCGAACACAGGCAGCGGAGGCTCGCCTGGCAACGACGAATCCACGAGAACCGGGATTCTTCTGTTTGGGTTTATACGGCCGAAGCCCTCTGCAAACTGCTCTCCGTCGAAGATGTTCACGGGCCTGAGCTCGTAATCAACTCCGAGCTCCTCCAGCATGATCTGAGCCTTGTGACCATTTGGCGTGGCCCAGGTATAAAGTTCGAGCGCCATTTTCCGGTTACCGTCCTTCGTCACCTATTTCTGGGAGGCGTGCGGGAAAGTCTTGCACGCTATTGCAGACCAACTTCCCGTCCTATTTCCCGCTGAACTGTGCCTTGCGCCGTTCGGCAAATGCAGCAAAGCCTTCCGCCGCATCACTGGACGGGAAGAGCCTTGAGATGTTCAGCCGCTCGACCGCCATCCCGCTCTGCAAGCCTGACAAGTAGCCGTCGTAGACGGATCGTTTGATGTTGCCGATCGCCAGCGTCGCCGCCGAGGCGATCTTTTCCGCGAAGGCTCGGGTTTCAGCTTTGAGCGCGTCGGCACCATACAGGCGGTTCACCAGACCAAACGCGTGGGCCGCCTCGGGGCTGACGCTGTCTCCCGTAGCCATAAGCTCAAGCGCCTTGCTGTACCCGATGAGCGCCGGCAGGCGCTGGGTACCGCCATTGCCTGGAAGAATACCGAGCTTGACCTCCGGGAGTCCGAGCTGAAATTCTCCTGCAGCTGCGAAGCGAAAATCACAGGCAAGCGCGATCTCCAGCCCTCCCCCAAGCGCGTGTCCGGCGATTTCGGCGATGTAGATCTTCCTGCTTTGCGAGGGCCTGTTGAGAGTTTCGTGAGCGAAGGCGATCATCTCCATGTTTTCCTGGGACGAGTTCGCCCGGAAGCGCTTGATGTCGCCGCCGCCGCAGAAGAATCCCGAGATGGCGCTTCTGACAATCACCACGCGGCAATCCGCGTCGTTTTCGGCCTCGGAAATGGCCGCGTCCAGCGCGCGCATGAAGGTAATTTCGTAGCTGTTTGCTGGTGGTCGATTCAGTTCGATTACGCCGACTGCGTTGCTACAGTTGTAGGAGACGTGACTCATGGCATTCACCTTTCATTCGGGCGGGACTCTGCATTATCTGATTGCCGCGCCAATGCGCCGGCCGGCCGGTTTAGGCTCCGGAGCGGATCAGTCCCATAGGCATGTTCGAAACCCTCTGCATGTCCGGTTCGTCGAACAGGACGGGATCACGGAGGAAGTCGAGGAACATCTGCGTGGAGTCGTCGCCCCAAAAGAGCTCCCCATCGGCAACGAATGTAGGCAGGCCGAAAACGCCTTCGTCGATAGCTGCCTGCGTATTGCGCCGGAGCAGGTCCTTGATCTCTGGATCTTCGATCCGCCTGGCTGCATCCTGTATGCCAAGCGTAGCGCCAAGCTCGCCGATCGAAGTTTCATCGTCGACGTTTCTTCCCTCGGCGTAAACGAAGTGGAATATCCTGAGCACCGCCTCTCTCGTCGCGCCGGCAGCAAGCGCCAGCCGAAGCGGCGGCAGCGGATTGAAAGGGTGCGTCGGCGGCATTGTGAACGGCACGCTGCGGCGCGACGCCTGCCATTTGAAGAATCGGTAGACAAACCGGCGCTTGGAGGGAATCTCGGCCGGCCCCTTGTGTCCCCAGTGCTTCAACAGCGCCGAAAACAGGACCGGTTTTATGCTGACATTCAGGTCACCCGGCAGCTCGTGAAAACGGCAGAGCTGCAGATAGGAAAAGGGAGATATGAAGTCGAAATACCAGTTTGCGTTCCTCATGTAGGAGGCCTTTATCCTGCTGCTGCAACACGCGGCATTGGATGTCGCGCACTCGTTACGCGACGCATCCCGCATGCGTGCCGTCCTGGTACCTAGATGGACGATGTCGTGAAGGATTTCTTGAACGCGATTGCGTGGAGCAAAAATATTCAGGCTCGCCCGGATACAGGCAATCAGAGGCCAGAATATTGGCGCGGCGTTATGCCGAAGACCTTCCTGAAGGTGCGCGTCATATGCGACTGGTCCGAGAAGCCGCACGACGCCGCCGCATGCGCAGCTCGATGACCGGCCCGCAGCAGCTTTGCGGCCTCGTTGGCACGCGCCTGCATACGCCAGGCATGTGGCGAGATGCCGTACGCCTTTTCGAACTTGCGGATAAGCGAGAAGACAGACATGCCAACTTCGCCGGCAATCTCGTTGATCTGAATATTCTCTGGTAGCGTCTCGACGATCATCTGCCTCGCAATCTCCACACGGTCATCCAGTAAGGTCTCGCGTGATGCCCGAGGCGCGAAGGCATCGATCTGCCGGTAAAGATCCTTGATGAACCCTTCCAGATCGTTGCCGCATGCACCCATGGTCTCTGTGCAGTGATGCAGGTCGAGAAACATTGGACCTATGTGGAGACCGGACTGAACCGGTCTGGCAAAATGCATCTGTGAACATTCCGACATGGGCAGGCTCGTTGCGTCGGATATCCGTGCCGCCGGCAGATGGATGCTCCTCATTTTCCAGCCGCTTCCCCTAAGGGGTCTGGCGGAATGAATTTGATGCGCGCCGATGACTGCCATCTGTCCACCGCCCACATGATATCGGTCGGCCCCGACGCCGAGTTCGACCGCACCGTCGGTGACGATCAATATGGTGGTCGCGTCGTGGCTGTGAGGGATAAAGCGGTGATTGTAACGGGCGTGAAACAGGACTGTTTCGGGGGAACCGGAAAGTGACCAGCACACGCGCGAGTCCGGCCTTGTGGGGCACTTCTCCACCTTGGGCGAGTGGCTCACCTGTGCAGCCCCGCCCGACCCCAAAACTTCGTGATCCCGCCTTCCGGGCGCGCGCCATCCGCTCCAGCGTTCACCAGTCACCGTCACCGTTCCTCCCCCAAGGGTTCAGGCACGGGGACCCTCTCCGATCCCCCGCAGCCCTTGGCTCCCGGGCTTCTCGCGTCTAATCGTCAGGCACGACGAACTTTTAGCTTCAACGAGCAAACCTACAGATCCTATTAGCACTCGGTATGCAGAAGTCTTGAATGTAATTGCTAGCTAGCACTCCCTTGATCTCTAGTCTGCGGTGTGCACCGTTTGGCCGGCGAAGGCTTCGGATCTAGAGCGAGCACTTCAGGCGGGCGGCGATTTCGCCAACGATGCCGCGTCTGAAGGCCACGACGCAAACGATGAACACAAAACCCTGTATGACGGTCACCCACGTGCCAACACTTGCCAGGTACTGCTGCATGCCGACGACGACGAATGCTCCTACTACCGGACCAAAGATCGTTCCGAGTCCGCCGACCAAAGTCATTAGGACGACTTCGCCAGACATAGCCCAGTGCACGTCAGTCAGGGATGCATTCTGCACCACGAAAACCTTCAGTGATCCGGCAAATCCTGCAAGGGCGCCGGACAGGATGAATGCCAGAAGCTTGTAGCTGCTGGTCCTGTAACCGAGCGATGTCGCTCGTTGCTCGTTCTCTCTGATTGCTTTCAGCACTTCGCCGAATGGCGAATTGACGATGCGATAGACGGCGAAGAAGGCTGCCAGGAAACTGCCCACAATGAAGTAATAGAGCTGCATCGGATCTGCGAGATCAACGAGGCCCAGCACATATCCCCGGGGTACACCCTGAATACCGTCCTCGCCATGCGTGAACGGGGCCTGAAGGTAGAAGAAGAACATGAGTTGGGACAGCGCCAACGTGATCATGGCGAAATAGATGCCAAGTCTGCGTATGGCAATCAGTCCTGTCATCACCGCAAGCGCGGTCGATGCAAGAACTGCGAGCAGGATCGTGATCTCTGGCGTGGCATTCCATTCGACAGCGGCGTGCGCGCCGACATATCCTGCCGTGCCAAAGAACATAGCATGACCGAAGGACAGTAGACCGCCATACCCGATCAGAAGATTGAACGCACAGGCGAAGAGCGCGAAGCAAAGCGCCTTCATGACAAAGTAGGGGTAAAGGCTGGTGAAGGGAACGGCAACGAGGATGAGCCCCATGAGCACGAAGCCGATGATCTCGGTTCTGACGGTGCCCGTGGCCGATGCTTTGGCGTACTCGGATGCGGTTGACATTGTTAATCGGCTCGCCCTGTGAGGCCGGCTGGCTTCGCGAGGAGAACCAGAACCATGAAAATGAAAACTACTGTATTGGACGCTTCGGGGTAGAAATACTTGGTCAGCCCCTCCGCAATCCCCAGCGAGAAGCCGGTGACGATTGATCCCAGGATGGAACCCATCCCCCCAATCACGACCACGGCGAACACCACGATGATCAGGTCGGCTCCCATCAGTGGTCGAACCTGGTTGATCGGCGCGGAAAGCACCCCGGCCAGGGCCGCGAGACCCACACCGACGCCGAAGGCGATGGCCACCATCTGCGGCACATTGGTGCCAAAGGCGCGCACAAGGGCGGGGTTCTCAGTCGCAGCGCGAAGAAGGGCACCGAGGTTCGTGCGCTCGATCAGGTACCATGTGAGCACGCACATGCAGACCGAGAAGACGATCACCCAGGCACGATAGACCGGCAGGAACATGAAACCGAGGTCGACGCTGCCCTGAAGTGTGGGCGGGATCGAGTAAGGAAGACCGGAGGACCCGAAGTAGCTCTGGAACGTGCCCTGTATTACGAGCGCTATGCCGAAGGTCAAAAGCAACCCATATATATGGTCGAGGCCGGCGAGGCTTCGCAGAAGCGTTCTTTCGAGAAGGATTCCGAACAGCCCCACAATGAGAGGCGCCAGGATCAGAGCGTACCAGTAGCCAATTCCAAATCCATGCAGAAGGAAATAGGCGCAGAACGCCCCCATCATATAGAGCGCCCCATGGGCGAAGTTAATGATGTTCAGCATCCCGAAGATGATGGCCAGTCCGAGGCTGAGCAGGGCGTAGAATGACCCATTGATAAGCCCGACAAGCAGCTGCGCGTAAAGCGCCGTCAAATTTAGCGTCATGGCAGAACCACAGTGGTCTCGGGGCGATGTGCTGTCCGCACGCGGGGCACACGGACAGCCAACTCGGACACGGCTACAGGAGGGGGCAGGTGCTCTTTTCGAGAGGCATGAACGCCTCTTCGGCGGGAATGGTTGCTACCAGCTTGTAGTAGTCCCAGGGCCCGGTGGATTCAGATGGATCTTTCGCCTCGAAGAGATAGGCCGGGTGAATCTTGCGGCCGTTTGGTTGTATGATGCCTTGACCGAACAACTTGTCGTCGGTTGGCATCTCCTTCATCTTCTCGACCACTTTGAGACCGTCATGAGGATTGCCCCCGAGCGCCTCGAGGGCCTTGAAATAATGCAGCAGCGACGAATAGACGCCAGCGTGGATCATGGTCGGCATGCTCTTCGCCGGCATCATCTCCTGGTAGCGCATTGAGAAGGCACGCGTGTCTTCGTTGAGGTCCCAGTAGAACGTCTCGGTAAAGTTGAGCCCTTTTACAGCATCCAGTCCAAGGGCGTGGATATCAGTGATGAAGAGCAGAAGCCCCGCAAGCTTCTGGCCGCCCGCCACGATGCCGAATTCGGACGCCTGCTTTATAGCGTTGATGAGATCGCCGCCGGCATTAGCCAGGCCGATGACCTCCGCACCGGAAGCCTGGGCCTGGAGCAGGAAGGATGAGAAATCCGCTGTGTTCAGGGGATGCCGCACACCGCCTACGATTTCTCCGCCGGCGTCCGCGACCGCTGCGGCCGTATCGCGCTCAAGCGCTGTGCCGAACGCATAGTCGGCGGTTAGAAAGTACCAGCTTTTTGCACCGCGTCGGGTCATCGCGGTTCCCGTGCCGTGCGCCAGCATATAGGTATCGTACGTCCACTGGATCGTATTCGGCGAGCAGGCGTCGTTGGTGAGGTCAGACGTCCCGCCGCCGGAGGCAAGAAAGACCTTGTTGCTTTCCCTGACGAGGTTATTGACTGCCAGAGCCACGGAAGAGGTTGGCGTGTCCACGATAACGTCGACATCCTCGACGTCGAACCACTGGCGTGCGATATTGATACCGAGATCGGGCTTGTTCTGATGGTCACCGACAAGGATATCGATCGTCCATCCTCTTTCCAACAGCCCGGAATCCTCGAGCGCCAGCCGAGCGGCTACGACCGACCCGGCACCGGCGACGTCAGCGAACAGACCGGACTGGTCGTTGAGAACGCCTATCCTGACCACATTCTCCTGGGCAATGGCGCCGTGGGACAAGCCAAATAGCAGCGTCATGCTCACTACTTTGCGCAACAATGTCATTTCTTCCTCCACACAACAGAAACTTGAATGCCTAGACCCCGAGGTAGCGTCGAAGCTTTTCCTGGGCGGCGGCGACCTCGCAGGCCAGCAAATGGTCGATCACGCGGCCGTTCTCGACGACATAGTAGCGATCAGCGATGTCGGCCGCGAAGTGAAAGTTCTGCTCGACGAGCAGGATCGTGAACCCCTCGGCCTTCAGCCGGGCGATGGACCGTCCGATCTGCGAGACGATGACCGGGGCAAGGCCCTCTGTCGGCTCGTCGAGCATCAGGAACCGCGCACCCGTGCGCAGAATGCGCGCAATGGCAAGCATCTGCTGCTCGCCGCCGGAAAGGGAAGTCCCTTGCGCCGAATCCAGCCGTTCCAGCAGGTTGGGGAACAGTTCAAAGATCTGATCGAGCGAAAAGCCGCCATCGGCTATGCGCTGCGGCAGCATCAGATTTTCGCGCACGCTGAGGCTGGCGAAGATTCCTCTGTCTTCAGGGCAGAAACCCACGCCCAGGCGCGCGATCTTGTCGGACGAAGCCCTGCTGATGTCGCTGCCGTCGAAGTGCAGTCGTCCTTTCCGCCTCTCGATCATGCCCATGATGGACTTCAGCGTCGTCGACTTGCCTGCGCCATTGCGGCCGAGCAGCGCCACCACCTCTCCCGCTCTCACGTGGAACTCCATGCCCTGAAGCACATGGGAATCGCCGTACCAGGCCTCGAGGCCGTCCACGCTCAGGATGTGAGTTTCTCGCAGTTCAGACATCGCCCTGCCCTAGATAGGCCTCCCTCACGCGCTCGTTCCTGGTCAGTTCGCCATAGCTTCCCTCCGCCAGCGTCTGGCCGCGGCTCATCACTGTGATCATTTCAGAAAGGTCCGACACGACATTCAGGTTATGCTCGACCATCAATATCGTTCGCTGTGCTCCGATGCGCCTGATCAACCCCGCGACCATGTCGATGTCTTCGCGCCCCAGCCCTGCCATCGGTTCGTCGAGCAGCATCATTTCGGGATCGAGGGCGAGCGTCGTTGCAAATTCGAGGGCGCGTCGGCGGCCATAGGGCAACTCCGCGGCACTTGTGGCGGCGAACTCACCCAGTCCGACATCTGCGAGAAGGTCTGCCGCCCGGCCGTCCAGACGGCGAAGTGTCGCTTTCGATCGCCAGAATTCGTATCCGGTGCCAGAATTGCGCTGTAGTGCGATCCGGATGTTCTCGAGCGCGGTTAGACGCGGAAAGACGGAGGATATCTGGAATGAGCGGACCAGCCCGCAACGTGCGACGTCGGCAGGCTGCATGGTCGTGATGTCCTTGCCGTTGTATCGTATTTCGCCGCCGCTTGGATCGAGGAACTTGCTCAGCAGGTTGAAGCAGGTGGTCTTCCCAGCGCCGTTCGGGCCTATCAAGGCATGGATTGTTCCGCGGCGGATCTTAAGCGTCACGTCCTTGACGGCGGTGAACTCACCGAACTTCTTCGTCAATCCGTATGTCTCAAGAATGAATTCGCCGGACACCTGGCTTCTCGCTGCTCGAATGGTGGCGCGTGTTCCGTGCGCCTCTGACAGGCACCCGCAATTACGCAGTGGTGCGTTTACTGACTGTCTTTCGGGCAGTTTTATAGAACCGAATTGCGCAAGCGCTTTCGGGCCTGCTTTTGGACCGGTGACGGGTCAAAACTTTGACGCTTCTGGTCACGATCGGGGGAATTGCGCATGCGCATGCGGCTCTTCGTTGAAGATCTCAGGTTGACGAGGTTGCTATGCGCGCGTTCGGTTGGGCTGAGTTCGCCCTGCTACCGCGACGCAAGCTTCTGATCCACCCCCATTGAACGGGTCCACCTTGAAGTATGGTTTGGCCATGAAGGAGGACCCTGATGAGCAACAAGCGACACAAGCCCGACGAGATCGTCACATCTACGGCTTCGTCAACAATCATCTGTTCGACCTCATGCATCCGAGAGCGACCGATTAGGCGAGGTGGACGCG
>CAYYZC010000038.1:0-1437 GCA_964475605.1 uncultured Chelativorans sp.
GGCTCCTCGATAGATGGGGGTTCATCGTCTGTAGAAACGACAAGGCGGGCGACCTCTGATGTGGAATATCCAGCGATATAGCGGTTTTGCCACGCCATAACAACGCGTTTCCTGATCGCCCCGATCCAGTTTCGATATCTAGGACGGGCGCGTTCCGCCGCTGTCCGGGGCGGCCGCGGGATAGAGGAGCGTGCCGTCTTTCTGCGGTATCGCGCCGGGCGTCAGCGTGGCGGGTTCCATCCTCCCTTCCTCCATGAAATGGAACACCGTTTCGCCGCGGGCGAGCAGATAGTCTGCGACGATGCGCCGGTGGCATCGCCACCATACGGCTTCCGAGCACATCAGGGCGAGGCGGCGCTCGCGGCCGCGCGACACCAGCCGGTCCAGCGCAAGCCGGAACGGCTCGGTTGTGGCGTAGTCCGCATAGTTGTGAAAGCTCTGGTTGATCCAGAACCCGTTCAGCTCGGGCCGCTGCCCGGCGCTCCTTTTCCGCAGGCCGCCCAGCTCCGGAAAATGCTCGTATCCGATCCGGAACGGCTCCAGCCGATCGGGCAGGACATCCTTGTTGTATTGCGGGTTCGTGCGTGACCGCGGCACCGTCCGGATGTCGATGACCAGTTGGACCGAGCCGGTCCCGAGCAACGAGACGAATTCGGGGATCGTTCGGGTCGAGTGTCCGACGGTGAAGAAGGGATGCGTCATGGTCGGGGAACGGGAGGCGGAGGCGTCGGGTTCCTCGCGCATCCGGCCCCGCAACGATCTGCTCCGCCTGCGCCCTTCCGCCGCGGCGGATTTCGTGCCCCCTGTCGTCACCGCGATGTTTTCGCACATTGTCGATCCGCCGAACCATCCTAGATTCAGACCGGATGCGATAGGAGAGACCGGGATGCTGGAAGGTTTCGATGCGCTGTTGCTGGCACGCATTCAGTTTGCCTTCACTGTCTCGTTCCATTTCATCTTTCCCGCCTTCACGATCGGTCTGGCAAGCTATCTGGCGGTGCTTGAAGGTCTGTGGCTGTGGACCGGACGGTCCGTCTTCCTCGATCTCTTCCGCTACTGGATCAAGATCTTCGCCCTCACCTTCGCGATGGGCGTCGTCTCCGGAATCGTGCTCTCCTATCAGTTCGGGACCAACTGGTCCGTCTTCTCCGACCGGGCCGGATCGATCGTCGGCCCGCTGATGGCCTATGAGGTGCTCACCGCCTTCTTCCTCGAGGCGGGCTTCCTGGGCATCATGCTGTTCGGCATGAGCCGGGTGGGCAAGGGGCTCCATTTCACCGCCACCCTTGCCGTGGCGGTCGGCACGCTCTTGTCGTCCTTCTGGATACTCGCCGCCAATTCCTGGATGCAGACGCCCGTCGGCCACGTCGTCAACGAGGCGGGCCAGTTCGTCCCGGACGACTGGTGGGAAATCATCTTCAATCCGTCCTTCCCCTA
>CAYYZC010000038.1:1537-3068 GCA_964475605.1 uncultured Chelativorans sp.
TGGCCGCCGGTGGCCATCGTCTTCTGGTCGTTCCGCATCATGGTCGGGCTCGGCCTCCTGATGCTGACGCTAGGCGGCGTCGCGCTGGTGGCGCGGCTGCGCGGGCGGCTCTATGAGTGGCGCATGCTTCACCGCTTCGCGGTCGCGATGGGGCCGGCGGGCTTCGTCGCGGTCCTCGCGGGCTGGGTGACCACCGAGGTCGGCAGGCAGCCCTACACGGTATACGGCCTGCTCCGCACCGCCGATTCGGTATCGCCGCTCGACGCGCCGGCCGTCGCCTCGTCGCTGGTGGCGTTCGTCATCGTCTATTTCGCCGTGTTCTCGATCGGCGCCTGGTACATATTGCGGCTGATGGCGCATGCGCCCGCCACGGCGGAACCCGGACTGGAGAAGGGCGACGCGCCGATCCGGACGGCCGGCATCACCCAGGCGTCGGCGATCGACCCGGGCCGCGCGATCGGCGCCGACGCGAAGGAGAGGTGACCCATGGACCTGCCGACGATCTGGGCCTTCATCCTGGCCTTCGCCGTCTTCGCCTATGTCGTGCTGGACGGCTTCGACCTCGGCATCGGCATCCTGTTCCCCACGCTCGAACGGGGAACGGAGCGCGACCAGGCGATGAACTCGGTCGCCCCCGTCTGGGACGGCAACGAGACCTGGCTGGTGATGGGCGGCGGCGGCCTGCTGGCCGCCTTCCCGCTGGCTTATGCGATCGTGATGCCGGCCCTCTATGCCCCGATCATCGCCATGCTGCTTGCGCTGATCTTCCGGGGCGTCGCCTTCGAATTCCGCTGGCGCGATCCCGCCCATCAATGGTTCTGGGACATCTCCTTTGCGGGCGGCTCGATTCTGGCTGCCTTTGCCCAGGGCGTGGCGCTGGGCGCGCTGCTGCAGGGCATCACCGTCGACGGCCGGGAATATGCGGGCGGATGGTGGGACTGGCTGTCGCCCTTCAGCCTGCTCACCGGAGCGAGCCTCGTCGTCGGCTACGCCCTGCTCGGCTCGACCTGGCTGATCATGAAGACGGAGGGAGGGCTGCAGGACCATGCCTTCCGACAGGCCAAGATCGCAGGGGTGGGCACGATGGCGTGCATCGCGGCCGTAAGCCTGGCGACGCCGTTTCTCGAGGAAGCCTACTACCGGCGATGGTTCGCCTGGCCGAACGTGCTGTTTTCCGCGCAGGTCCCGCTGCTCGTCGTCGTCGTCGCGGCAGCGTTCGCCGTCAGCCTCAGGCGGCGCTATGAAAGGCTGCCCTTCCTGCTGGCGCTGGCGCTCTTCGCGCTCAGCATGGCCGGATTGGGCGTCAGCGTCTTTCCCTACGTCGTCCCGGGCGCGGTCAGCATCCACGAGGCGGCGGCCCCGGACGCCAGCCTGATATTCATGCTGGTGGGCGCGGGCATCCTGATCCCGATCATCCTTGCCTACACGGCATATTCCTACTGGATTTTCCGCGGCAAGGTGGGTCACGAGGGCTATCATTGATGGCCGAAAAGCCGAACCCGCTCTGGCTGCGCCTCGCCTGGTTCGTCGG
>CAYYZC010000038.1:3168-11474 GCA_964475605.1 uncultured Chelativorans sp.
CGCTCAGGCGTTGTCGGCGATCAGCCGCTTCAGCAGCTCGAGTTCCTGCGCCATGGTCGAATCGTTGGACGACAGCGCCTCGATCTTGCGCACCGCATGCAGAACCGTGGTGTGATCGCGTCCGCCGAAGCGGCGGCCGATCTCCGGCAGCGAGCGCGGCGTCATCGCCTTGGAGAGGAACATCGCCACCTGGCGCGGCTTGACGATGGTGCGCGTGCGCCGGTTGGACAGGAGCTCCGTCTTCGACACGTTGTAGTGGCGGGCGACGATGCGCTGGATGTCCTCGATGCGGATCTTGCGCGGCTCGCCGGCGCGATAGACATGGCCGAGCAGCTCGTCGACACGCTCGACCGTCAGGTTCGGCTCGAAGGACTGGCGGAAAAGCACCTGGTTGAACGCGCCTTCGAGTTCGCGGCCGCTGCCGGTCACCGTCTTGGCGATATGGTCGAGGATGTCGTCCGAGATGGTCAGCGCCGGATCCTCGCCCGTCGCGGCCGCATAGCGCTGGTCGAGGATGCGCCGCCGCATCTCGAAGTCCGGCGTCCCCATCTCGAGCGCGACCCCGCCATTGAGGCGCGAGCGCACCCGCGGTTCCAGACATTCCAGTTCCGCGGGTGGCCGGTCCGCCGCGACCACGACCTGCTTCGCGCTGTCGAGCAGCATGTTGATGAGGTGGCAGAATTCGTTCTGGATCGCCTTGCCCTGCAGGAACTGCATGTCGTCGATGATCAGCAGGCCGATATCGCGGAACTGCTCCTTGAGCGTCAGGGCACTGTTGTCGCGGATCGCCGAGGCGAAGCGGAACATGAAATATTCGGCGGTCAGATAGACGACCCGGGCGCCGGGATCGCGCTTCAGCGTCTCGCCGGCGATCGCCTGCAGCAGATGCGTCTTGCCGAGGCCGACCGATGCATGGATGAAGAGCGGGTTGAAGCGCAACGCGCTCGACGAGGCCTCCGCGATCGAACGGGCGGCGGCCAGGGCGATGCGGTTCGACGGGCCTTCGACGAAGGAATCCATCGTGTACCGGCTGTCGAGCGGCGAGCCGAGCACGGAGCGCCGGCCGGCGCCATCCGTCTGGCCGCGCATCTGCTGCGAAGGCTCGAAGCGCGCCTTGGCCAGGCCGGAGGCGCCGGGAACCGGCACAGCCCGGGCAGGCGCGCGCTGCTGCGCGGGCTGCTCGCTCTCGCCGCCCGGCCGGCCGTTGCGGGTCGCGCTGCGCGCCACGATCTCCACCTTGAGCGTCGCCGGGTCGCCGGCCTTCCAGAGTTCGTTGATCAGGCCGAGATAGTGGCCGCTGATCCACTGGCGCAGAAAGGTCGTCGGGACCGAGAGCCGCACCACGCCCTTGCACGCCTCGTCGAGCTGCATGCGCGGGAACCAGCTCGAGAAGACTTCATTTCCAAGACGTGCCTTGAGCTGAGCCTTCACGCGTTCGAACGTGTCCTCGGGCCCTTCGGCGACCGTCATCTCTTTCCCCTCTACATGTCGTTTCTGAAAAAGGGAGCCCGCTCCGCTCCCGGTTCCGATGCCGCTTTGCATTGTCTGATCTATCCCTGCCGCTCTCTCATGCGCCGAACTGCGGTTCATGCCGCTTATCTTCACGTCGACGCCTGCCTTACGAAAATGTCCGCTCTCTACGCTCCTTTCACTGCCCCCGCCTCGCATTTGGGGAAGAATTCTCCCGCACCGGGAAATAAATCCCAGAGCATCGACTTCTCATCACCATGTCGCAGTCCCCTGCAGGTGTGACATCGAACAGGAAATACAAGATAGCCCGCGGAACTCGTCCGCGCTCTACATGCGCCGTTTTTGGGCTAAACTGCAGGCACCGGGCCTGCCCCATCCGATGACTGGACATTACAAAAAACGGTTCGGGAAGGGCAAGTCCGGCGCTTACCGAATCTTCATCTCTGCGGGTCCAGAATGCCGCAGGCCCGTCGGTCGGGATCGGCCGGGGAAGCACAAAAGCGTTTCCTTTCAAACCTTTCACGGACCCGTCATTTTCCGGCGACACTCGAAAAAAAAAGAATCAAAATTCGCTTGACATGCGATTGGCGGGCGGGGGGTTCTTCATCCGTTCGGCGGCTTCAGATTACCCCGGACAAGTCTATGAATCTGCTTGCTAATGACTGCGCGCGGAACGGCGCTCCGGCAGGTCTGGGATCATAGTCCGGGCATTGCTTGCCGGCAACGGAATCGGGGGGCCGGGGAGGAATGCGGCTGCAGCCCGCTTGCCGCGTCCCGCCGCCATTCCCGGGCCGAACAAACAAAAAACCCGGCGCGGCGGCCGGGTTCTTTCACGGGTGTGAAAAGTCGGTGTCTCAGGCGCTAAGCGTCTTCAGGCGGCGCGTCAGGCGCGAGACCTTCCTCGATGCGGTGTTCTTGTGCAGGACGCCCTTGGTCGCCGCGCGCATCAGTTCCGGCTGGGCCGCCGCGAGCGCGGCCTCCGCAGCCGCCTTGTCGCCGCTGGCGAGCGCCTCTTCGACCTTGCGCACATAGCTGCGCACCCGCGAGCGCCTGTTCTTGTTGACGGCGGTACGGCGAGCGATCTTGCGGGTCGCCTTCTTCGCCGAAGGGGTGTTGGCCATGGAGCCTCTCTTCTGGTCTGGACGTGGAGCGTTCGGCGATGACGAACGCAAAAAACAAGCCAGGCAGCCGCGGCCGCCCAGGTTGCGGCGGCTTATAGAGGAGCTTTGGCGCTGCGTCAACGCGCGATTGGCGCAGCGTCCGACGCTCGCGTTCAGCGATTGCGGAAGTCCGGCGAGCGCTTGTCGGAGAAGGCGGCCATGCCTTCCTTCTGGTCGTCGAATGCGAACAGCGAATGGAAGACGCGGCGCTCGAAGCGCAGCCCCTCCTGCAGCGTCGTCTCGTAGGCGCGGTTGACCGCCTCCTTGTTCATCATGACGGCCGGCAGCGACATGTCGGCGATCCTGGCCGCCGCCTTCAGCGCTTCCTCCATCAGTTCGCCGGTCGGCACGACACGCGAGACCAGCCCGCTGCGCTCCGCCTCGGCGGCGTCCATCATGCGCCCCGTCAGGCACATGTCCATCGCCTTGGACTTGCCGACGAAACGGGTCAGGCGCTGCGAGCCGCCCATGCCCGGCATCACGCCGAGCGTGATCTCCGGCTGGCCGAACTTCGCGTTCTCGGCGGCGATGATGAAGTCGCACATCATCGCCAGCTCGCAGCCGCCGCCGAGCGCATAGCCGGCGACCGCGGCGATGATCGGCTTGCGGACGCGCGTCAGCGCCTCCCAGCCGGCGAAGAAGTCCTCCATATACATGTCGATATAGGACTTCTGGTGCATCTCCTTGATGTCGGCGCCGGCCGCGAAGGCCTTCTCCGAGCCGGTGATGACGATCGCGCCGATGCCCGGATCGCGGTCGAGCTCATCGAGTGCCTTCGTCACCTCGTGCAGCACAGTCGTGTTGAGCGCGTTCAGCGCCTTGGGCCGGTTCAGCGTGACCAGGCCGACCTTGTTGCGCGTCTCCACGATGATGGTCTCGAAGGCCATGCCTCACCCTTTCGCTGCGATCCTGCCGTGATGCTCTGGAAACGGTCTAGCTAACGCTGGCACGTCGGGCAATAGAATGTCGAGCGACCGGACTGGACGATGCGCGCGATCGTGCCCGCACAGCC
Source organism: uncultured Chelativorans sp. (assembly GCA_964475605.1). Lineage (GTDB taxonomy): Bacteria > Pseudomonadota > Alphaproteobacteria > Rhizobiales > Rhizobiaceae > CAYYZC01. Next base: position 6,811 of record CAYYZC010000038.1, read on the forward strand.
TTCGCGCAGGCAGGGCAGCCCCTCGCGGCCGTAGACGGAGAAGCTGTGCTGGAAATAGCCGAGCGAGCCATCGGTCCGGACATAGTCGCGCAGCGACGAGCCGCCGGCGCGGATCGCATCGGCGATCACCTCGCGGATCGCGGTGGCTAGCCGATCGGCGCGGTCGCCCGGCCGCGGCCTTGCGGAAACGATCGACCCGGCTGCGCGGCGCGGCGACAACCCCGCCCGCCACAGCGCCTCGCAGACATATATATTGCCGAGCCCGGCGATCACCGTCTGGTCGAGCAGCGCTGCCTTGAGCGGCGCGCGGCGGCCGCGCAGCAGGCCGGAAAGCAGCGCCCCGTCGAGCGCGTTGCCGGTCGGCTCGACGCCGAGCCCGGCAAGCATCGGATGGTCCGCGAGACGGCCGGCCTCCGCGAACAGCATGAAGCCGAAGCGGCGCGGATCGTTGAAGACGACGCGGTGCCTGCCATTGGCGCCCTCGACCTCGAACTCGACATGGTCGTGGTTGGCCGCCTCGCCGCGCGGATAGTGGAACCGGCCGGGCGTTGCGGCTTCGTCGCCGGCATCATGGATGCGGAACGACCCCGACATGCCGAGATGGCAGATCAGCACCGGGTCGCGGTCGAGATGCATGGTCAGGTATTTCGCCCGCCGCCCGACCGAATGGATGGTGCGGCCCTGGAGGCGGTCGGCGAAACGCTCTGGAAAGGGGAAGCGCAGGTCCGGCCGCCGCTGCGTCACGGCGAGGATCTTCGCTCCTTCCAGGACCGGCTGCAGGCCGCGCCGCACGGTCTCGACCTCCGGCAGTTCAGGCATCGGCGATCGTTTCATGGAAGGAGGTGCCGTGACGGCCCGGCGCGATGCCCAGATGCGCGGCGATGGTCTCGCCGATGTCGGCGAAGGTGGCGCGCAGCCCGACCGGGCCCGCGCGCATGCCCGGCCCGGTGCCGATCACCGGCACGCGCTCGCGCGTATGGTCGGTGCCTTTCCATGTCGGGTCGCAGCCATGGTCGGCGGTGAGCATCAGCATGTCGCCGGGCTGGAGCAGCGCCAGCGCCTCGGGCAGCCGCCGGTCGAACGCCTCGAGCGCCGCGGCATAGCCGCTGACGTCGCGGCGATGGCCGTATTCGGTGTCGAAATCGACGAAATTGGCGAAGACCAGCCCGCCATCGGCGCAATCGCGCATCGCGCCGAGTGCGACGTCGAACATCGCCATGTTGCCGGCCGCCTTGCGCAGCCCGGTGATGCCGCGATGGGCGAAGATGTCGCCGATCTTGCCGACCGCGATGACGGTCCGGCCTTCGTCGACCAGCCGGTCGAGCAATGTCGGCTCGGGCGGCGGCGTGGCGAGGTCCCTGCGGTTGGGTGTGCGCGTGAAGTCGGCCGCCGTCTCGCCGACGAAGGGTCGCGCGATCACCCGGCCGACATTGAGCGGGTCGGCGAGCCTGCGCACCGTCCGGCACAGGTCGTAGAGCCTTTCGAGCCCGAAATGCTCCTCATGCGCGGCGATCTGGATGACGGAATCGGAGGAGGTATAGAAGATCGGCTTGCCGGTGCGGACATGCTCCTCGCCGAGCTCCTCGATGATCTGGGTGCCGGAAGCGTGACGGTTGCCGAGGATGCCGGGCAGGCCGGCCTCGCTGATGATCCGCTCTGTGAGGTCGGGCGGAAAGGAAGGCTGCGTGTCGGGAAAGAGCCGCCAGTCGAAATTGACCGGCACGCCGGCGATCTCCCAATGGCCGGAAGGCGTGTCCTTGCCGCTCGAGGTCTCCTGCGCTGCGCCGTAGAAGCCCGAGGCGTCGTCTGCCGGCGGCGCGAGGTCGTGGGCGAGCGCATGGGCGTGGAAGAGGCCGAGGCTTTCCATGTTCGGCAGGGCGATCGGGCCGCTGCGCAGGCCGTCGACATCGGCCGCGCCGGCCTTGCAGGCGGCGGCGATGTGGCCGAGCGTGTCCGATCCCGCATCGCCGAAGCTTTCGGCGTCGGGCGCCCCGCCTATGCCGAAGGAATCGAGGACAAACAGGAACGCGCGCGCCATCTTTCTCGACCCTTCAGTCTGGAACGGTCCAGAAATAGGGGCGCTGCCGCGGATTGGCAAATGGGAACGAGGCAAGTCAGCAGATCGGCAATCGGCAGGTCGGCAGTCGGAAATGAGTTTCCCTGTCTGGCCTCCCGACTGCCGATCTGCCGACTTGCCGATTGCCGATCTGACTCAGCAATCGTCGCAGCGGATCTCGGGGCTCATGCGCGGGCGCAGATAATAGGTCTCGTTCATCTCGATCCGGTCGAAGGCGGCTGCGAGGCCGAGCGCCGCCTTCTGCTCGGCAGTCCAGGTGATCAGCGGCCGGTAGTCGAGGGCGCCGGAGACGCGGACCAGGAAGGTGTCGCGGATCAGGAGCTTTTCGGGAATGGTGGTCTCGGAGCCTTCCGCGTAGGGTTCGGTGAAATTGCCGTCGGACAATCGCCGCGACCACACCACCTCCGCCTCGGGCGAGGATTCGTCGGTCATCTTGATCGCCGTGACGGTGATCGTCGGCCGCGAGCGGTTATAGGGCTGCAGGATCGCCTCGCCGATCTGCATGATCGCCCTCAGCTCGGTGGGCGACATGGTCTGCTGCTGGGTCACGAGGTCGGCGACCATCGAGCCGATGCGGCCGACCTTCTTGTTGGTCTCGATCCCCTGCGCGACCTCCATCGTCACGAAATAGAGCATCAGCAGGATCGGCGCGATGAAGGCGAATTCGATCGCCGCCGCGCCGCGCCGGTCGCCCAGCCAGCGCCGGCCCGTTCCGCGCAGCAGCCCGCCGCACCGTGCCAGGACGTGAAAAGCTCCGTTCATCTTGCATCCACCCCCACCAGTGGCTGTCCCGATCTCGATCGTTGCCGTCTCAATCGTCGAATGGTTCGTTCTGCCAGGTCACCGTCGCGAAATGCAGCGTCTTGCCTTCCGGAAGGTTGGACATCGACTTGCGCAGGAAATCGGTCATCACCGGCCAGCGATAGAAGACCCTGAGCACGTTCTTGGTCATCGACTTGCCCGGATCGACGTCGAACCCGGTCGTGTCGAGGTCGCCGCCGTCGGTCATCTTGATGCGCAGCTGCGCCGCTTCCGCGAAGGTGTCGAACTGGCGCAGATCGACGATCAGGCCGGGGCATCCGTCCGAGACCACGATCTCGATCCTCTCGCAGATCAGATCCTCCAGCTTGTCCACGGTCATCCCGACGGCCTTGATCTGGCCGGTCCTGAACTGGCGCGCCACGTCGTCGGCCGCATTGGCCATGAGCTGCTGGGCGGCAAACGAGATGCAGCTTTCGAGGATTGCGAAGACGAGCAGCGAGAAGGGGATGATCAGCGCCGTGAACTCGATCGCGACGCTGCCCTTGCGGTCGCCGCGGAAGCGGCGCAGCAGGCCGCGCCGCGGCGTTTCCGTCGAAGCGCGGTTCTGCTCGATCCGTTTGTCTGCGCAGGTGTTCATCCTGAAATCCCCGCCGAATTTCCGTTGGGGGAAGACTACAGAAGACCCGTTGCGGTCCCGTTTTGCCGAAAGTCCGGATTTGACGGACCGTCTTGACCGTCCGTTAAGCAGTAGCGCCAGGACGCGCGGCCGGGGAGGGCGGGCCTACTGGCCGAAGCTCATCTCGCTTTCCGACATGATCTCGGCTTCATTCTTATAGGCGCTTTCGCAATAGGGCGTGCAGGAGAGCGTCTGGACCTGCGCGCGGCGATAGATGCGCACCGACTTGTCGGCCTGCCGCGACACGGTGATCTGCTCGTCGACGATCGGCGCGCCCTCGCTGTCGAGCACCACCAGATTGGTGACGCCGAAACCCTTGCCGGTGAGGACGATGGTCGAGGGATCCTGCACGGCCGCATCGGCGATCAGCGGATTGCCGATCACGATCGTGTCGGCCGGCCGCGCGAGCTTGACGATCTTGGCCTGGTTCATCTCGACGCTGATGCCTTCGTCGGCGTGGGCGGCCGGAGCCGCGCTTCCCCAGCAGACGGCTGCCAGCCCCGCCACAATCGTCGCTCTCATCCTGCCGCGCTGAGCCATCCCGGCCTCCTGACCCGCCAATGCCTGAACGAGAATTGAACGAGATTGGTGAATCGAGGGTTAAGGCGGACGATCGGAGCGCTGCGGCGAGCAGGATGCCGGCGGTGCTCTACGTTGTTGCGACGTCTTCCTCGGGCTTGTCCCGAGGATCTGCGTCGGCTTGCACGATCACGCGGATTCCTGGGACGGCCGATTACCAGCTAACGACCGCCGTGCGGCAGATCCTCGGGACAAGCCCGAGAATGACGCCTGTTGAAGCTGAACTCGCACGTTCCATATGCGATTACCCTGCCTTCGCGGGAGGGAAAGCGCCTTCCCTATATTAGTGTCCGGTTAACCAGCGGCGCATGCCGGGTTGCGAAAGATTTCGGTAAGGCTGTTTCTTAAGTGCTTTGCAACAGCTCCTTCCTATTCTGCGGGTCATCCGATCGACGCACGAAGAACGGTTGACGGAAGTGCTGTAATCACGTGGAGTAAGGAGCTCACAATGTCCAAGATCTTTGCACGTTTCGCTAAGGACGAGTCCGGCGCGACGGCAATCGAATACGGTCTCATTGCCGCGCTGATCGCGCTTGCGATCGTTGCCGGCGCCGGCGCACTCGGCGATTC
>CAYYZC010000038.1:11574-17446 GCA_964475605.1 uncultured Chelativorans sp.
TGCTTGAAGCACTGATCTTCGTGATCTTTCCCTTCTGCATGGTCTACGCGATGATCTCGGACGTCCTGTCCCTGACCATCGCCAATCGCGTCTCGCTTCTCCTCGCCGCTGCATTCTTCATCGTCGCGCCGCTGACCGGCATGGCGTGGATCGATGTCGGCTGGCACTTCATGGCCGGGCTGCTGGTCCTTTGCGCGACCTTCTCGCTCTTCGCCCTGGGCGCGATGGGCGGCGGCGACGCCAAGCTGCTGGCCGCGACGGCGGTGTGGATGGGATTCGGCATCGAACTCGTCCAGTATCTGGTCAACGCCGCCGTGCTCGGCGGCCTGCTGACCCTGCTCGTCGTCGTCTACCGCGCGTCTCCGCTCTCGACATTCACCGGCGGCAATATGTTCCTGCGCCATTTCGCCGATCCGAAGACCGGCATTCCCTATGGCGTGGCGCTCGGCGGCGCGGGGCTCCTCGTCTTCCCCTCGACCCCGCTCGGCCTCTGGGCGATTGCCCGGGTCGTCGGCTTGTGAGGGGCTGAACGGGCTGCCGCGAAACTTTGGATTAATCACGATTGTAAGCTCAAAATTAACCCTAATTTGACGAATGCGTCCGCATTGTCCGGCCAGGCTCGATGCATTGGCCGAGTATGAGGTGCGGACGAGATGGCTCCTACCAGAGTGATCATCCTGGGCGTCGCGGTGCTGGCGGCAGTCGGCGCCGGCTATGTCGCCAAGAACATGGCGACGCGGCCCCCGCAGACGATCGTGGTCGAGCAGGACTCCGGCCCCGCCATAGAGCTCACCGACGTCCTCGTCCTCGACGAGGACGTGCCGATGGGCGCTCCGCTGGAAGGCCGCATCTCCTGGCAAGCCTGGCCCTCCGACGGCATCACCGAGCATTTCATCACCCGCGGCAAGGAGCCGGAGGCACGCGAGACGCTGCAGAGCTCGATCGCGCGCACCTCCATGTATTCCGGCGAGCCGCTGCGCCGCTCCAAGCTGATCGGCGAGGGCCAGAGCTTCATGTCGTCGATCCTGCCTTCCGGCACCCGCGCGGTCGCCACGCAGATCGCCGCCGACACCTCGGCCGGCGGCTTCATCCTGCCCAATGACCGGGTCGACGTGATCATGACGCGCCGCATCTCCGGCTCCGGCGGCGGCGAGGGCTATCGCACCGAGACCATCCTGGAGAACATCAGGGTGCTCGCCATCGATCAGGCCATCCAGGAGGACGAGGAAGGGCGGCGGGTGCGCGTCGGCGACACCGCCACGCTCGAGCTCACGCCGCTGCAGGCCGAGATCATCACGGTCGCCCAGCAGATGGCCGACCGCCTGACGCTCGCGCTCCGCCCGGTGGCGGACGCGCAGGAAGATGTCGATACCGGCGCCGAATATCTGGTCTCGGGCAACGACCGGCGCGGCACCGTCCGCATGATCAAGTCCGGTGAGGTTACAGAGGTGGGGTCTCGATGATGAGAAAGGTTCCAGGCCGCACCGGCAGGCTGTCGCTGCCGCTGCTCATGGCGACGGCCGCCTTCGCCGCGCTCGGAGCGACGCTCCCGGTCGATCCGGCGGCCGCGCAGACCGCCGTCACCACCACGTCGGCCAATCAGCGCATCAAGCTCGGCCTCAACAAGTCGATCGTGGTCGACCTGCCGCGCGACGCCTACGACATACTGGTCGCCAATCCGAGCGTCGCAGACGCCGTCACGCGGACCGCGCGGCGCATCTATCTGTTCGGCAAGCAGGTCGGCGAGACCAACGTCTTCGTCTTCGGTCCCAATGGCGAGCAGATCGCCAGCTTCGACCTCGTCATCGAGCGCGACGTCTCCGGGCTCGAAGGCTATCTCGAGCGGTTCCTGCCCAATTCCGACATAGATGTCGAGCTCATCAACGACAACGTCGTGCTGACCGGCACCGTCGAGACGCCGCTCGACGCCAAGCGAGCCGCCGAGCTGGCGGAGCTCTTCGTCCGCGGCGGCGAGGCGACCACGGGCCAGTATTCGCAGACGGCGGCCGGCGGCGATGCCAGCGCGGGCGTCGACATCGACAATCCCGACCAGACGCGCCGCACCAGCCTGATCGTCAACATGCTGAAGATCGTCGGCGAGGATCAGGTCACGCTGAAGGTGACGGTGGCCGAGGTCAGCCGCTCCGTGATGAAGCAGCTCGGCGTCAACATGCTCGGCTCCGGCAGTTTCGACGGCATAAGCTGGGGCGCCATCAGCGACAATTTCTCCGGCCTCGGCAAGCCGCTGTCCAATTCCGGCGCCAGCATCTCCGGCTCGCTGATCGACGCCTATCTCAACGCCATGGAGCAGGCGGGCGTGATGAAGACGCTCGCCGAACCGACGCTGACCGCCGTCTCCGGCGAGAAGGCGACGTTCCGCGTCGGCGGCGAGTTCAACCTCGTCACCAACCAGACCGTCGACGACGAAGGCGCGATCACCTACGGCATCGAGAAGATCGACTACGGCATCGGTCTCGAGTTCCAGCCCGTGGTGCTGTCGCCCGGACGCATCAGCCTCAAGATCAGGACGTCGGTCTCGGAGCCGACGTCGGAAGGCTCCGTATCCCTCTCCGCCGGCGTGATGCGTCCCGGCATGAACGCCATCTCGATCCGCAAGCGCTTGGCCGACACGACGGTCGAGCTGCCCTCGGGCGGCTCGATGATGATCGCCGGCCTGATCCGCGACGACGTGCGCACGGTGGCGGCGGGGCTGCCGGGTCTCTCCAAGGTGCCGGTCCTCGGCGCTCTGTTCCGCAGCCGCGACTTCGTGCGCAACGAGACCGAGCTGGTGATCATCGTCACGCCCTATCTGTCGCGCCCGGTGGCCCGCAACGATCTCGCGCGTCCCGACGACAATTTCAACCCCGCCAGCGATGGCGCCGGCCTCTTCCTCGGCCGCGTCAACCGCATCTACGGCACCATGGACACCGACCTTCCGCCCGGCCGCTATCACGGCGTGGTGGGCTACATCTACAAATGATCGGGGACCGCAACATGACGCTCGACCATCGGACGCAGTTTCCCCAGATGCGCCGTGCCCGGACCGTCCGCGCATCGGCGGTGGCGGCCGCGATCGCCGCGGCGGCGCTGCTTGCCGGCTGCGCCAACCGCGACAGCATCGTCGTCGGCGCCACGCCCGACGACTACCGCACCAACCATCCGATCGTGATCGCCGAGAAGGATGTGACGATCGACATCCCGGTCGGCACCTTCGACACGCAATTGTCGCGCGTGCAGCGCACGGCGATCGACGGCTTCATCGACGACTACGACCGCAAGCAGGCCCCGCTCGTCACCATCCTGGTTCCGAGTGGCGCGGTCAACGACGCCGCCGCCTCGAACATCGCCGGTGCGCTGGCCGGCCGGATGGTGAAGCTCGGCGTGCCGGCCGGACGGGTCATGACGCAGCACTACCAGGCGCGCTCGGCGAGCGAGCCCGCGCCGTTGCGCGTCGTCTACACCGCCATGCGCGCCCAGACCGGCCCGTGCGGCAAGTGGCCCGAGGACATTTCCGACACCGCCGCCAACAAGCACTACGCGAATTTCGGCTGCGCCTATCAGAACAACCTCGCCGCCCAGATCGACAATCCCGCCGATCTGCTCGGCCCGCGCAAGATGGCCGAGGTCGATACCGAGCGTCGCAGCGTTTCCATCGAGGATTACCGGCTGCGCGAGTCCACGTGGACGCCCGAAGTGGGCTATTGAGTGGAGCAGGGGGCAACCGCATGAGCAATCTGGCCTTCGAAAGCGAGCTTTCCGCCGATTCCGACGACGATGTCGCGGCGCTGGCCTCGCTGCGGCCCGTGCCGCGCATCTCGATCCAGGCCTTCTGCGAGACCGAGAGCATCGCCAGCCCGATCGAGCGCGCCGGCGAGGACCGGCGCATGGCCAAGGCCCATCTCAAGGTCCATATGGGCGGCATCGCGACGGCGATCGAGTTCTACCAGTCGGCGCCGACGCCGAACCTGATCATCGTGGAGTCGCGCGAGGAGCCGCGCCGCCTGATCGACTCGCTCAAATCGCTGGCCGAGGTCTGCGACCCGAGCTCGAAGGTCGTCGTCGTCGGCCACTACAACGATGTCTGGCTCTACCGCGAGCTGATCCGCTTCGGCGTCTCCGAATATGTCGTCGCGCCGATCTCGATGGCCGACGTCATCTCCTTCATCGCCTCCATCTTCGTCGCGCCCGATGCCGAGCCGCTCGGCAAGGCGATCGCCTTCATCGGCGCCAAGGGCGGCGTCGGCTCCTCGACGATCGCGCACAATGTCGGCTGGACCGTCTCCAGCCAGTTCGCCACCGAGGTCGTCGTCGCCGACCTCGACCTTCCCTTCGGCACCGCCAACATCAATTTCGACCAGGATCCGGCCCAGGGCATCGCCGAGGCGGTGTTCGCGCCCGAGCGCATCGACGAGGTCTATCTCGACCGCCTGCTGGCGCAATGCGCCGAGCGCCTGTCGCTGCTCGCGGCACCCTCGATGCTGGACCGGGTCTACGATTTCGACGCCGAGGCCTTCAGCCAGATCATCGAGACGGCTCAGCGCACCGCGCCGCTGATCGTGCTCGACGTGCCGCATGTCTGGAACGGTTGGACGCGCAACGTGCTCGCCCAGGCCGACGAGATCGTCATCACGGCGACGCCCGAGCTCGCCAATCTGCGCAACACCAAGAACCTCGTCGACATGCTGCGCAAGCTGCGGCCCAACGACAAGCTGCCGCATCTCGTCGTCAACCAGGTCGGCATCCCGAAGCGCCCGGAGATCTCGGCCGCCGATTTCGCCGAGCCGCTGGAGCTCGAGCCGCTGGCGGTGATTCCCTTCGACCCGCAGCTCTTCGGGTCGAGCGCCAACAATGGCCGCATGCTGGGCGAGATGGACGTCAACCACGCAGTCGTGCAGACGATCAACGAGATCGCCCGCGTGCTGACCGGCCGCAGCGAGCTCAAGTCGCGAAAGAAGGCCGGCATCGGCGACCTGCTCGGCAGGCTGAAGCTGAAGCGATAGTCGAGGGGCGGCGCCGAGATGTTTGGCAAGAGAGGCAATGACGGCGACAGGCGGGACGGCGCGTTCGGCGGCCCGCCGCCGCAGGGCGCGCCGGCGCCGAACCAGGATGTCGAGCCCGCGCCGCCGACCGAATCCCTCGTCCTCGACGAGCGGCCCGGCGAAGCGTTCGTGCAGGCCCCGACCCGCCGCACCGTCATCGAGGCGCCGCCGCCGGTCGCACCGAAGCCGCGGCCGCAGCGCGAACGCAGCGAAAGCTATTATGACACCAAGAGCCAGGTCTTCTCGGCGCTGATCGACACGATCGACCTGTCGCAGCTCGCCAAGCTCGATCCGGACAGTGCGCGCGAGGAAATCCGCGACATCGTCAACGACATCATCGCGATCAAGAATTTCGCGATGTCGATCTCCGAGCAGGAGGAGCTGCTCGAGGACATCTGCAACGACGTGCTCGGCTTCGGGCCGCTGGAGCCGCTGCTCGCCCGCGACGAGATCGCCGACATCATGGTGAACGGCGCCCGCAACGTCTATATCGAGGTCGACGGCAAGGTCGAGCAGACCAATGTCCGCTTCCGCGACAACCAGCAGCTTCTCAATATCTGCCAGCGCATCGTCAGACAGGTCGGAAGGCGCGTCGACGACTCGAGCCCGATCTGCGATGCGCGCCTGCCCGACGGCTCGCGCGTCAACGTCATCGCGCCGCCGCTGGCGATCGACGACACCGCGCTCACCATCCGCAAGTTCAAGAAGGACAAGCTGACGCTCGACCAGCTCGTCAAGTTCGGCGCCATCTCGCCGCACGGGGCGGAGGTGCTGAAGATCATCGGCCGCGTGCGCTGCAACGTCGTCATCTCCGGCGGCACCGGCTCGGGCAA
>CAYYZC010000039.1:0-2851 GCA_964475605.1 uncultured Chelativorans sp.
AACTACGGCACGCCCGCCGCCGATCCCTACTCCAAGGCGCGCTTCTCGCGCAGCGGCGACCTGTCGCTCGGCATCGGCGAAGGCATCACGTTCAGGGCGACCCATGACAGCGGCGGCGCCGTCCTGAGGCTTGACTGCGACTACCAGGTCGAGGGCCGGTTCCCGTCGGCCCGGTTCTGGACCCTCCACGCCCGCAACGCTGCGGGTGCGGTGATCGCGGCGGAGGGCGGCCGCTCTCCCGCCCTCCAGTCGAACGCGCTCCTGCGCAGCCGGGGCGCCCCGGCCGTCGTCACCGTCTCGCCGCGCCTGAGCCCCGGCAACTGGCTCGCAACCCGCGGCAGCGGGGCCTTTGCCCTGGTGCTTTCCCTCTATGACACGGCGATCGCGAGCAGTGCCCGGATCGGCGAGGTCGAGCTGCCGCAGATCGTCAGGACGGGCTGCGGTGTCTAGGCTCTTCCATGCCCTCATCCTCGGCCTGTGCGGCGCGGTGATCGTTCATGTCGTCATCCTGCTGCTCATCCCCGCCTATTCGGAGCGCGACGCCTGGTCGGCGATCGAGGCGCGATCCGGGCTCTACGAGGCGACGCGCATCGACGCCGCGGAAGGCCGTCCGGCCCTGATCGGCAGCGTCGACCCGCTCTTCGACGCCGTCGCCTGCCGGTTCGACCTGCGCGAGGGCATCCTGCGCGTCGTCGCGCCGGGGGAAGTGCCCTTCTGGTCGGCCTCGATCTTCGGCCGCGCCGGCTACAACGTGTTCAGCTTCAACGACCGCACCGCGCTCGGCGGACAGCTCGACTTCGTCGTCGCCACCCCTGTCCAGATGATCGAGCTGCGCAACGATATGCCGCCGGCGCTGGAGGGCTCCGTCTTCGTCGAAGCCGATATCGGCGAGGGGATCGCCGTCATTCGAGGCTTCGTCCCCGACCCCACCTGGGAGCCGCTGATCTCCCGCTATCTTGCGGCCATCGAGTGCAGGCTGCTGTAGATAGCTGCAACGCTGGAGATTGGCGAAGCGAAAGATGATAGCCGATCTCCCGCTTGAGGGGGAGATGTCCGGCAGGACGGCAGGGGGTGCTAAAGGGTGCGACTTCCAACGATTACCCGGGAAAGTTCCCCTCAATTCGCCTTCTTGCGCCGGCCCGTCGCACGCTTGGGCCTGTCCCTGCGCACCGGCGTTTCCGCTCCGGGCGCGGCCTCGTATCTGACGCCGGGGAAGATGACGATCGTCGCCGCGCCGTGCTGCGGCCGGGCCTGAACGGACCTCGGGCGGGGAGTGAAGGGCAGTATCGTAGCCATGTCTCGCCTTCTCTTTCGTGACGAGCGGAGTCACACGCTAGCGCTTCCTCCCGCCATTAGTGGCCGAGCAGGGTTAACAGTCCTCTAACGTATTTCGTCCAATTTGAGGCGGGGACCGGAGCGGCATCGCCTGTTTGCATGCCGGGGTCGCCGCGTACCGTGTTGGTGGAAGGCGCGTAGAGTGGGTTCGTTGGAGTTCCGTCGCATCAAGGCTCATGGCGAGTTCGGCAAGCCTGAGCGCCTGTTCCGCGCCGCCGTGTCGGCCTTCTGCTCGCTGCCCCGTCCGACCCGCCGCGAGGTCCAGCAACTCGACGACCTCACGATGCCGCTGATCGACTCCATCTCAGCCGAGGGGCAGCGCTTCGCCGCCGCGGCACTCTCCGAATCGCGCCAGGCCCCGCCGCGCCTCGTCAGGGCGCTTGCCGCGCGTCCGATCGACATCTCCGCCCCGCTTCTGGTCCGCTCCCAGGCGCTCGGCGATGTCGACCTGATCGCGCTCATCGGCCGTCACGGCCTCGACCATGCGAAGGCGATCGCGCGCCGCGGCAGCCTCGACCCGCGCATCATGGACCTCATCAGGGTGCTCGGCGCCGCGCCTGCGGCTCCGGCCGATCCCGCACGACCGTCGGCCACCGACGCCGTTCGCGACCGGCTCCGCACGTTCATGACCGCGCCCGGCGACGAAATGCCGGCGACAGCCGCCCCCGGCCTCGCCGACCCGCAAATCAGCCGTCGCCGCCTGCGCCACGCCGCCCTCACCGGCATGCCGCCCCTCTTCCATACCGCTCTGGCCGACGCGCTCGACCTCTCCCTCGAACAGGCAAGCGACATCGCCTGCCGGGAAGACCCGAGCGACCTGCTCGACGCATTCGCCGCGCTCGATCTGCCCGATGCCGAAGCCTTCCTCATCCTGTCCTGCGTCAGGCCCGGCCTGTTCGAGAGCGTCGAGACGGTCCGCCATTTCGTCCAGATCTATGGCGAGCTGCGGCCGGCGGCCGAAACGATCGCCGTTCCGGCCAATGATGCGCGGGATGGAAGAGAGGCCGGCGCGGCCACGCCTTCAAGGCGCCTCAGCGGCTGACCGTCGGCACCAGTTCGTCGACGAGCGACGGCGCCGCCTCCAGCTCGACGATCCACAGGTCGGGGTCGAAGCGGCGTTCCTTGTCGAGCCGCGTCTCGATCTCCTGCTCCTCGGCGCCGGCGATCATCTCCGTGAAGCCGCGCTCGGAAGGCCGCGCCTCGTCATAATCGGCCTGCGATGCCGGCCCGAGCAGGCGCGACAGCCCATCCCTGCCCCGGCAGATCACGAAGACCGCTCCGGCCTCGGTCGCGCCGCGCTTGACGATCGCCGCATAGGCGCCGGCGGAAAATGCCCGCCGCACCAGCGCCGACACGAACAGGTCCGTAGTGACCCTCAATTGGTCAGGCCGATCTCGCGCATCTTCTTTTCCGTGGCTTCGTCCGGCTTGCCGGTCACCGCCAGCCCGAACAGCGACTGGAACTCCGTCAGCGCCGCACGCGTCTCCGGCCCGACATCGCCGTCGATCTCGATCGC
>CAYYZC010000039.1:2951-17197 GCA_964475605.1 uncultured Chelativorans sp.
CCCGTCTTGGCGCGATAGGCCTCGATCGCACCGCGCGTCTGCGGTCCGGTCAGGCCGTCGATCCCGCCGGCATAGATGCCGAGATCGGCAAGCACGCGCTGCACCTGTTCGACCGCCTCGTCGCGTCCGGCTACCTCCTCATCGGCGAAAGCCGGCTCCACTCCCGGCGTCGGCGCCGTAGCGGGCAACGCGGGAATGTCGGCTTCCGGGATTCCGGCCGTCGGCACCGCGTCCGTCGCCGGCTCTTCCTCGATCCGCACGATGGTCGTCGGCCTGTCCGATGTCTCTTCCGCCGCGACGGCATCCTTGGTGATGATCCGGGTCTCGAAGAAGGCCGACATATGCTGATGCGGCTGGTACCACATGGCATTGGCGCCGACATAGGAGAAGGCGACGGCGAAGGCCGTCAGGCCGCCCGCGACGAGCCGCTGCCGGGTGAAGAGTTCCGACCCCGCGTCCTCATCCGACGGGAAGTCTTCCATCTCGTCGAATTCCTCAGGCCGTTTTGAGGAGCGTCGCCCCATGGCGTTCCTTCTCCATTGTTCCGTCCCTGTCGCCTTGCGCACCCACCTCGCCGGCCGCAACGCCATGCTGCGGGTCCGCGCCCTCCTTGCCGTTCGTCGGAAGTTCCACGGTCACCGTCGTCCCCAGCCCCGGCGCGCTCTCGATCCGCATCGCCCCGCCATGGAGCTGGACCAAGCCCTTGACCAGCGACAGGCCGAGGCCGGTGCCCTGGAAATGCCGTGTATAGTCGTTGTGCACCTGCATGAAAGGCTTGCCGAGCCGTTCCAGATCGTCCGCCGCAATGCCGATCCCGGTATCGGCCACCCTGAGCACGACGAGATCCTCCCGCCGGCCCACCGACACGCGCACCTTGCCGCCGTCCGGCGTGAACTTCACGGCATTGGAGATCAGGTTGAGCAGTATCTGCTGCACCGCCCGCTGGTCGGCGACGAGCTCGGCCGGCAATGCCGCGGATTGCCAGTCGAGATGCACCCCCTTCTCATGCGCCTGCGGCTCCAGCATGGCGCAGCAGAGCGCCACCGCCGCCTGCGGATCGAAGGCTTCCGGCGTGATCCGATAGGTCCCCGATTCGATCTTCGAGACGTCGAGGATCGCGTTCACCACCGAAAGCAGATGCTCGCCGGCCTGCCGGATCAGCGCGACATGCTCGCCTTGCCGCTCCGAGAGCTCCCCCGAGATGCCAGGCTGCAGCAGCATCTCCGAGAAGCCGATGATGGCGTTGAGCGGGGTGCGCAGCTCATGGCTCACCGAAGCCAGGAAACGGCCCTTGGCAACCTCTACCTCCGAGGCCCGGTCCAGCGCCTCCGTCACGGCGCCGCGCAGCGCCTCGATCTCGCCGGCATCACGCAGCAGGCCGATCGCACCGCCGCCGTCCGAAGGCATGAGATCGAGCTTGAACAGGCGGTGGACCCCGCCCGGCCTTTCTCCGCCCGCGTCCGGCACCCGCAGCCGCAGCTCCACATGGGCCTCCGCGCCGCTGTCGCGCACCGATCCCAACGCGCACAGATAGGCGACCCGGTCGGCGACATGGACCCTGTCGAAGAAGCCCTGTCCCCGGAGCAGCGCCGGGTCGAGCCCTGTCAGCGGCCGCGCCTTTTGCGAAACCTCCGCAATCTCTCCATTGGCGCCGAATGTCAGGACGACGGCCGGCAAGCGCTCCAGCAGGGCCGCCCCTTGCTGCGTCTCGCCATGGCTGCGCGGAGAGCCGCCGGCCCATCCGAAGATACCGAGGATCACCAGATAGCAGGCGGGCGCGAGCCAGTGCCAGCCGCTCGGCGCCGCAAGGCTTTCCGGCGATATGGAAGCCGCGGCCAGCCCCGTCAGCAATACCGCCGGCGCTATCCGCAACGCTGCCGTTCGCGATCGGCTGACACGATAGGCTTCGATCGGCAGGGCGATGCCGAGCGCCATCAGCGGCGTTGCGGGCGAACCGCCGACGCTGAGCACGAGCCCGAACACGAACAGCCCGACCGCGACCGCGACAAGCTCGCACACCCGCCGCCTGCCGCTTGTCACCAGCAGTAGCGCCAGCCCGAACCCGACCCCGAACAGCGCCGAGATCGCGGCGAGCGCCGAGGCCGTTCCGGAAACGACGCCGACCGTCTGGGCGAGCGGGATCGCGGCGAGGAATGGAGCCGCGAACAGCAGGCCGAGCAGACGGCGCTGCCGCGCACGCTCCTCGCCGGCGCCGAGACCGGGCGGCAGCAGGCGATCGCAGCCGGAGGTCCAGCCCTCGCTCACCCTGTCGAAGATGCCGCTTGCCGCACTCAACACAACGCACTCACACTTGCCCGTTCGACGGGTCGAATTCTTTGGCCGTGACCCTCTCACCGACCGTTTAAGGAATGAATAAGCGACCGCCGCCGCGGGCCGCCGGCAACAGGGGACAACGGCTCCGAGAGGCAGTTTTCACGTCTCAATTGGCCGCATGGTAAATGGAGGGTAATGCGCATTTTCGTGCCCGCAACGCCGGCAGAAAGGTTTCGTTCCCGGAAAGCAGGTCAAAAATCCTTTTTCTATCAGATGGTTACAACTCATCCTCCTTCACTGCAATCGATTCAAATTGTCTGAAAAGTCGAGGAGGTTCGGGATCGCCTCGATTTGATGAAGATTTGAATCGAATCGCGCGAACGGGCGAAAGCCGGGCTTTCTGCGTTGCTGTCATGGTCACGCGGGAAAAGGCGCGGTCGGGACGGATCGGCGCCGCAGGATGAAGAGGGTGAAATGGGGTTCCTCATCAAATCTGCCTTCTGGCTTTCGCTGGTGCTGCTGATGATTCCGTTCGGCAGCCATGGCGACGAGAATGGCGAGCCGCTCGTCGGTCCGATCGACACGTTCCTGGCGGCGCGCGGCGCGATCCAGGATATCTCCGGCATGTGCGAGCGGCGGCCGGATGTCTGCGCCTACGGCCATGCCGCCTTCCAGACGATCAGCGTGCGGGCGCGCCAGGGCGCGCGTATCGCGATGGAGATGATGGACGAGCCCGACGCGCCGGTTGTCGGAGCTGCCACCGACGACGCCATCGTCACCGGAACGGTCCCGCCCGCCGATCAGGCGGCTGCCGCGCAGCCGACCCCCGGCGCCGTGCAGGTCCGGACCGGCGGGTAAAGCGGCGCTCCCTCCGAGGGAGCCGGCCTCCCCGGGATGACGACAGGCGCAAAAGCCCCTATATGCATCCGCATGACCACGAGCTTCGACGCCATTCGCGATGACTTCGCCTTCCTCGACGATTGGGAGGAGCGCTACCGCTACATCATCGAGCTCGGCAACGAGCTCGAGCCGCTGCCCGAATCGGCGCGCGACGAGGCCCACAAGGTACCCGGCTGCGTCAGCCAGGTCTGGCTCGACACGACCTGCGGCGAGGGCGCCGATCCGCGCCTCGACTTCCGCGGCGATTCCGACGCCCATATCGTGCGCGGACTGATCGCCGTTCTGCTCGCGCTCTACCGTGGCCGGCGAGCGAGCGAGATCATCGACACCGACGCCGAGGCCGCCTTGCGCGAGCTCGGCCTCGACGAGCATCTCACCCCGCAGCGCTCCAACGGGTTGCGCGCCATGGTCAAGCGCATCTGCAGGGAAGCGCAGACCGCCCTTGCGCCGACCGTCGGCGCATCTTCCTGACCCGGCTCCTTAACGCAGCGCCGGGCGATAGTCCTCGCTGCCCAATGCAGGATCGGCACCCTGCCTGGCGTCGGATTGCGATGAGCCGGCGCATAGTGGCGCGCCAGCGCGGCCAGTGCCGATTTCAGCATCAGCTTGGCCGAGCGCGGCGGCCACTGCCGCTCCGCCTCGACCTGTTCCAGCCCCTTCAGGAAGCAGCAGACATCGACCAGGATGCCCGACAATTCGGGCCCGACCGCCTCGATCGCCCTTTCCACCCGGCTTCGCGCGGCTAGTGCGCTCTGCGTCAATTGCTCGATGCCCTTGCCGTCGCCGCCGCCGGCAGGCGTCGCCCCGACCGCATCCCAATTCACGCCCAGCCGCGGCATGATGCGGGCGCGCGTATAGTCGCAGCGCAGCCGCTCGCCGGCATCGACCTCGCGCCTCTCCAGATAGGCCTTGCCGGACTTCGTCTTGCGCCGCGCCAGTCCGGCCAGCGGCGACTCGGCGAGATTGATCGCGACTTCCTCCCGCCGCCCACCGATCTCGACGAAGCCGCTCGCCTGCTCGCGATGCTGGCCTTGATCGCCAGCCAGAAGCCGCGCGCAATGGCTCCGCCCGACCCCGGTCAGGGAAGCCTTGCGCCCGTCGAGCCGGATCAGCCCGCGCCGCGCCAGGTTCCTGACGACCGGCACCGGAACGCCGATATGGCCGGCATCGCCGCGGCCGAACAGCACCTTGTCCGCCGACGCGCCGGCCGTCGCATCGGCCGGACCGCCGCCTAGAAAGCGCAGCAGCCTCAGCTCGACCCGGTCGTCCTTCATCCCGTCTACGCCTGCCCGCATGCCGCCAGCTCCTCGATCCCGAATGCCGCCTTCATGACGCGTTCCGTCTGCCCGACGACCTGGTCGAACACCGGATCGTCGCGCAGATCCTCGATCAGATGGCAGGCATGGAGCACCGTCGTACGGTCGCGGCCGAAACCGGCGCCGACCTCGGCCATCGACAGGCCGAGCGTGACATGGGAGGTATACATCGCCACCTGGCGCACCCGCGAAATCTGCTTCGTCGAGCGCCCCGGCTGTCTCAATTCCCTGCCCGATACGTTGAACAGCGCGGCCGCCAGGTCGATGACCGCATCGCAGATCGCGGCAACGCGTTCCTCCTTCCTGACCGGCAATCGCGCCCGGTATGAGAACCCATAGCCGGCGCTCGCCTCCTCTTCCCGTTCATCCTGTCTTCTTGCCGCTGCCTGCACGATCCTACCCCTTGTTCAGGAATAGTTTCCTTATATCGAGCCGGCATGGGCATGTGAACAAAAATAGAACATCGAGACGCCCGGCTACAGGCCAAGCGCCTGATTCCGTTCGCTCTCCAACAGGAATCAGGTGAATCCCCAAGCGCATTCATCCACGCGCCTCTTGCGCGGCGGGATAGTCGCCGCCTCCGATGGATGCGAGGAGTTGCAAGGATGGGAAGCCTGGTCGAGGAAGCGAATGCGTTCGTTCGGCGCCAGCAAAGGCAGGTCGCCGACGCGCAGGGGCGCGTCGCGCTTCAGCTATTGGCAGGGATCGATCTCGACGAAGAGCTTGCCGGAACGCCGGCGAGCCGGATCAGGCTCCGGCGCCGCCTGCTGCGGCTCCTCGAGCGCGAGCGTCTGCTCGGCCATGCGAGGCACTGGAGCTACGACCTCAACCGGCACATCGCCCTCAAGCAGGCGATCACGACGCTCTTTCCCGAAGGCATCCGCCGGACGCCTTCGAAGCACTGTCGCAACACCGGAAGGCGCTGTCCTGTCAGAGTGCGTCCGGAGCGCTGACTATTTGCGCCCGCGCTTGCGTCCCAAGCCCATCTCCTTGGCGAGCTGGGAACGGGCCGCCGCATAGTTCGGCGCGACCATCGGATAGTTGGGATCGAGGCCCCACTTCTCGCGATACTGCTCGGGCGTGAGATTGTAGTGGGTCATCAGATGCCGCTTCAGGGATTTGAACTTCTTCCCGTCTTCGAGGCAGATGATGTAATCGTCGGTGATCGACTTCTTGGGATTGACGGCCGGCTTCGGCTTCTCGACAGGTGCCTGCTCGGCAGCTCCGCCGACGCGGCCGAGAGCGGCATGAACGTCGGCGATAAGGTTTGGAAGCTCTCCGGCTGGAACGGGATTGTTGCTGACATAGGCGGCTACGACGTCCGCCGTCAGCTCGATCAACATATCGTCGTTCTTGAGGTTGTTTTCGATCATTTCCATTTTTTTAGGCCCCAGGATAGTTCGCTACTTTTCAGATCCAACGTCGAACCGTGGAATATAACGCGCGAGTAGACGAATATGCGAAATCGAATCGCGCCGCAGTTCCTTAGATGGCGACGGATCGAAAACAAGTCAATTCATCAATGCATTTTTCCATGACATATCTCGGGATATCTCAAAGCATTGAAGCTCCCGCGCAGGCACTCTTGCTGTCTTTCAACCGCCGGACGCAGGTTTCCGCTCAAGAGAACGGTCGGCCGAAGAGGAGGCCTGCGGCCGATCCGCAAGATGCTCCGGCGGCTGCGCGATCTCGTCGCAGACCGAGTGGCCCCACAGCCTATGGCCGGTCACATAGGCTGCCTTGGCGAGCAGATGCGCGGCGATCGGCGCCGTCAGCAGCAGGAAGATAACGCCTGCCACCGCGCGGGTCATGATCGCCGCATCGTCGGTATGGACCGCCAGCGCCAGCAGGATCACGCCGGAACCGACGGTGCCGGCCTTCGATGCCGCATGCATGCGGCTATAGACGTCGGGCAGCCTGACAAGGCCGATCGAGGCGACGAGGGAAAATGCCGCACCGATCACGACCATGGCGCCCACGAGCAGGTTGAGGACGAGATCAACCATGGCCGGCGCCCTCCTCGCGGCCGGGATCCTCATCGATCCTGTTCGCGCCGCGGCTCATCACGAAGCGGGCGAACGCCACCGTGGCGAGGAAGCCGACGAGGCCGAGCGCGATCGCCACGTCGACATAGAGCGTGTAGCCGGTCCTGATTCCGATCGTGGCGATGAAGCCGATCGCGATCACCACCAGCGTGTCCAGCCCGACGATCCGGTCCGGCAGCGTCGGCCCGGCGATCACCCGCCACGTCGTCACCAGGAAGGACAGGCTCAGCAGGACCAGCGCGATGTCCTCGCACCAGATGCGGAACGCCTCGCCGGTCATCGGAACGCCTCCATGATCTTGCGCTCGAAGCCCTGCGCGATGTCGAGCCGGAGCCCTTCCGCGTCGGAGCAGTCGAGAGCATGGATATGCAGGAAGCGCCGGTCCTCCGACACGTCGACGGTCAGCGTGCCGGGCGTCAGCGTGATCAGGTTGGCGAGCAGCGTGATCTCGAAATCGCGGTCGAGTTTGAGCGGGTAGACGAAGATACCGGGCTTCAGGTCCATCCTCGGCGACATCACGGTCCTGGCGACCTTCCAGGCCGACATGACGAGTTCGTAGAGGAAGAGCATCGTCAGCGACAGGATGCGGCGTGTCCGCCGCAGATAGCCGAACCAGCCGACCTCCTCCCTGATCAGGTAGATGGCAAGCGTCCCCAGCAGGAAGCCGAACAGCACGTTGGCCAGCGTGAACGCTCCGGTCACCGCCGTCCAGGCGAGCGCCAGCAGCAGGTTGACGAGGAACAGGGTCATTGCGCGCCTCCGTCGGGGAAGACCACCTCCACATAGGTGCCGGTGTCGAGAAGACCCGCCGCGGCCCGCGTCGCGAGATCGAGGAAAGGCTCCGGATAGAGCCCCATCGCCAGCATCGGCACCACGAGGATGGCGAGGGCGCCATAGCCGATCGTGCGCCGCCGCCCGGCCATCCGCACGCCCTCCGCTCCGGCGATGGCAGGGCGCCAGAAGGACAGTATGAAGACGCGGCCCAGCGCCAGGATGGTCAGCAGGCCGGTTGCGAGGATCGCCAGCGCCAGGATCCAGTCGCCCGCATCGAGCGACGCCTTGACCAGCACCACCTTCGGCCACAGGCCGGAGCCCGGCGGAAGGCCGGCGACGGCGAAGACGAGGATCAGCGCCACGCCGGCAAGCGCGGGATGGCTCGCATAGAGCCCGCGCAGCTCATGCAGCGAGTAGCTGCCGCCGATGCCGCTCATCACGCCGGCCAGCAGATAGAGCGCGGCCATCGCCAGCATGGAGTGGAAGGCATAGACGATCGTCCCCGCGATACCCTCCGGGCTGCCGAGCGCGATGCCGGCCAGCATCACCCCGATCCCGGAGACCACGATGAAGCCGAGGATACGCCTGATGTCGGACTGCGCCAGCGCGCCGAGCACGCCGAGCACCATGGTGGCGACGGCAACCCAGCCGATCAGCTCCGCAAAGCTGCCGCGCTCGACCGGGAACAGCATGACCTGGGTCCGAAGCAGGGCATAGATGCCGACCTTGGTCAGCAGCGCGCCGAACAGCGCCCCAACCACGATGCGCGGCGTGTGATAGGAGGCCGGCAGCCAGAAATTCATCGGAAAGGCGGCCGCCTTCATGCCAAAGGCGACGAAATAGACGAAGGCGAGCAGCAGCAGCGGACCGCTCTCACGCATCTCGGGCGCCTTGCGCGCGATGTCGGCCATGTTGAGCGTGCCGAAGGTGCCGTAGAGCAGGCCGGTGCCGAGCAGGAAGAATGTCGTGGCGATCAGGTTGAGCACGGCATATTTCACCGCGCCGTCGAGCTGGCGCGGCTCCGATCCCAGAACGATCAGGCCGAAGGACGAGATCAGGAAGATCTCGAACCAGACATACATATTGAAGATGTCGCCGGTCAGGAACGAACCGTTGACGCCGGCCATCAGCAGCAGAAGAAAGGTGTAGAAGCCGTAGCGCCTGCCATTGGCGTCGATGTCGAATGCGCCGAAGCCGGCGCAGACGAGCCCGACCAGCCCGCCGATCAGCGACAGCGACACGCCCAGCGTATCGGCGACGAAGGAGATGCCGAAGGGCGGCAGCCATTGGCCCATCGTCATCGCCACCGGGCCGCCGTCGAGCACGCGGGCAAGCAGCAGCGCATCGGCCAGCACGACGAGCGACAGGGCCAGCACCGCCCCCCAGGGCTGCAGCCGGCGGCGTTGCCGCAGCATCAGCAATGCCGCGCCGAAGGTGATTGGGATCACGACCGGCATCACGAGCAGCCAGTCTCCGAGCGCCACCGGCTCGGTGATCATCGCCGCACCCAGGTCCATGGATGTCGAAATCCCCATCCCGGCCTCAGTAGCTCATCGGCGGCAGACCCTCGCCCTTCGGCTCGGCCAGGCGCATCTCGTCGGTGTCGTCGGTGCCGAGTTCCTGATAGGCGCGATAGGCGAGCACCAGGAGGAAGGCGAAGAAGGAAAAGGAGATCACGATCGCCGTCAGCACCAGCGCCTGCGGCAGCGGATTGACGGTCGCCTGCTCGGGCACCATCAGCGCTTCGGGGATGATCGGCGGCGCGGCGCGCGCCAGGCGCCCCGAGGTGAAGAGCAGCAGGTTGACGGAATTGCCGAGCACCACGATGCCGAGCAGGATGCGGATCGTGTGCCTGGACAGCATCAGATAGACCGATACGCCGAAGAAGATGCCGACCAGGACCGTGAGCGCCGTCTCCATCGCTATTCCTCCTCTCCCAGCGCCAGCGCCACCGAAGTGATTGCGCCGAGCACGACGAGATAGACCCCGATGTCGAAGAACATCGGCGTCGACAGCTCGACGGTGACGCCGAGGATCTTCGGCTCGGCCCACAATCCGGTCATGAAGCGCACGTCGAGCGGCAGCGAAAGAAGCCCGGACAGGGCGGCGAGGAACAGCCCCGATCCGGAAATCGTCATCGGATGGAAATAGAGCGCCCGCCGCACCGACGCGACGCCGGCGGCGATGCCGTAGATGGCGAAGGCCGAGGCGCCGATCAGACCGCCGATGAAGCCGCCGCCCGGCTCGTTGTGGCCGCGCAGCAGCACGAAGATCGAAAAGAGCACCATCAGCGCCGTCAGGTAGGGCGCGACCGTGCGCAGGATCAGCGTTCTCATGCCGCCCTCCCCTTGCCGGCACCCTTCGTCTTCCTGCCCGCGCGGATGCTGATCAGCGCCAGGATCGAAAGCCCGGCGATCATCACCACGGAGATCTCGCCCAGCGTGTCGAGGCCGCGGAAGTCGACCAGGATGACATTGACGATGTTGCGCCCATGCGCAATCGAGCGGGAGAACTCGGCGAAGAATTGCGACAGGCTGTCGTCGAACGGCGTCTCGACGACGCGCAGCAGCGCCAGCGTCAGGCCGACGCCGCAGAGCAGCGAGATCGACGTGTCGACGACCCTCTCCACCGCCGTGCGATGGTCGGCCTGGGCAAGCCGCAGCCGCGTCATGGCAAGCGCCAGGATCACCACCGACAGCGTCTCGACCATGAACTGCGTATAGGCCAGGTCCGGCGCGCCGAGCAGCAGGAAGAGCAGCGCCACCGCAAAGCCCTGAATGCCGAGACAGACGATCGCCGTCAGCCGGTCGACCGCGTAGAGCACCGCGCCGAGGCCGATCACCGCGACCGCGATCACGCTCCACTCATAGAATCTGAGCCCAGGGAAAGGCGGCCGCGACGGCATCTGGCCGCCCAGCACCAGCGGGCCGACCAGCGCCAGGCCGATGACAATGAACGTGACGGACATGTAGATGTCCATGCGCCCGTTCTGGATCAGGCCGGTCAGTCGCGCCGAGCCCCGGATCGTGCCGGTAACGGCCTGGTCGAAGCCGCGGTCGGGACCCCAGCCGATCGTCTCCAGAGCCGAGGCCATCATCGCCCGGCAGCGATCGATGCCGACGAAAAGGAAGCCGCCGAGGATGACGGTCGCCATCGACAGCAGCAACGGCAGGCCCGGTGACGGGACCAACGAGATGGAGACCTCCGTTGCCGTGCCGGCGACGGCCGAGGCCATCGGAGTCGAGAAGAAGGCATGCGTCACCGACGAGAACAGCGCCGCGACGAGGCCGAGCACGGCCAGCGCCAGCGGGCCCAGCCACAAAAGCACAGATCCCTCATGCGGATGCTTCGGCGTCTCGACCTCCGGACCCAGGAACGGCTTCAGCGCCACGGCGAAGCCGATCGCGAACATCAGCGCATTGCCGGCGACCGCGGTGAGTGTGAACAGCGCCGTCCAGGGATCGGCGAAGCCGAGTGCGTGATAGACTTCCTCCTTGCCGAGGAAGCCGAACACCGGCGGCAGCCCGCCCATCGACAGCGCGGAAAGGATCGCTGCCCAGAAGGTGACCGGCATCGCCTGCCGCAGCCCGCCGAGACGGGTGATGTCGCGCGTGCCGGTCTCGTGGTCGATCAGGCCGGCGACCATGAACAGCGCGCCCTTGAACATGGAATGGGCGAGCAGATAGAGCACCGCCGCCTCGATCGCGTGCTCCGATCCGAAGCCGGTCAGCATCACCAGCAGGCCGAGCGAGGCCACCGTCGTATAGGCAAGCATCAGCTTGAGATCGGTCTGGCGGATCGCCAGCAGGCCGCCGACCAGCAGCGTCACGCCGCCGAAGACCGGCAGGATCACCTCCCATGCCTCCGTCCCGCCCATCACAGGGTTGAGCCGCATCAGCAGATAGACGCCCGCCTTCACCATCGTCGCCGAATGGAGATAGGCGGAGACCGGCGTCGGCGCCTCCATCGCGTTCGGAAGCCAGAAATGGAACGGGAACTGCGCCGACTTGGTGAAGGCGCCCCCGAGCACGAGCAGCAATGCGGCCAGATAGAGCGGGCTCATCCGCAGCGCGTCGCCGCTCTCCAGCAGTTCGCCCATCGAGAAGCTGCCCGTCGCCCGGCCGATCACCAGCAGGCCGGCGAGCAGCGCCAGCCCCCCGAGAGCCGTCACCAGCAGCGCCTGGAGCGCGGCGCGGCGCGAGGCCTCGCGCGAATGGTCGAAGCCGATCAGCAGGAAGGAGGTGATCGAGGTCAGCTCCCAGAAGACGAACAGCATCAGGAAGGAATCGGCGACGACGAGCCCCTGCATCGCTCCCATGAACGCCAGGATGAAGGAGAAGAACCGCCCCTGATGCGGATGCCCCTTCAGATAGCCGCCAGAATAGAGAACGATCAGTGTGCCGATGCCGGTGATCAGGAGCGCGAAGGTCAGCGACAGCCCGTCGAGATACCAGGAGAATTCGACGCCGAGGCTCGGAACCCAGCCATAGCCGCCCGAAAGCCGGGCGCCGTCCGCCACGGCGGCCGCGAAGCTCAGGAAATGCCAGAAATTGAACAGAGGAACGAGCGCCAGCACCCAGGCGGCGTTGTGTTTCAGGATGCGGGTGAGAAGGGGAGCGACGGCCGCGCCGAGAAACGGCAAGATCAGGGCAAGGAAAGTCGATGCCTCGGCGCTCGTCCCCATCGGCAAATGCACTCCCCCTCAACGGCCTGTTACGCTGCAAGTCCCTCGGAGCCCGTCAGATACAAGCTCGTTCCGATCGCCACAAGGCGGATGTGACAATCGGACCTGTCGCCTGTTGAATACCCGGCTCGCGACAATCTTGAGCGTCCGGTCCTGACAGGGCGGCTCCGTCACACTACATTCATGCCGTCATCCGGAAGAAAGACGGGAAAGCAAGATGGATACCGCGACACAACCGAAGGTTCACAAGAGCGATGCCGAGTGGCGCGACCGGCTCACGCCCGAACAGTACCACGTCACCCGCGAGCACGGCACTGAACGTGCCTTCACAGGTCCCTTCTGGGACAACAAGGAACCCGGCCTCTACCGCTGCGTCTGCTGCGACAAGCCGCTCTACCGCTCCGAGACGAAATATGATTCGGGCACGGGCTGGCCGAGCTTCTACGAGCCGGTCGAGCCGCAGGCGGTCAGCCAGCACAGCGACCGCTCATGGCTCTCCGTGCGCACCGAGATCCGCTGCGCCGATTGCGACGCCCATCTCGGACATGTCTTCGACGACGGCCCGCCGCCGACCGGACTGCGCTACTGCATGAACGGCGCCGCGCTCAAATTCGAGCCGGACGCCTGATTCCCTCCGCCTGCGACCTGCGTCCGGCCGGCGTGCCGACGCCGGCCGCGGCTTGACTTCCCCTCCCGCCGCTGTTTGCCTCGCCCCGAACGCGGAGCCGGCGACAGCAGGCGCTTGTCCGAAATCCGATCCTGAAGAAGCTCATATGCAAAAGCGCGTCGATTTCCCGTCCATCGAACCGCCGCAGGCCGAACGCCGTCCCGTCGAGGACACCCGCCACGGCATCACGCGCCGCGACGACTATGCCTGGCTGCGCGCCGAAAACTGGCAGGAGGTCTTTCGCGATCCATCGACCCTGGACCCTGCGATCCGCGCCCATCTGGAAGCCGAGAACGCCTATCAGGAAGCGATGATGGCCGATACGGCAGCGCTCCGCGAAAAGCTCTTCGCGGAGATGAAGGGCCGCATCAAGGAAGACGATTCCAGCGTGCCTATGAAGGACGGCCCCTTCGCCTACGGCTCCTCCTACCGCAAGGGCGGCGAGCATCCCCGCTTCGTGCGCACCCCGCGCGACGGCGGCGAGGAGCAGATGCTGCTCGACGGCGACGCCGAGGCGCAGGGCCATGCCTATTTCCACATCGCCGGCGTCGACCATTCGCGCGACCATCGCCTGCTGGTATGGGGCTATGACGACAAGGGCTCGGAATTCCACACGCTGAAGATCCGCGACATCGCGACCGGCGCCGACCGCGACGAGATCGTCGAGGCGACCGGCGGGGGCGGCGTCTGGGATGCCGATACGAAAGGCTTCTTCTATACCCGTCTCGACGACAACCACCGCCCGTCGCGCATCTTCTATCACCGTCTCGGCACCGACCCGCAGTCGGACCGGCTCGTCCATGAGGAGCAGGATGCCGGCTTCTTCATGAATGTCGGCGGCACCCGTCTCGACGACTGGATCATGATCTCGATCCACGATCACGAGACGTCGGAATATCTCCTTTTGCCCGCCGACGATCCGCACGCACGCCCGCGGCTGGTGAAGCCGCGCGAGACCGGCGTGCAGTACGATCTCGAAGAGGGCGGCGACGTCTTCTTCATCCTCACCAATTCCGGCGGTGCCAAGGATTTCCGCATCATGACCGCGCCGGTCTCCGATCCGCGCGAGGAGAACTGGACCGAGCTGGTGCCGCACGAGCCCGGACGCCTCATCCTGTCCGTCATCGCCTTCCGCCGCTTCCTCGTCCGCCTTGAGCGCAAGGACGGCCTGCCGCGCATCGTCGTCCGCGAACGCGACGGCGGCGAGGAGCATGTCGTCTCCTTCCCCGAGGAAGCCTATTCGCTCGCCCTCAACGGCTCGCTCGAATACGACACCGACACGCTGCGCTTCACCTATTCCTCGATGACGACGCCCGCGCAGGTGTTCGACTACGACATGCGCAGCCGCGAGCGCGTCTTGCTGAAGACGCAGGAGGTGCCCTCCGGCCACGATCCGGAGCGCTACGTCACCCGCCGACTGATGGCGCCGGCCCATGACGGCGAGCTGGTGCCGGTCTCGGTGCTCTACCGCAAGGACACGCCGCTCGACGGCTCCGCTCCATGCCTGCTCTATGGCTACGGCTCCTACGGCATCGCCGTGCCCGCCGCCTTCAACACGAACTGCCTGTCGCTGGTCGACCGCGGCT
>CAYYZC010000040.1:0-17082 GCA_964475605.1 uncultured Chelativorans sp.
CTCGCCGATGTCGGCGAGGACGCCGCGATCTTCCGCGACGAGACCTTCGGCCCGGTGGCCGCACTCGCGCCCTTCGACGGCGAGGCGGAGGTATTGGCGCGCGCCAACGACACCGAGACGGGGCTGGTCGCCTATCTCCACACGAGCGACGAGAAGCGCATCTCGCGCATGGCGCGGGCGCTGGAATTCGGCATGGTCGCCGTCAACCGGACCAAGATCACCGGCGCCCCTGTCCCCTTCGGCGGCGTCAAGCAGGCGGGCCTCGGCCGCGAAGGCTCGCGCCACGGCATGGAAGCCTATACGGACATCAAATATGTGTGCCGCCATAGTGCGTAAGATGCCGCTTCACGGCGCGCTGCGATTTTCCGATCCGGCGGGGGCGCGCCATGTTCCGTAACCCGTTCACCGACGAGGAACTCGCCGCGCGCCTTGGCCTGCTGCGCGGGAAGATGGCTGCGCGCGACCTCGACGTAGCGCTGGTCTCGACGCCGGAAAACATCTTCTACCTGACCGGCCTCGACCATTGGGGCTATTTCGCGCCGCATCTGCTGATCGTGCCGGTCGACGGCGAGATGGTGCTGGTGACCCGCGCCATGGAGCGCGTCTCGATCGAGAAGCAGGTGCGCAACGCACTGTTCGAAGGCCATGGCGACGAGGAGACGGCGGCCGACCTCTCGGTACGGCTCCTGCGCCAGCGCGGCGGGGCGAAGGAACGGACGCTCGACATTCTCGAAGCGGTGAAGGACGAGCTGCCGCGGGGCCGCATGCGGATCGGGGTCGAGATGTGGTCGGCCGGCCATTCCTTCGGCTTCGGCAGCGCGATGCGGCGCGAGCTCGACGCCGAGTGGCACGACGTCACCGGGCTGGTCGACCAGATGCGGCTCAGGAAATCGCCGGCCGAGCAGGCGCTGCTCCGCCATGCGGCCGAGGTCAGCGATGCGGCGGCCGAAGCGGCGATCGCGGCGATCAGCGACGGCGCGGCCGAGCGCGACGTGGCCGCCGAATGCCTGGCCGCGATGATCCGCGCCGGCGGCGACGCGCCGGGGTTCGGACCCTTCATACGGCCCGGCTCGCGGCTCGGCGAAGAGCATGCGACCTGGGGCGACGAGACCTATCGCAGCGGCCAGCCGGTGTTCCTCGAGCTTTCCGGTTGCGTCGCGCGCTATCATGCGCCGCTCGGCCGCCTCGTCCATGTCGGCGGCATCGCGCATGAGGATGCGATGATGGCGGATGTCGCCAAGGCCGCCTTCGATGCGGTGATCGGCGCGCTGAAGCCGGGCCGCACCGCAGCGTCCGTCTATGCGGCCTGGCAGGAGGTGGTTGACGGGGCGGGCCTCGGCCATTACCGCCGGCACCATTGCGGCTATGCGGTGGGCATCGGCTTCCCGCCGTCCTGGACCGGCGGCAACAAGGTCACCGGCCTGCGCGCCGACAGCGACATGGTGCTCGAGGAAGGCATGAGCTTCCACATCCTGTCATGGCTGATGGGAACGGGGCGCGGCGACTATTTTCTTTCCAACCCGGTGCTGCTGACCAGCGACGGCGCCGAGATCCTTTCCAGGACGCCTTCGGGCCCGATCATAAAATAGGAGACGACGATGCTGAAGAACGATCTGCTCGACCAGTGGGACCGGGCGCATTTCTTCCACCCCTCGACCCATCTTGCCCAGCATGCGCGCGGCGAGACGGCGAACCGCATCGTCACCGGCGGCAGCGGCGTCCATATCGAGGACCGCGACGGCAACCGGCTGCTCGACGCCTTCGCCGGCCTCTATTGCGTCAATGTCGGCTACGGGCGCCAGGAGATCGCCGAGGCGATCGCGAGCCAGGCGAAGGAGCTCGCCTATTACCACGCCTATGTCGGGCACGGCACGGAGGCCTCGATCACGCTTGCACGGATGGTGCTGGAGCGCGCTCCGAAGAACATGTCCAAGGTCTATTTCGGCCTCGGCGGGTCGGACGCCAACGAGACCAACGTCAAGCTCGTCTGGTACTACAACAACATTCTCGGCCGGCCGGAGAAGAAGAAGATCATTTCGCGCTGGCGCGGCTATCACGGCTCCGGCCTCGTCACCGGCTCGATGACCGGCCTGTCGGCCTTCCATGACAAGTTCGACCTGCCGCTGGAGCGCATCGTGCACACCGAGGCGCCCTATTATTTCCGGCGCCCGGACCTGGCGATGAGCGAGGCGGAGTTCACGGCCTTCTGCGCCGACGAGCTGGAGAAGCTGATCGAGCGCGAGGGTGCCGACACGATCGCAGCCTTCATCGGCGAGCCGGTGCTCGGCACGGGCGGCATCGTGCCGCCGCCCGCCGGCTACTGGGAGGCGATCCAGAAGGTGCTGAAAAAGCACGACATCCTGATCATCGCCGACGAGGTCGTCACCGGCTTCGGCCGGCTCGGCACGATGTTCGGCTCCGACCATTGCGGCATCGATGCCGACATCATCACCATCGCCAAGGGGCTGACCTCGGCCTATGCGCCGCTCTCCGGCTCCATCGTCTCGAACAGGGTGTGGGAGGTGCTGGAACGCGGCACCGACGAGAACGGGCCGATCGGCCATGGCTGGACCTATTCGGCGCATCCGATCGGCGCCGCCGCCGGCGTCGCCAACCTCAAGCTGATCGACAGCCTCGGCCTTGTCGCGAATGCCGGCAAGACCGGCGCCTATCTCAATGGCGAGATGAAAAAGGCTCTCGCCGGCCATGCCCATGTCGGCGAGGTACGCGGCGAGGGCATGCTGTGCGCGGTCGAGTTCGTCGAGGACAGGGAGCAGCGTCGCTTCTTCGATCCGTCGCGCAAGGTCGGCCCGCAGGTGGCGGCCGCCCTGCTCAAGCGCGGGGTCATCGCGCGCGCCATGCCGCAAGGCGACATACTCGGCTTCGCGCCGCCGCTCTGCCTGACGCTGGCGGAGGCCGACGAGGTGGTCGGCAAGACGGCGGAAGCGGTGAAGGAAGTGCTCGGATAAGACGCCGGCCGCGTCGCTCCTCAGGCGACGCGGTCGCCCTTCCTCACGGTGACGGCGCGGCTGTCGACGCCGGGCAGCATCCTGGCCGGATCGCGCGTCACCACCACGTCGAGCACGGTCGGACCCTGCCGGTTGGCGAGGCCAGCCCGCAGCGCTCCGGCGATCTCGCCGGGATCCTCGACGCGGATGCCGGTGGCGCCGAGCCCTTCGGCCAGCCTCGCATAGTCCATCTCGTGCAGGTCGCTCGACTGGTAGCTGCCCTCGCCATACATCAGGTGCTGCAGCGCCTTGACATAGCCCGAAGCGGCATTGTTGACGACGATGATTGTCACGGCGAGCCCCATGCGCACCGCCGTCTCCAGCTCGCCCAGCACCATGTTGAACCCGCCGTCGCCGGTCAACGCCACCACCGGGCGATCGGCCGCGGCGAGCCGTGCTCCCATGGCGCCGGGCAGGCCGTAGCCGATCGAGGCAAAGCCGCGATCGGGCACGAAACCCCTTCCCGCCTGCCTGGTGTCGTAGAGCAGCCCGCCCCAATGGGCCGCGAAGCCGCCATCGGCGACGAGGATGCCCTCGGCCGGCATGCCGCGGTTCAGCTCGTGCATCAGCCGCGCCATGCTGATCGGCCGCTCGTCCGAGGTCAGGCGTTCCTCGACCGAGGCGCGCCATTTCCCCATGCGCCCGGCGACCTCGTCGGCATAGGCCTGCCGGCGCGCGCGTATCGCGTTCGCCTCGCCGTCGAGCGCAAGGCGCAGCTCGCGCACCGTCTCCAGCACGTCACCCCACAGCGCCAGCGCCGGGCGCGCCGTGCGGCCGATCTCTTCGGCCACGATGTCGAGATGGATGATCGTCTTGCCGGCCGCCGGCACCGTATAGCGCCTGGTGGCGATCTCGCCGAGCTTGCAGCCGGCGACGAGCAGGCAATCCGACTGCTCGATCAGCTCGTTGGCGATGCGGTCGTAGCGGCCGAACAGGCCGGCATTGAGCGGGCTGGTGCAGGCGATCGCGCCCTTGCCGCTCATCGTGTGGGCGACGGGCAGGTTGAGCGCCTCGGCGAAGGCCTGGATTTCGGCGGCCGCGCCTGAAAGATGGACGCCGCCGCCGCACAGCATCAGCGGGCGCTCCGCCTCGCCCAGCATGGTTGCGGCCCT
Organism: uncultured Chelativorans sp.; assembly: GCA_964475605.1. Taxonomy (GTDB): domain Bacteria; phylum Pseudomonadota; class Alphaproteobacteria; order Rhizobiales; family Rhizobiaceae; genus CAYYZC01. The sequence goes on from CAYYZC010000040.1 coordinate 4,121, forward strand.
GGCGATCCCGTCGGCGGCCGGGCGGCAGCGCAGCGAAGGCGCCGCCAGCGCCATGTCGTCGCCGGCGAACGCGTCCTCCTCGAAGGGATGAGTCGCGTGGCAGACGTCCTCGGGAATGTCGAGCACGACCGGCCCCGGCCGTCCGGAGGTCGCGACGCGGAAGGCGCGGGCGACCAGTTCCGGGATGCGCTCGATCATCTCGATGCGGATCAGCTCCTTGGCGGCCGGGCGCAGGATCTCGATCTGCCTCGTCTCCTGGGTCATGTTCTTCCAGGAATGGGCGCGATGCGTGTCGCCGACCAGGACGACGAGCGGCGAGCCGGCATTGAGCGCCTCGACCAGCCCGGTGACGAGATTGGTGGCGCCGGGCCCGAGCGTCGCGTCGCAGACGCCGACGCGGCCCGACACTTTGGCATAGGCATCGGCCGCGAAGACGGCGCAGCGTTCGTCGTTGATCAGATTGTGCTTCAGGCCGAGCCGCCTGACCGCGTCGTAGAAGGGCAGGAGCTGGAACCCGCCCATGCCGAACATCGGCCCGACGTCATGGGCCTGCAGCATGCGCGCGATGGCTTCGCCGCCGGTCATCTCATTCGTGGCGGTCATTCTCTTTCCTCAGGCTCTTTCCTCAGGTCGTGGACTCATATGCGGAAACCGAGCACCTCCGGCAGCCACAGCGCGATGCCGGGAAACCGGATGACGAGCAGCAGCGCGACGAGCATCGACAGGACGAGCCAGACGATCCACTTCACGGTCGATTCGATGGGCACGTTCGCGATCTTCGACGTCACGATCAGGTTGACGGCAACCGGAGGCGTGAACTGGCCGATCGCGATGTTCATCGCCATCAGGATGCCGAACCAGGTCAGGTTCCAGCCGAAATGGTTGGCGATCGGGATCAGCAGCGGCAGGGTGATGAGGTAGATCGAGATGCCGTCGATGATCATGCCGGCAAACAGCAGCACGACCATGATGAAGAGCAGGATCAGGGTCGGATCGTCGGTGATGCCGAGGATCCAGGCGGAGGTCGCATCGAAGGCGCCGAGCGTCGAGCCGGCCCAGGCGAAGAGCGCCGCCAGCGAGATGATGACCATGATCACGGCGGAGATCTGCGCGGCGTCGGCGAAGAGCTCGTAGAGCATGCGCGGATTGAGGTTGCGGGTGACGACGGCGCCGACGAGAAGCCCGTAGCAGACCGCGACCACGGCCACCTCGGTCGGCGTGAACAGGCCGGAGCGCAGGCCGCCGAGGATGATGATCGGTGCCAGCAGCGCCGGCATGGCCCTCCACAGGCTCGGCCAGAAGGGAGGACGGCCCTGTTCTTCCGCGACGCCGAAATCCTTGATGCGCGAGATGATCAGCGTCGGGACCGCTATGGCGACGCCTGCCAGCAGGCCGGGAAAGACGCCGGCGGCGAACAGCGCCCGCAGGTCGATCCCCGGCACCAGCAGCGAATAGACGATGAGCGCGATCGACGGCGGGATCAGGATGGCGATCGAGCCGGAAGCGGCGATGACGCTGGCCGAGAACGACGGCGGATAGCCGGCGCGGGTCATGGAGGGCAGCATGACTGTCGCCACCATCGCCGCATCGGCCGGCCCCGAGCCGGACATGCCCGACATGATGACGCAGACCAACACGGCGACGAGCGCCAGCCCGCCGCGGCGCGGGCCGACGATGGCGCGCGCGAAGGTGACGAGCCGCTCGCCGATGCCGGTGCGCTCGAATACCATGCCGGTCAGGACGAAGAGCGGGATGGCGATCAGCGGATAGGAGGCGATGGCCGAGTAGGTCGTCGTGCCGACCATGCCGAGCGCATAGGAATCGAGGCCGACCAGGATCGCCAGGACGCCGGCCAGCCCGAGCGCGACGCCGATCGGCGTGCCGATCAGCAGCAGGCCCGCCATGCTGAGCAGAAGGACGGCATTGGCGATCATGGCTCACCTCGCCGCCATCTGTCGCGCGCCGACTTGATCACGCGGAGGATGATCGGCACGCACAGGACCGGCATCACGGCGGTGTAGAGCCAGGCGGGATTGCCGAGGCCGGCGGTGCGATCCCCGAACCGGAACTCGTCGAGGGCGAGCATCGCGGCATACCAGATCACGAGCAGGAACATCAGCACGGTCGCGGCGGTCGAGACGATCAGCATCCTGCGCCGCACCTTGCGGTCGAACATTTTGGCGAAGGCGAGGATGCGGATATGGCCGTCGTCGCGCGCCGCGGCCGCCGAGCCGGCGAAGGTGATCACCACCAGCAGCAGGACCGAATATTCCTCGGTGAAGGCGAAGCTGTAATTGGTCGCGTAGCGCACGATCACATTGGCGGCGCTGATCGCCACGATCAGGAAGATGGCGATGGCGGCGATGGCGCGCTCGACCGGAAACCTGCCATGCGGCCGGTACCGGCCGCCCTCCTCCGGCATCGGCGGAAGCTCTGCATCGTCCAAGGGTTGCGGCGTTCGCGGTTCGTCGCTCATCTTGTCGGGTCCGGGATTCGATCGGAGAGAAAGAAAAGGGCGCCGGCGCGGCGGTGCCGGCCGGCGCCCCGACCGTCAGTCCGCAGCCGCGCTGTCGCGTTCGGCGACGGCCTTCTCGGCCTCCTCGACGAACTCCGCGCCGATCTGCTCCTTCCATTTCTCGTAGACGTCGCGCGTCGCCTCGACGAAGGCCTGACGCTCCTCGTCGGTCAGCTCGACGACCTCGACGCCGAGCGCCTCGATGTCCTTGACCATCTGCGGATCGTCGCCGAGCAGGCCGTCGCGCGCGATCTCGATGCCGTAGGCGCCGGCCTCGAGCGCGGCCTGGTGCACGATCTCCTGATCCTCGGGCGTGAAAGCGTCCCAGGCGCGATGCGAAACCGCGAAGACCAGCGGGTCGGCCACATAGTGCCAGAGCGTGATGTTGTTCTGGCCGATCTCGTGCATCTTCAGCACCGTGTAGATGGTCAGCGGGTTCTCCTGGCCGTCCACGGCACCGGTGGTGAGCGCCGGCTTGGCGTCGGCCCAGCTCATCTGGGTCGGGTTGGCGCCGAGCGCGGTGAAGGTGTCGTTGAAGATCGGCGAGCCGACGACGCGGATCTTGAGCCCGTTCATGTCCTCCGGCGTACGGATCGGTTTCTGCGAATTGGTGACCTCGCGGAAGCCGTTCTCCGCCCAGGCGAGCGGCTCGACGCCCTGCGCGCGGATGAGCTCGAACAGCTTCTCGCCGACCGAGCCGTCCGTCAGCGCGTCGATCGCCGCATAGTCGGGCATCAGGAAGGGCATCGAGAAGATGTTGAGCTCGGGGATCTGCGGCGACCAGTTGATGGTCGAGCCGACCGCCATGTCGATGATGCCCTGGCGCAGCGCCGCGAACTCACGAGTCTGGTCACCAGAGACGAGCGAGACGCCGGGATAGACCTTCATGTTGATGCGGCCTTCGGTGCGCTCGGCCACGAGCTCGGCCCAGCGCTCCGCGGCAAGGCCCCACGGGAAGGGCGCCGGCACCACGGTCGAGACCTTGTACTCGTCCTTGTAGTCCTGAGCCGCCGCCGGCAGCGCCGCGAACGCGGCCATCCCGGCGACCAATGCCAATTTCAGAAGCCTCATGGTTCTCCTCCCTTTTCAGCTCTTTCCTCGCTTGCACATGCCGGCACGGCCGTCGGCCGGCCGGCAATCCCGCTCAGCCGCCGGCGCACATCTCCTTCGCCGCCGCGACGATCATCTCGGCGCTCACGCGCACCTTGTCCTCCAGCGGCGGCGCGTAGCTCACCGGTATGCGCGGCGCCGCCAGCCGCTTCACCGGCGCGCGCAGCCGGCCGAAGAAATGCTCGCCCACCGTGGCGGCGATCTCGGCGCCGAAGCCGGCCACCGAGACGGCCTCGTGCACGACCAGCAGGCGGCCGGTCTTCCCGACGCTGTCGAAGACGGTGTCCCGGTCCCACGGCCACAACGTCCGCAGGTCGACGATCTCGGCCTCGATGCCGGCTTCCCCCGCAAGAGCCCGTGCCGCCTCGCGGCAGGTGTGGAGCGCGGCCGACCAGGTGACGACGGTCAGGTCGTCTCCGTCGCGATCGATCCGGGCACGGCCAAGCTCGGCCGGCTCGTCGGCCTCGGAAACCTCGTCCTCGAGGCCCCAGAGGTTCTTGTGCTCCATGAAGACGACGGGGTCGTCGCAGCGGATCGCAGCCTTGAGCAGCGCCCTGTTGTCGGCCGGCGTCGACGGGACTGCGACGACGAGGCCGGGTATATGGGCATACCAGGCTTCCAGCGACTGCGAATGCTGGGCGGCCGAGGAGCGCCACATGCCGATCGGCTGGCGCACGACCAGCGGCACGCGGGTCTGGCCGCCGAACATGTAGCGCGCCTTGGCCGCCTGGTTGACCAGCTCGTCGACGGCACAGAGCGCGAAATCGGAAAAGCGCATCTCGACCACGGGCCGCGTGCCGGCCATGGCCGCACCGACGGCCGCGCCCATGATGCAGGCCTCCGAGATCGGGGCATCGGAGATGCGCTGCGGCCCGAACTCGTCGACCAGCCCCTTGTACTGGCCGAAGACGCCGCCGCGGCCGAGATCCTCGCCGAGCGCCCACACCGTTTCATCGCGGCGCATCTCTTCGGCGAGCGCCCTGGTGGAGGCTTCGAGATAGGTCGTCGACGCCATCAGTAGGCCCGCTCCCTCGGATCGCCGACATCCTGGATGTCGGAGAAGGCATGCGCCGCGTCGGGCCAGGGCGTGGCGGCCGCATCGTCATAGGCCTTCGCCATCTCCGCGATCGCCTCGGCAGCGATCGCGTCGAGCTTGCCGGCTTCGACGCCGGCGGACAGCAGGATGTCGCGCAGCCTCGCGATCGGGTCGTCGCGCCAGCGCTGCTCGACCTCGGCCTGCGGCCGGTAGGGTGCCGGATCGGCGGCGGTGTGCCCGGTGAGGCGATAGGTCTCGGCGACCAGCATGCGGGGGCCGGAGCCGCCGCGCACGATCCCGATCAGCTCGCGGGCCCGCGCATCGACCTCGACCAGATCGTTGCCGTCGATCGTCTCGGCCGGAATGCCGAGCGCCTGCGCCCGCGCCGCCGCGCCCGACCCCGATGTCATGGCGCTGGTCCGCGTCGTGGCCGCAAAACCATTGTGCTCGCAGACGAAGAGAACCGGCAGGGTGAAGACGCCGGCCCAGTTGAGCGCCTCGAGGAAGGGGCCGCGATTGATCGCGCCGTCGCCGAAGAAGCAGACGACGAGGCCGTTCTCACCGCGCAGGCGCATGCCGTGCGCAGCGCCGACGGCGATCGGGATGTTGGCGCCGACGACGCCGTTGGCGCCCAGCATGCCGACGCCGAAATCGGCGATATGCATCGAGCCGCCCTTGCCGTTGCAATTGCCGCCGGCGCGGCCGAACAGCTCGCGCATCATGGCGAGCGGGTCGGCGCCCTTGGCCATGGTGTGGCCATGGCCGCGATGGGTCGACAGGATGATGTCCTCGCGCCGCAGATTGCCGCATATGCCGCTGGCGACGGCCTCCTGGCCGATCGAGGGATGGATCGCGCCGAGAACCAGCTTCTCGCCCATGGCGCGGATCGCCGCCTCCTCGAACGCCCGGATGCGCGACATCTGCCGGTAGTGCCCGAGCAGCCGCGGAACGTCGAGATTGCGATGTGTCTCGCCTGGCAAGGGCCGGCTCACGCCTCCTCCCTTTCACCCGCCCGGCGGCGGGAATGACGCGCCGCGATCGAGGCGGCATTCTCGTCGAGCAGCCCGACGATCCATTCGACGCGCTCCGGCGTCATGCGCTCCTTGATCGCGGCGAGGCTGAGCGCACCGACGACGCGGCCGCCCTCGTCGCGGATGGCGACGCCGACGCCGACCATGCCGCCGACGATGTTGCCCTCGTTGAGCGCATGGCCGGCGGCGCGCGACCGGGCGGCGAACTCGCCGATCCGCGCGGCCGAATAGCGCGGATAGGCGCCGAGCTGACCGGCGGCTGCGGCGATCGCCTCCTCGCGCTCCGCATCGGGCAGCGCCGACAGCAGCGCCAGGGACCCCGCGCCGACGCCGAGCGGACGGCGGTCGCCGATGTCGAGGGTGAGCGAGCGGATCGGAAAGGCGCCGACGCGGCGGTCGATGCAGACGGCCTCCGCCCCTTCCCTGATCGACAGGAAGATCGTGTCCTCGGTGAGTTGCGCCAGCCTGGCAAGTTCGGGGCGCGCCAGCTCGAGCAGCGCATAGCGCCGCGCCGACTGGCCGAGCCGGACCAGCTCGAATCCGAGATGGTAGCGCTGGGAGGATGCCTCGCGCGTCGCGAAGCCGACATCGACGAGCGCGGAGAGCAGGCGGTGGGCGGTGGTCTTGCCGAGCGCGGCTGCGCGGGCGACGTCCGAAAGGCGCACGCCGTCCGGCGGCTGGGCCGCGAGAATGCGCAGCAGCGACGCGGTGCGCTCGACGGTCTTGACGGAAGTGTCCGCCGTCACCCGATTTCCTCCCTCCGGCAGATGCTTGCCGAGACGTCTCGCCTGTGGCCTTATTGTATTGTTCCATCTGGCGGGACGACAATAGCCTATATTCGGAACACGAGGGAGGTCAATGGCTTTCGAAGCCGAAGCCGTCGAGCCGTCCGGGCCGGTGCTCGCCGGCTCGATCACCAAGCTGCCGCAGGGAGCGGCGGGGCGCGTCGTGGTCTGCGGGTCGCATGGCGGCGCCTATCCGGCCAGGCTTGCGCTGGCAGGCGGGATCCGGGCCGTGATCCTCAACGACGCCGGCGTCGGGCTGGACGGGGCCGGGATCGCCTCGCTCGCCATCTGCGAGCAGGCCGGCATGGCCGCCGCGACCGCTTCCTCGGCGAGTTGCCGCATCGGCGATCCGCAGGACATGATGGCGCGCGGGCGGATCAGCTTCGCCAATGCGCTTGCGTCAGCCTGCGGGGTGGCGGCGGGCGAGACGGTCGCCCTTGCGGCGCGGAAGCTGGCCGCGGCCGTCCCGCCGCCGTCCCCGCCGGGCTTCCCGGGCGGCGAGGAGCGCAGCGTCGTGGCGCCCGAAAACGCGCTTCGCCGGATCGTGCTGATCGATTCCGCCTCGCTGGTGCGCGCCGAGGATTCCGGCCAGGTCGTGGTGACCGGCTCGCATGGCGGGCTCTTCGACCCCGACCCGGCACGCGCGCTCGGCATCAATGCCTTCGCCGCCATCTTCAACGATGCCGGCGGCGGCGCCGACGACTGGGGCCGCTCGCGCCTGCCGGTGCTTGCCATGCGCGGCATCGTCGCCGCAACGGTCGCGTCATCCAGCGCGCGCATCGGCGACGCCCGCTCGACATGGCAGGACGGCGTGCTCTCGGCCGTCAACGCGCCCGGCTTCGATGCCGGCCTGCGGCAGGGCCAGACCTGCCGCGAGGCAGTGGCGCTGCTGTGCAGCATGGCCTCGTTGCGGCATTAGGAAGGAAAAAGTCGGATACGCGACAGCATATCCGGCCCGCTCGTCCCACGATCCTATGTCAATGGGGGGATACGCATGGTCTATTATGCGCATTCCGGGACACCGGGCGACAAGAGCGACTGGCAGACAGTGCCGGATCATTCATTCGCTGTCGCGCGGATCGCTGGAGATTCGGCAGGAATACTCGGCCTCGGCAAGGCAGGCTACAATCTCGGCCTGCTCCACGATCTCGGAAAGTACAATCCCGAGTTCCAGCCGCGGCTGGAAGGGGCGAATGTCCGGGTCGATCATTCGACTGCCGGCGCAGCGGCCCTGAGGACGCTCTGCAAGGGCCGGCCGGACACGCTCATGGCGGAACTGATGGCCTATTGCGTGCTCGGTCACCATGCCGGCCTGCCGGACAGGAACAGCGCGGAAGGCTCCTGCTTCAATCGCCGGATCGAAGCCTATGTCGACCGCCTCGACCCTGTGTGGCGGAGCGAATTGTCGCCCGACCTCACCGGCCTGACGCCGGCCGGGCTGATGAAGACGCTCGGCAGCTTGCCGCAGGCGGAGCGGGCTTTTGCCTTGTCGGTCGTCGCCCGATTCCTTTTTTCCTGTCTGGTCGACGCCGACTACAGGAATACCGAGGCGCATTATGCCCGCCTCGAAAAGCGCGTGCCGGATCGGCAATGGCCGGCGCTGCAGGACCTGCTGCCGGACCTCGTCGCCCGCTTCGACACCCATATGGCAGGCAAGCGAAGCGATGGCGAGGTCAACCGCCTGCGCGCCGACATTCTCTCCCATGTCCGCGGCAAGGCGACGATGAAGCCCGGCGTCTTTACGGTCACCGTGCCCACCGGCGGCGGCAAGACGCTGGCCACGCTCGGCTTCGCGCTCGACCATGCGCAGGCGAACGGGCTGCGCCGGATCATCTATGCAATTCCCTTTACATCGGTCATCGACCAGACAGCGGAGATTTTCCGCGAAGTGCTCGGCGACGAGCACATCCTCGAGCATCACTCGGCGATCGAGGAGAAGGAGGAGCGCGGCTCCGCCAGGGAGCGGCGTACCAGCCGCGACCGGCTCAAGCTCGCCATGGAGGACTGGGCGGCGCCCGTCGTCGTCACCACCAATGTCCAGCTTTTCGAGAGCCTGTTCTCCGCCAGGACCTCGCGGGCGCGCAAGCTGCACAATATCGCCCGCTCCATCATCATCCTCGACGAGGCGCAGACGATCCCGCGCCATCTGCTCAAGCCCGCCGTCCGCATGCTCGACGCGGTGGCGCGGCTCCTCGGCTGCACGATCGTGCTCTGCACGGCGACCCAGCCGGCGCTGGGCAAGGTGCGGCCAGACGGCAGCGCCGGCTTTCCCGACGGCCTCGACCTCGACGCCGATCATGAGCTTGCGCCGGACCCGCAAGGGCTCGCCGACCAGTTGCGCCGCACCCGTATCGAGCAGGTCGGCGAGATGGACAATCGTGCCCTGATCGAGGCGATCGGCCAGGAGAAGCAGGCGCTGGTGATCGTCAACAGCCGCAAGCATGCGCTGGAGCTCTACAAGGAAGCCAAAGACGCGGGGCTCGACGGGCTGGTACATCTGACGACACGCCAATGCGCGGCACATCGGCGCCTGGTCCTGGCCGATGTGCGGAAACGGTTGGAGGATGAAAAACCCTGCCGGGTGATCGCCACCAGCCTGATCGAGGCCGGCGTCGACGTCGATTTCCCGAGGGTCTGGCGCGCCGAAGCCGGGCTGGACAGCATCATTCAGGCCGCAGGCCGCTGCAACCGGGAGGGGAAACGCAACCGCGAAGACAGCGTCGTCACCGTGTTCCGCGCGCCTGAGCACAAGCTGCCGACAGAGATCAGAGGGCTCATCGGTGATCTTGGGCGCATCATCGGCAAGCATGACGACCTGCTGTCGCTCGACGCGATCGAAGACTATTTCGCCGAGGTCTATTGGCGCTCGGGGCCGGCTCTCGACGAGAAGAAAATCGTCGGGGATTTCACGGGAAATCATGAAGGTACGGACTTCGCATTCCGTGAAGTAGCAAAAAAATTCAGGATGATCGAAAGCAAGATGGAACCGATCATTGTTCCATGGGACAATCGATCAAGAAAATCTGTGGAAAGTATGAGCTTCGAGAAGATATCCTCTGGAACCATCGCCCGCGAATTGCAGACTTACATCGTTCAGGTGCCGCCAAGAGCACGCGAGTTGCTGATCAGGAACGGTCATGTCGCCTTCGAGCGGCCAGACCTCAGGGGCGATCAGTTCGCAATACTGAAGAAGCCCAGCCTCTACAGGGAAGAGGTGGGATTGCTATGGGACGCGCCGGAATATCTGGCGGAGGAGGATTCGGTAATCTGAAGGCCGGAATCGGCAAAGGGAAACAGCGGGGCCCTGCCGATTAACGCATGCCGGATCATCGGCGATTGGGGGAGTGATGGCTTATGGCATCCGACTGAAGGTGTGGGGCGACCACGCCTGCTTTACGAGACCGGAGATGAAGGTCGAGCGCGTCTCCTATGAGGTGATGACGCCTTCGGCCGCACGCGGCATTCTCGAAGCCATCCACTGGAAGCCGCCGATCCGCTGGGTCATCGACGCGATCCATGTGCTTGAGACGCCGCGCTTCCAGTCGATCAGGCGCAACGAAGTCGGCAGCAAGGTGCCGGCGGGCAAGATCAAGAGCGCGATGAAGCGCGGCGACCTGGAAGGTCTGCAGCTTCTCGTCGACGAGGACCGCCGGCAACGCGCCTCGACCGTGCTGGTCAGCCCATCCTACGTAATCGCCGCCCATTTCGAAATGACAGCGAAGGCCGATGCAGAGGATAGCGAAGGTAAGCATCTCGACATCTTCAACCGCCGCGCGCGGCGCGGCCAGTGCTTCCACCAGCCCTGCCTCGGCACGCGCGAATTCGCCGCCAGCTTCGAGCTGGTCGAGCCGGACGATCCCACGCCGGAGCCGGATGTCGAGAATCGCACGAAGGATCTCGGCTTCGGCGAGCCGCGCGATCTCGGTTTTGTCCTGTGGGATATCGACCACCAAGCCAAAGGCAAGCCGTCGATATTCTTCCGTGCCGAACTGAAGGATGGGGTGATTCAGGTGCCGCAGCCGGGCTCGGCGGAGATCCGCAAATGAGCATTTTGGCCTCCCTCGCCCGCGCCTATGACCGCCTGCCCGACGCGCCGCCGTTCGGATACTCTATGCAGAGTATCGGCGTTGTCGTCGGGCTCAACGAGGATGGTTCCGTCGCTAGTGTGACACCATGGTTCGATGGCGAGGGCAAGAAGCGCAAGCCGCGGCCGATGCTCGTGCCGCAGCCGGGCAAGAAGTCGATCAACCTTTCCCCTAACTTCCTTTGGGGGAATTCATCGTACGTTTTCGGGGTGACGGGAAACGCAGAAAAAGCAACAAAAAAAGCTAAGCGCTTGGCGGACGAGCACGCTGCCTTCAAAGAGCATCATGAGACCAAGCTTGCAGGAACCGACGATGCCGGCCTGAAGGTGCTGCTTCTGTTCCTTCGGCGGTGGACGCCGGAGCATTTCACAGGTTCATTGTGGAGCGATGATCTCAAAGACCAGAACGTCGTTTTCGCGCTGGAATCCGACCGGCTTCAGAACCTGTGGCTCCACGATCGTCCGGCGGCGAAGGCACTCTGGGCGCGCGTCTCGGGCGCAGGCGGCGACAATCAGCAAATCTGCCTCGTAACAGGACAGTCCGCACCTGTGGCGCGGCTGCACCCGTCGATCAAAGGCGTCTGGGGCGGTCAACCGTCAGGCGGGTCAATCGTGTCCTTCAATTTCGACGCTGTGGAGTCTTACGGCCACGAACAGGGCGACAACGCCCCTGTCTCGGAAGCCGCGGCTTTCGCCTATCCTCGCGCCTTCTCGGACTACACGGTCACCATCGACCGCGACAACCTGCCCGCGGGGGTCGAGATCGTCGAGAAGCTGTGACGCCGTGGGCGGCTTGCCGGAGGTGCAGCCGATGCCCGGAGAGAGCGACCCCATCCCTCTCTCCGCGCTCCAGCATGCCGTCTATTGCCTGCGCCAGGCAGCGCTGATCCATATCGAACGCGCCTGGGCGGAAAACCACTTCACGGCGGAAGGCCAGGTCCTCCATGCCGTCGCCGACAAGGGCGGCGCGCGCCGGGCGCGCGGGCTGCGTCGGGTCATGGCGCTGCCGATCGCCTCGAAGCGGCTCGGCATTTCCGGCGTCGCCGATCTCGTCGAGTTCCACCCCGGCCGCACCGGCACCGAAGTGCCTTATCCGGTCGAATACAAGCGCGGCAAGCCGAAGCTGCACCGCGCCGACGAGGTGCAGCTCTGCGCCCAGGCGCTCTGCCTGGAGGAGATGACCGGCATCGCCGTGCCGGAAGGTGCGCTGTTCTATGCCGAGACCAGACGGCGGGTCGCTGTGCCCTTCGACGCCGAGTTGCGGGGCCTGACCGAAGAGACCGCGGCGGCCATGGCGGCGGTCTTCGCATCCGGCGCCACGCCGCCGCCCACGACGCGCCGGGAACGCTGCCGCTCCTGCTCGCTGCTCGAGCTCTGCCGGCCCGAGACGGTGGCGCGACCGGTTCGCGCCTGGCGGGCCCGCATGGTCTCGCGCCTCGCAGACGAGACGCCGGGACCGTGAAGAAGCTGCTCAACACGATCTATGTCACCAGCGAGGGCGCGGCGCTGCGCAAGGACGGCGAGAACCTTGTTGCCGAGATCGACGGCGGAGAGCGGGCGCGCGTTCCGATGCACATGCTGGCCTCGGTCGTGCTCTTCGGCCCGATCCATATCTCGCCGGCGCTGATCGGCGCTTGCGCCTCGTCCGGCATCTCGATCGCGCTGCTCGACCGCAACGGCCGCTTCCAGGCGCGCGTCGAGGGGCCGGCGACCGGCAATGTGCTGCTGCGGCGGGCGCAGTATCTCGCATCGGACGCCCCGGAAGGCATCGTGCGGTCCGTCGTCGTCGGCAAGGTCGCCAACCAGCGCTCGGTGCTGATGCGGGCGCTGCGCGACTATAGCGCGGATTTCGAGCCGGCCGCGCGCGAAACGGTGGCGCGGGTGGTGGACCGGCTCGCCCATATTCTGCGGCGCGTCGAGATGGCCGATGACGGGCCGGACCGCATCCGCGGCTCAGAGGGCGAGGCGGCCAATCTCTATTTCTCCGTCTTCGACCTGCTGATCCGCGCCCCCGACCCCGAAATGCGCTGGACCGGGCGTTCGCGGCGGCCGCCGCTCGATCCGGTCAACGCGCTTCTGTCCTTCCTCTATACGCTGCTCACCCATGACTGCCGCAGCGCCTGCGAGAGCGTCGGGCTCGACCCCGCCGTCGGCTTCCTCCATCGCGACCGGCCGGGGCGGCCGAGCCTGGCGCTCGACCTGATGGAAGAACTCCGCCCGGTCCTCGCCGACCGTCTGGCGCTGTCGCTGATCAACCGGCGCCAGCTCCGCGCTCGCGATTTCGAGAAGCGCGAGGGCGGCGCGGTCCTGCTTACCGAAGATGCCCGCAAGACCGTTCTCACCGCCTGGCAGGAACGCAAGAAGGAGGAGCGCCGCCACCTCTTCCTGGAGGAGAAGACCC
>CAYYZC010000041.1:0-16715 GCA_964475605.1 uncultured Chelativorans sp.
ATGACGATCGCCGTCAGCACCAGCGCCTGCGGCACGGGGTCGGTATAGGCGGCCGGGTCGACCGGGCCGACCTTGTCGAGCACGGGCGGGGCGTCGACGCGCAGGCGGCCGACGCTGAAGATGAACAGATTGACGGCATAGGAGAGCAGCGCCAGCCCGATCACGAGCTGATAGGTGCGCGGGCGCAGCACCAGCCACACTCCGGAGCCGGCGACGATGCCGATGGCGGAGGCGATCAGGAGCTCCATCAGCCCGACCCCTTCTCGTCGGCGGCGCGCGACAGGCGTGTGCGGACGCGCAGCGACTGGTGGCCGATCGCGACCAGCATGAGGACGACCGCACCGACGACGAGACTGAAGACGCCGAGATCGAAGAGAAGGGCGGTCGCCATCGGCATCTCGCCGATCAGCGGGAGCTCCGCATAGCGGAAATAGGAGGTCAGGAACGGATAGCCGAAGATGAAGGAGCCGAGTCCGGTGGCGACCCCGAGCAGCAGGCCGAAGCCGATCCAGCGCACCGGCAGGATGCGCAGCCGCTCCTCGACCCAGCGGGTGCCGCCGGCCAGATATTGCAGCAGGAAGCCGATCGCCATCGTCACGCCGGCCGCGAAGCCGCCGCCGGGCAGGTCGTGGCCGCGCACGAGGAGATAGGCTGCGAGTAGCACGATGACCGGGAACATCCAGCGCATGATGACGGAAGGCACCAGCAGGTAATCCTTCAGCGTCTCGCCGATCTCGCGGTCGCGACGGACATTGTCGAACTCGTCCTGCTCGCGCTGCTGGTAGGGCGCGTCGGCGGTGTCCTCGGCCGGCCGGAACCGGCGCAGCAGGGCGAAGATGGTGAGCGCGACGATGGCCAGCACGACGATCTCGCCCATCGTGTCGAAACCGCGGAAATCGACCAGGATGACGTTGACGACATTGGTGCCGCCGCCCTCGCTATAGGCGTGCTCGAGATAGAAGTCGCCGACCGAGGGCGGCCGCGGCGCCAGCATGGTGAAATAGGCGAGCAGCGCGACGCCGAGTCCGGCCGCGACCGATATGGCGAAATCGCGATGCCGGCGCATGCGGGTCGTCGGGTCGATCGCATTGGCGATGTCCTCGAGGCGCTTGGGCAGCCAGCGCAGGCCGAGCAGGATGAGAACGGTGGTGACGATCTCGACCAGGAGCTGGGTGACGGCGAGGTCGGGTGCGGAGAGCCAGACGAAGGTGAGGCAGGTGACGAGGCCGGTGCCGCTCATCAGTATCAGCGCGGCAAGCCGGTGGAACTTGGCCTGATAGGCGGCGGCGACGGCGCAGAAGGCGCCGATCGCCCAGAAGATGCCGAGCACCGGGTCGAAGCCGTGGATCGAGATGTCGGGCAGGACCGCGCCCGCCCCCCACATCGCCCAGACGCCGGCGAGGATGGCGGCGACGACCAGCAGGCGCATCTGCGGCTGCAACCGGCGCGTGGCAAGCACCGATTCGACCGCGCGCGCCCAGCGCCAGCTCACCGTGACCAGCAGCCGCTCGAAGATGCGCTGGCCCTTGAGGCGGCGGAAATAGGGAGGACCTTCCTCGCAGTCGCGCAGATAGTCGCGCAGCAGCCAGTAGAGGCCGAGCCCCGACGTTAGCGCCACGATGCTCATCAGCAGGGGCGTGGTGAAGCCGTGCCAGACCGCCAGGCTGTATGCCGGGGTGTTCTCGCCGAGGACGGCGACGACGGCGGTGTCGAGCATGCCCCCGATGCTGAGCGCCGGGACGATGCCGACGACGACGCAGATGACGACCAGGAGCTCGATCGGCCGGCGCATCCAGTGCGGCGGCTCATGCGGCTCGCGCGGCAGGTCGACGGGCTTGGGGCCGAAGAAGACGGTATGGATGAAGCGCACCGAATAGGTGACGGCGAAGGCGCCGGCGATGGTCGCCACGTAAGGGGCGGACAGGTCGAGCAGCGAGCGCTGATGCTCCTCCAGCGCTTCGGCGAAGAACATCTCCTTCGACAGGAAGCCGTTGAGCAGCGGCACGCCGGCCATCGCCGCGCTCGCCACCATGGCGAGCGTCGCGGTGAAGGGCATGGCGCTGAAGAGCCCGCTGAGGCGGCGCATGTCGCGCGTGCCGGTCTCGTGGTCGATGATGCCGGCGGCCATGAAGAGCGAGGCCTTGAAGGTCGCGTGGTTGACGATGTGGAAGATCGCCGCGACCGCCGCCAGCGGGCTGCCGAAGCTCAGGAGCGTGGTGACCAGGCCGAGATGGCTGATGGTCGAATAGGCAAGGAGCCCCTTCAGGTCCTGCTGGAAGATGGCGAAATAGGCGCCGAGCAGCAGCGTCGTCAGGCCGGCGAGGCCGACGAGGATGAACCATTCCGGCGTGCCGGCGAGCACCGGCCAGAAACGGGCGAGCAGGAAGACGCCGGCTTTCACCATCGTCGCCGAATGGAGGTAGGCGGAGACGGGCGTCGGCGCCGTCATCGCGTTGGGAAGCCAGAAATGGAACGGGAATTGTGCGCTCTTGGTGAGCGCGCCGGCGAGCACCAGCAGCAGCGCGGGCAGGTAGAGGTCGTGCGAGCGGATCGCATTGCCGGCGGCGAGCACGTCGTCGAGCTCGTAGCTGCCGACGATCTGGCCGATCAGCACCATGCCGAGCAGCAGGCAGAATCCTCCCGTGCCGGTGATGGTCAGCGCCATGCGGGCGCCGTCGCGCGCGCCCTGCTGATGGTGCCAATAGCCGATCAGCAGGAAGGAGAAGATGCTGGTGAGCTCCCAGAAGACGGCGAGCAGGATGAGGTTGCCGGCGACGACGAGGCCCTGCATGGCACCCATGAAGGCGAGCAGCAGGGCGTAGAAGCGGGCGATCGAATCCTTCGACGACATGTAGTAGCGGGCATAGATGACGACGAGCAGGCCGATGCCGGTGATCAGCAGGGAGAACAGCCAGGCGAAGCCGTCGAGCCGCAGCGTCACCGAAAGCCCGAGTGCGGGCACCCATTCGATCGTATGGCGGACGACGCCGCCATCGGCGACGGCCGGATAGGCGCTGATCGTCAGCGCCAGGCCGCCGACGGCGATGCAGCCGGCGAGCCAGGCCTCGGCATTCCTGGCATTGGGCGACAGCAATGCGGCAAGCAGCGCCCCGACGAAAGGGAGCGCCACCAGTACGGCGAGAAGTCCGCTATGCCACATCTGCGTTCCCTGACCCCGGCCGCACCCGCCGCCCGGCGAGGCGGGCGTGGGGGCTGGAGTCGATATAGTGATCGGGCATGTCCAAGTCCGCTGCTATCAAGTCCGCTGCTATAAAGCTTCTTGCCGTCTCGCGAATGACTCCGTACGAAAAATCGACGACCAAGGCGACCGCGGGCGATCGCTAGATGATCAGCGGCGCCGGCGGTGCCCTCGAAGGGTTGCAGAATGCGCGGCCGGAGACGATCCCGCCTGCCCGGGGCAGGATTCCGCAGGCGGCGGGCTGACCGGAAAAATGAAATGCCGCCGCCGGGACGAGCGCCGGTGGCGCATCGGACTGGCCGGTCGCCGCCTGAGGCCCGGCAAGCGGGTCGCGGCTGCGGTATTCCTTGGCCTGGGTCGGGGCGACGATCTGCCCGGAGCCGCCATGGCTGTCCGGATCGGTGAGGATCGAGCCCGGTGCCAGGTCGAGCCCGATCGGCGGGTTCGACGGCAGGCCGGCATAGGCGACGGCGGCGAGAACGAGCAGGACGAACGCCGGATAGCGCCATGGCGTGCCATGACGCAGAAAGCCTCCTGCGTGACTCCGTCGAAGAGCGTCCAACCGACATCCCATGGTGATGGATGGGATTTGGTTATCCCACCGCCCGGCCTCTGTCCACCGTTCACCGTGGTGGCGATGCGACGCAGCAAAGTTCACGGGGATAACGCGCCGCGGACCCGCCGCGGGCACGGCACGGCGCGGGCGATTGTGCTACTCGGTTGGCGACAAGCCGTGAGATGCCAGACGTGACCGAGACCGCCCTCAAGCCGCAGGTAACAGGCTTCTTCGACAAGCGCAGCTTCTCGATCCAATATGTCGTTGCCGACCCGGCGACGGGCAAATGCGCGATCATCGATCCGGTGCTCGACTTCGACGAGAAATCCGGCGCGACGGCGACGCGCAATGCCGACGCGCTGCTCGACCATGTCCGGACCGAGGGGTTCGAGGTCGAATGGATCCTCGACACCCATCCCCATGCCGATCATTTCTCTGCCGCGCCCTACCTCAAGGCGAAGACAGGCGCGCCGACGGCGATCGGCGAGAAGGTGGTCGAGGTCCAGAAGCTCTGGAAGGAGATCTACAACTGGCCCGATTTCGCGGCCGACGGCTCGCAATGGGACAGGCTCTTCGCCGCCGGCGAGACCTTCAGGATCGGCGGCATCGATGCGAAGGTGCTGTTCTCGCCGGGCCATACGCTCGCCTCCGTCACCTATGTGATCGGCGATGCCGCCTTCGTCCACGATTCCCTGTTCATGCCCGATTCCGGCACGGCGCGCTGCGACTTTCCCGGCGGCAGCGCGTCGCGGCTCTACCGGTCGATCATGGAGATCCTGTCGCTGCCGGACGAGACGAGGATATTCACCGGCCATGATTACCAGCCGGGCGGGCGGGCGCCGCTCTGGGAATCGACCGTCGCCGAGCAGAAGGCGACGAACTCGCATATCTCCCGCTGCCGCACGGAGGCGGAATTCGTCGCGATGCGCGAGGCGCGCGACAGGACGCTGCCGATGCCGAAGCTGATCCTGCATGCGCTGCAGGTGAACATCAATGGCGGCCGGCTGCCCGAGCCGGAGGCGAACGGCCGGCGCTACCTCAAATTCCCGCTCGACGCGCTCGACGGCGCCGCCTGGGACTGACCGGGCTCAGTCGCGGCGCCAGGCCTGGGCGCGGGCGAGCATCACGCGCGACACGCCGCCATGGAGCAGCCGGGCGGCGACATTGGTGTAGAAGATCATCATGCCCATCGCCGCCGCCGGCGCGATGTCGCCGGCATCGTCCATGTTGAGGACGGCGACGGAGGCGAGCTGCGTGTGGGTCGAATAGAGGAAGACCACCGCGGAGACCGTCGTCATCGCGTTGACGAAGAGATAGATCCAGATGTCGAGGATCGCCGGCAGGCAGACCGGCACGGTGACGCGGAAGAACAGCCGATGGAAGGGCTGCTTCAGCGACGCCGCCACCGGCTCGAACTCGCGGTCCATCTGTTTCAACGCCGTCAGCGCGGTCAGGTGCGAGACGGTGTAGAAGTGGGTGACCGTGCTCACCACGAGGATCGCCATCGTGCCGTAGATGACGTTGAGCGGGTTGGCCGGATTGTTGAAGAAGAAGATATAGGCGAGGCCGAGCACCATTCCGGGCACCGCCATCGGCAGCATGGCGAGGAACTGGAACAGGGCGCGGCCGACCTGGAAGCCGTCGCTCTTCTCGACCATGTAGGCGCCGACGAAGACGAGCCCGGTGCCGATGCAGGCGGTCATCAGCGACATCCAGATCGAGTTGTAATAGGCGTCCCAGCCGCCGCCATCCATCAGGTCGAAGGCGTAGTTGCGCAGGCTCAGCGTCATGTCGTAGGGCCAGAACTTGACCAGCGCGGCGAGCTGGCAGATGCCGATCATGCCGAGGATGAACACGGAGATCGCCGCGCAATAGGCGAAGCAGGTCCAGTCGAAGCGCGCATGCGGCTTCGGCGAATAGGGCACGGCGCGCGCCGAGAGCAGCGCCACCTGGCGCCGCTGGATGATCCGGTCGACGCCGAAGGCGACGATCGCCGGCAGCAGCAGGATCACCGAGACGACGGCGCCCATCTCGAAATTCTGCTGGCCGATCACCTGCTTGTAGATGTCGACGGCGAGCACGTTGTACTGGCCGCCGATCACCTTGGGCAGGCCGAAATCCGTGATGACCAGGGTGAAGACGACGAAGGCGGCGGAGATGATGCCGTAGCGGGCCCCCGGTACGGTGACGGTCCAGAAGGTCCGCCATCTGCTCGACCGCAGCGATGCCGCCGCCTCGTAGTGGCGCGCATCCGCCACCGACAATGCGGTCGAGATGATGATCAGCGCATGCGGCAGGGTGAAGAAGACGGACCCTATGACGATGCCGATCGGGCCGTAGATCGAATAGCCCATCATCAGCTCCTTCAGCAGGCCCTGATTGCCGAAGAGATAGATGAGGGCGATGCCCGGCAGCAGCGAGGGGACCAGGATCGGGATCGCCATGACCAGCCGGAACACCGGCTTGCCCGGCATGCGGCTGCGGTTGAAGGCATAGGCGAGGCCGAAGGCGACGGCGATGACGATCACCGTGCTGATCGAGGCGATCATCACCGAATTGGTGATCGACTGGACCAGTGCCGGATTGGTGAAATACTGGCGGAAATTGTCCAGCCCAGTCGAGGTCGCCGGGCGCAGGACGACGCGGCGGAAGTCGTTGGAATCGAGCTCCGTCCATTCGGTGCCGCGATGGGGCTGCGAGCCGACCAGATAGGTGGCGGAAGGCTCGGTGCCGCGGATGCGGTAGCGGACCGGGCTGCGGAAGTTGAAGTCGGGAAAGAACTCGACCACCGACAGCCGCCCGTCCGATCCGGTCCCGAGCGCTGCCTCGTCATAGATGCCGGTGAGGCGGTTGAGCTCGGCGGCGGTCGCGGGCTCGCTCCAGTTCGCTCCGGCCTCGTCGCTGACCTGGATCTCGAACGTCGTCAGGTCGAAATGGTAGGTCGAGACCGATTTCGACAACAGCACATAGAGCGGGGCGGCAAGCGCCACGATCAGATAGAGCGAGATGACGAGCATCAGCCCGCGCTTGACGAGATCGTCGGTCGAGGCCCGCCGTCGCGGCGCGCGCCCGGTCGGAAGGGGGATCGCCGCGATGGCCATCTCAGCCTTCCTTCGGGAAGGCCAGCAGACGGTCGCGCGGCAGCTCGACCGACATGGCGCAGCCGGTGGAGATGTCGAGCCGGCGCACCGCGTTGATCGAGAAGTCGGCGACGAGGAGCTGGTCGCCGAGACGCCCGGAGGTCAGCCGCGCGCGCCAGAACGCGCCGAGGAACTCCATCTCCTTGACCGTCACGTCGAGGTCGTTCTCCGGCGTCGCGACAGTCTCCGTCGTGTGGAGCGCATGCGGGATGACGTCGACGGGGCGGATCACCGCCGTCACCGCGGTGCCGTCGGGCAGTGAATGGGAGGCGGCGAGCTCGGTGCCGAGCAGGCGCAGCCGCCCGTCGGCCAGGGCGACGGCCGGGAACTTGTTGGTCTCGCCGATGAAGTCGGCGACGAAAAGGGTGGCCGGCTGACGGTAGACCTCGGTCGGCGTGCCGATCTGCTCTATCACGCCATGGTTCATGACCACGATGCGGTCGGCCATGGCGAGCGCCTCCTCCTGGTCGTGGGTCACCATGATGGTGGTCACGCCGAGATTGCGCTGCAGCTCCTTGATCTCGTGGCGCAGATGGACGCGGACCTTGGCGTCGAGCGCCGACAGCGGCTCGTCGAGAAGGAGCAGTCCCGGCGATATCGCCATTGCGCGGGCGAGCGCGACGCGCTGCTGCTGGCCGCCGGAAAGCTGGGCCGGATATTTGCTGGCCTGCGAGGACAGGCTGACGAGATCGAGCAGTTCCCGGACGCGCGCCGCGATCTCGGATCGCGGACGGCCGGCATTCTCCAGGCCGAAGGCGACGTTCTTCTCGATCGTGAGATTGGGAAACAGCGCGTAGGACTGGAAGACGATGCCGTAGTCGCGCTTCGACGGGGGCAGGGTGGAGATGTCGGTGCCGGCCTGCCAGACCCGGCCGCGGCTTTGCGGGTCGAGGCCGGCGATGGCGCGCAGCAGCGTGGTCTTGCCGCAGCCGGAGGGACCCAGGAAGCAGATGAACTCGCCTTCCCGGATCGCCAGCGAAACGTCCCGCAGGGCGACGAAGTCGCCGAAGGACTTCCAGACATTCTCGATGCGCAGATAGGCCCCGTCCATGTCGCCCGCTCCCTTGGTCTTGGGGCCGAAGTCTATCGGCGCGGCGGGCCGGTTGGCTACCGTCTCGTGCTGCATCGGTCGATCCATGTGTCTAGCGAAGGGGACGCCGCTCCGGCGGCGCCCCGTGCGGGCCGCAAGCGGCCTGGTCAGGTCTTCGGTTCGGACTTGGCGTCGTAACGCTTCTGCCACTCTTCGAGGATGCGGACGCGGTTGTTCGCCGCCCATTCGAAATCGTTCTCGATCATGTGCTGCTCGATATTCTCGGGCAGATGCTCGACCGGCTTGGCGACGCCCGGATAGGCGACGACGGCATAGCCGACATTGTACATCTCGTTGGCTTCCTTGGTCACCGACCAGTCGACCAGCGTCTGCGCGGCTTCGAGCGCGTCGGTGCCGGCGATGATCGCCGTCGCCTCGGCCTCCCAGCCGGAGCCTTCCTCGGGGAAGATGATGTCGATCGGGGCGCCTGCCTCCTTGGCCTTCGCACCGGGAAAGTCGAACGAGACGCCGATGACGGTCTCGCCGGAGCCCGCCATCTTGCAAGGCTTGGAGCCGGAATGGGTGTAGCGGGCGATATTCTGGTGCAGCGCGTCCATATAGGACCAGGCTTCCTCCTCGCCCATCATCTGGAGCCAGCCGGAGACGCTCAGAAAGCCGGTGCCCGAGGAATTCGGGTTGGGCATGACGATATGGCCGGCATATTCGGGCTTGGTGAGGTCCGCCCAGGTCTGAGGCGCGGTCAGGCCGAGCTTCTCGCCCTCCACGGTGTTGTAGCAGAACGCGGCGACATAGGCGTCCATGCCGACCCAGCTCGGCGGCGTGTCGCTGTCGACCAGTTTCGGGTTGAGCTCCTCGACGCCCTTCGGCGCATAGGGCTCCAGCATGCCCTCGGTCTTGAGCAGCAGCAGCGAGGTCGCGGCCAGCCCCCAGACGACGTCGGCCTGCGGATTATTCTTCTCCGCCAGCAGCTTGGCGGTCATGATGCCGGTCGAGTCGCGGACCCAGTTGATCGTGATCTCGGGATGGGCGGCCTCGAAGGTCTGCTTGTAACGCTCGAGGTCGACTGCCTCGACAGCGGTGTAGACGGTAAGGTCCGTCTGGGCGAAGGCGGCGGAAGCCGACAACACCGTCGCGACGGCCGACAGGGTGATGGATGTGCGGATTCTCATGATCAGGTTCCCCGTTGCTTGACACCAAATCGAATGCGCCGGGACGTCCCTGCTCTTCGGCATGACGCCGGCGATCCATCGCCGGCCGATGACGTCCATATGAGGATCGTCCTTCAAGGGTTGTGATAAGTAAAATCTATTATTCTTATGCGAAAGGCGACCGAGCTTATAGGTGCCAAACCGCCGCCGAGGCTCGTCCGGTCAGGCCGAGGCGAGCGCGACGACGCCGATGGCGACCACGCCCGCCGCGAGCACGCGGCCGCGCCACGGCCGCTCCTTGAAGAAGATCAGGCCGATCATGGCGGCGATGATGACGCTCGATTCGCGCACCGCCGAGACGGCGCCGATCGGCGCGATCGTCTTGGCGTAGAGCACCGTGCCGTAGGCGGCGACGGAAAGCAGGCCGCCGATGCAGCCGACCAGCAAGGTGGACCGGTCGATGGCGCTGCGCCGCAGGATCCGCGGCCCCAGCACTGCCAGCACCACCGGCGCCTCGAGAAGGAACAGCCATCCCATGTAGCCGGTCGGGCTTTGCGACCAGCGCACGCCGATCCCGTCGGCGACCGAATAGGCGGCGATGGTGAGGCCGAGCAGCACCGCGACGAACACCGCGCGGCGGTCGGCATGGGCGGCGCCGCGCTGCAGCGCCAGCAGCGCGATGCCGAGGGAGACCGCGGCAAGCCCCGCCCAGCCCGCCGGCGTCAAGGTCTCGCCGACGATGAGATAGGCGCCGAGCGCGACCAGTGCCGGGGCGAGGCCGCGCGAGATCGGGTAGACCTGCGAGAGATCGCCGAGGCGGTAGGCCTGGAAAAGCAGCAGGTAGTAGGCGTAGTGGATGAGGGTCGAGGCCACGAGGGAGGGCCAGCTCGCCATCGCCGGCGGCGCCGAGATCGCGATCAGGATCGCGCCGGCAACGGCATGCGTGCCGGCCACTGCGGCCAATGTCAGCGCGCGGTCGCCGGCGCCCTTGACGAGAGCGTTCCAGCTCGCATGCATGAAGGCGGCCAGCAGGACGATGGTAAGGGCGGTCGCGGACAATCAGGCTTCCGGTCTGGCAACGATTTCGGTCAGGCGGCGAAAAGGTCTTCGATGGTCTCCTCGCCGATGGCAAAGCCCGTGCTGGCGCCGGTGCCGCTGGTGACCATGACGATGCGCGTCTCGGGCGAGGGCGCGTCACGGAGCATGGGGCGGTCGCTCGCCGAGGCATAGGTTCCGGTCCAGCGCGCTGCGATCTCCGGCCGGCGGCCGAACAGCTTCGTGTACTCGCCGAGGATCAGCCTGTCGATGGCGTCCGAGGCGAAAGGATCGGGCGCGTCGGAATAGTCGTGGGAATCGCCGATGACCAGCGAGCCGTCGGCGCTCTGGACGACGATCAGATGGACGCCGTCGGCGAGCTCCGGCGCGCATTCGCGGGCGAGGCGCGCCTGCAATGCATCGGCGCCAGGCATCGCCGCGAAGCCGCCATAGCGGCCGAGGCTGAGATCGGAGACCAGGGCGGCAGCGAGGCGGAACCCGGGATCGGTGAGGCGCAGCATCTGCAGCTTGCAGCGGCGGATGCCGAAAGGCGCGATCCGCTCCGAGAACAGCGTGTCGCGGTCGTCGCCGGGGCAGACGACGATGCGCGCCGCGCGAAGCCTGCCGCGGTTCGTCTCGACCCAGGGCGCATCGACGGCGGTCACGCTCGTGCCCCAGCGGAATTCCACCCCGTGCCGCTCGGCCAGGAAGGCGGCGAGCCTGGGCAGGACGTCGCGCGATTCCACCCGCAGCTCGTGCGGGCTGTAAAGGCCGCCGACGATGCCGGCGGGATCGAGCTGCGGCTGCTGCCCGACGAGATCGTCGCGGGTCAGCAGCTTGCAGTCCTGTCCGAGTTCCGAGCTGGCGAAGGCGTCGAGGACGGCCAGGGCCTGCGGCCGCTGCGCGGCGACGAGCAGGCCGCGATGGACGATCTCGATGCCGGCGTCGGCGGCCAGCTCCAGCCAGATCTGGCGCGAGCGCTCGGCGCGCCGCCGTGCGTCTCCGGCATCCTGGCCGCTGACGACGACAAGGCCGAAATTGCGCACCGAGGCACCGCTCGCCCGCCGCTCGCGGTCGATGACGACGACGCTCAGGCCCCGCCGCGCGGCGGCAAGCGCATGGGCGAGACCGACGATGCCGGCGCCGACGACGGCGAGATCGTAGCTCATCGCGTCAGCCGGCAAGGACGGCATCCTCGACGATCGTCAGCGCCCGGTCGAGGTTCTCGGAGCTGATGATCAGCGGCGGCGACAGCGTCAGCACGTTGCCGGCACTGATCTTGAAGCTCAGCCCCTGCTCCAGGCAGCGGTAGTAGACGCGCTCGGCGAGCTCGGGCGCCGGACGATAGCTGTCGCGATCCTCGACCAGCTCGACGCCCATCATCAGGCCGCGGCCGCGGATCTCGCCGACATGCGGGCTGCGGTCGATCAGCCCGTTGAGCCGGGCCATTGCGGCGGTGCCGAGCCTTTCGGCGCGCTCGGCGAGGCCTTCCTCGCGGATGATGGCGATCGTCGTCAGTGCGGCGCGCGCGGTGACCGGGTTCTTCTCGTGCGTGTAGTGGCCGATGGCGAAATCGCCGGCGACGTCGAGATCGCGGCGCGCGACGACGGCGGCGATCGGCAGCACGCCGCCGCCGAGCCCCTTGCCCATGACGACGATGTCGGGCGTCACCTCGTCATGCTCGTGGGCGAAGAAGCGGCCGGTCTTGCCGAGGCCGGTCGGGATCTCGTCGAAGACGAGCAGCGTGCCGTGGCGGTCGCAGGCCTCGCGCACCGCCTTCCAGAAGCCGGGTGCGGGAACCAGCGGCGTCGCGCGCATCGGCTCGGCGATGAGGGCGGCGAAATCGCCCTCGCGTCCGAGCACATAGGAGATCATGCTGGCGCAGGCTTTCGCCGAGGCTTCGAGGCTGTCATGGCCGTAGGCGCAGTTGCGGCTCGCCCAGGGCGCGACATGCTCGCTGCCGGGGAGCAGCGGTCCTGCGATATGGGAGCGGAAGGTCGCCTCGCCGCCGACGCTCGCCGCACCGAAGCCGGCACCGTGGAAGGCGTCCCAGAAGGAGAGCGTCTTGAAGCGGCCGGTGGCGGCGCGCGCCACCTTCAGCGCCACCTCGATCGCATCGGAGCCGCCGGTAGTGAAGAGGACCTTGGAGAGGTCGCCGGGCGCCAGCGCGCCGAGCGTCTCGGCGAGCTCGACCGAGGTCTCGTTGGTGAAGCGTCGCGGCGAAAAGCTGAGCTCGTCGAGCTGCTTCTTGATCGCCGCGATCAGGCGCGGATGGGCATAGCCGATATGGTGGACGCTGTTGCCATGGAAATCCATGTAGCGGCGCCCCGCCATGTCCTCGATCCAGATGCCCTCGGCCTTTGCGATGGTGGAAACGCAAGGGCTCGACAGGCTCTGGTGGAGGAAGGCGTCGGCGTCGCGCGCGAGCAGATGCTTCGAGGGCTCGTGATCCTGCCTGGCGTTCCACTGCCGGCGTGCCGGCGCCTTGTTGGATTCGCCTTCCGTATGGGTGAGGTTCATCGTGCCTGCCCCGCTGGCGTTCTTCCTCCCCGGCCTGCCCTTACCAGGGCAGCGAGAAGGTCTTGACGTTGGTGAAGCTCTTCATCGCCTCGATGACGCCTTCCTTGTAGCCGTTGCCGGAATCCTTGATGCCGCCGAAGGGCGACATCTCGATGCGGTAGCCCGGCACTTCCCAGATATTGACCGTGCCGACGCGGAGGCCGGCAATGTATTTCTGCATGCGCCGGTAGTCGTTGGTGCATACGCCGGAGGAGAGGCCGAAGGCGGTCGAGTTGGAAAGCGCGATCACCGCGTCGTCGTCCTCCGGAACCCGGATGACGGGGACGATCGGCCCGAACGTCTCCTCCATCACCAGCTCGGACTCGTGCGGCACGCGATCGACGACGATCGGCGGCAGCAATGCGCCCTTGCGGCCGGGATTGTAGAGGACCTCCGCCCCGGCCTCGGCGGCCATCTCGACGCGCTTCTCGAACAGTGCGGCGGCCTTCTCGTGCACCACGGTGCCGAGATCGGTCATGCGGTCCATCGGATCGCCGAAGCGCAGCTTCTTCGCCCGCTCCAGCACCAGCGGCACGAAGCGGTCGGCAACGCTCTCCTGGACGAGGATGCGCTTGACCGCGGTGCAGCGCTGGCCGGAATTCTTGGTCGCGCCGGCGACGGCGAGGTCGGCCGCCCTGGCGAGGTCGTCGTCGGAAAGGTCGCTGAGGATGATGAGCGGGTCGTTGCCGCCGAGCTCCAGCACCTGGCGCCTGTAGCCGGCCTTGGACGCGATCAGCTTGCCGACCGGCACGCCGCCGGTGAAGGTGATCAGGTCGATGTCGGGATTGGTGATCATCTCGTCGCCGATGTCCTTCGGCCAGCCGGTGACGACGGAGAGCATCTCGGGCGGCAAGCCGGCCTCGTAGAGGATGTCGGCCAGAATGAGCGCCGTCATCGGCGTCAGTTCGGTCGGCTTGACGACGACGCAATTGTTGGTGGCGATCGCCGGTGCGATCTTGTGGGCCACCATGTTGAGCGGATGGTTGAAGGGAGTGATGGCCGAGATCGCCTTGAGCGGTTCGCGGGTGGTGAAGATCTTGCGCTGCTTGCCGTGCGGCGTCAGATCGCAGGAGAAAATCTGGCCGTCGTCATGCAGGCAGAGCTGGCCTGCGAGCGTGAAGACGTCGAAGGCGCGGCCGACCTCGTAGAGCGAATCGGTCTTGGAGATGCCGAGCTCGAGCGTGACCAGATCGGAGATCTCCTCCCGGCGCGAATCGATGATCCCGGCCGCGTCGAGCAGGATGCGCTGGCGCTCGTAGCGCGTCAGCTTCGGCGTGTAGCCGGCGGCGATCGCGAAGGCCTCGCGGGCATGCGCCGCATTGCCGGCCGGCACGGTGCCGACGACGGTGTCGTTCCACGGGTAGCGGACCTCCAGCACCTCGTCCGCATCGACCTTCCTGCCGGCGATGCGCATCGGTTCGTGGCGGACCTCGATCCGGGTTTCTGCCTTGGTCATTCTTCTTCCTCCTCAGGAGGCATCTCGTTTCAATTTCCCCCTCATCGGGCCGCGTCGAGATGCGGCCGGACGAGGAAGCTCAATTCCGCCGGCTTCAACGTCCCGGCAGCGCCGCCGCCATCGTGGCGTAGAAGAAGGCATCGAAATTGCGCAGCTCCGGCGCGTCCGGCTGGTCCGGCAGCACGCGGTTGGTGATGAAGGGCACGGCCTGCTCGGTCAGCCCGCCATGCGAGCGCAGCGGCTCGTCGAGCGCGGCAAGGTCGTGGCGGTCCTCGCTGGTGCCGAGCGTCTTGTTCTCGGAGGAGACCATGACGATGTCGCCGATGCGGTCCTCCGGCAGCTCGAAGCGGCGGCAGGCCTCCTCGCGGTCGATGACGACGACCATGCCCTCGATGGCGGCAAGCCGCTTCATGATGTCGGCGCGGTCGGCGCCCCCAGGCAGATAGGCGGTGGCGAAGGAGCCGAGCGCGCCGTGATGGACGACGTAAGGGTCGGTGATCGGCAGGATCACGCGAGCGGCATCCTTGCCGACCCAGTCGTCGAGCAGATCCTGGACGTAGATGACGTCGGGCGAGCCGTCGGCCTTGTGCTTCGGCTTCATGCCGTGGTCGGCGGTCACCACGATCGCCGCGCCCGCCGCATCGAGCTCGCCGAGATAGCGGTCGAACATCTCGTAGAAGGCGTTGGCCTGGGGCACGCCCGGCGCATATTTGTGCTGAACGTAGTCCGTCGTGGTCAGGTACATCACGTCGGGGCGGAACTCCTTCAGCAGCTTGACGCCGGCGGCGAAGACAAATTCCGACAGGTCGGCCGAATAGACCTCCGGCACCGGCCGGCCGAGCCATTCGGATGCATTGTCGATGCCGTTTGCGGCCTTCGTCGTCGTGTCGGACTTTTCCGACGAGAAGCAGACGGCGCGGCCGTCGTCATAGGCGAGGCCGTGGCCGAGCAGGGCCCGCAGCTTGTCCTTGGCGGTGACGACCGCCACCCTGGCGCCGGCGTCGTAGAAGGCCTTGAAGACGGTCGGCGCGCGCAGGAACTTCGGATCGTTCATCATCACCTCCTCGCCCGTCTCCGGGTTGTAGAGGTAGTTGCCGCAGATGCCGTGGACCGCCGGCGGGCGGCCGGTGGCGATCGACAGGTTGTTGGGGTTGGTGAAGCTCGGGATCACGCTGTGGGCGGTGCGGACCGTCCCCGTCGCCTTGATGCGCTCCAGCGTCGGCATCAGCCCGGCATGAATGGCCTCGTCCAGATAGGCAGGCTCGCAGCCGTCGAGGCAGATGGCGATCGCCGGCACGCGCGGCCAGGCATAGTTGCGCCCGTTGGCGGACACGGAGACGGGAGACATCTGGTTCATTGCTTGTTCCTTCGCGATCTCGGCGGAACGCTGCGGCCGGGTCGCCGCTGCGAGGCAGTGCCGATGGATGGATCATTCTGATCCATTTGCCAAATCGTTATCCTGTATCGGGTCCATAGACCTGACCTATGATCTCATGCGGCCAGCTTGGCGCGCTCGTCGAGGGCTGCGCGCGGCGGCGCGGCACTGGCTACACCCATCTCGCGAAGGGATTGCGACGCAGCCTCGACGACACGGCGCATGACATGCTCGTCCATCCGCCCGATGCAGCCGACGCGGAAGGAATCGACCACGGTCAGCTTGCCCGGATAGATGACGAAGCCCTTGTTCTTCATCAGCTCGTAGAAGCGGTCGAAGGCGAAGTTCGGATCGGCAGGGCAGAAGAAGGTGACGATGATCGGCGACAGCCAGCGGTCCGACAGCAGCGTCTCGAAGCCGAGGCCGCGCATGCCGGCGACCATCACGTCGCGGTTCCGCGAATAGCGCGCGCCGCGGCCTGCGACGCCCCCCTCCGCCTCGTGCATCCTGAGCGCCTCCAGGAAGGCGGCGACGACATGGGTCGGCGGGGTGAAGCGCCACTGGCCGGTCTTTTCCATCGTCGCCCATTGGGCATGGACGTCGAGGCTGAGCGAATGGCTGCGGCCCTTCGCGGCCTCGAGCTCGCTCTTGCGGGCGATGACGAAGCCGAAGCCCGGCACGCCCTCGATGCATTTGTTGGCCGAGGAGACCATCGCCTCGTAGCGGATCTCGCGCAGGTCGAGCGGGACGGCGCCGAAGGCGCTCATCGAATCGAGCAGCAGCTTGCGGCCCTTCGAATAGACGGCCTGCGAGATCTCGGCGACAGGGTTGAGGATACCCGAGCTGGTCTCGCAATGGATGGCGACGACATGGGTGATCGCCGGATCGGCGTCGAGCGCGGCGGCGACCTCGTCGCCGCGCGGCGGCAGGTAGTCGCCCTTGTCGATCAGCGCATAGGGGCGGCCGAGATACTGCATCGTCGTCGCTGCCCGCTGGCCGTAGGCGCCGTTGGCGAGGATCAGCACCTTGCCGTCGGCGGGAACGAAGCTGCCGAGCATGGCCTCGACGCAGAAGGTGCCGCTGCCCTGCATCGGCACGCAGTCATATTCGCCGGCCTCGTCGCCGGTGAGCGCCAGCAGCCGGCGGCGCAGATCGGCCGTCATGGCGCGGAAATCGCCGTCCCAGGAACCCCAGTC
>CAYYZC010000042.1:0-16697 GCA_964475605.1 uncultured Chelativorans sp.
CGCGGCATTCCACGACCAGACGGCCACCGGAAAGTTGAACGCGGTGATGACGGCGGTCGGGCCAAGCGGGTGCCAGGTCTCCATCATCCTGTGGCCGGGACGCTCGCTGGAGATGGTCAGACCGTAGAGCTGGCGCGACAATCCGACGGCGAAGTCGCAGATGTCGATCATCTCCTGCACTTCGCCGAGACCCTCGGAGACGATCTTGCCCGCCTCCAGCGTCACCATCGCACCCAGCTCGGCCTTGGCCGCGCGCAGTTCCTCGCCCAGGAGCCGCACAAGCTCGCCGCGGCGCGGCGCCGGCAGGTCGCGCCAGGCGCGGAACGCATTCTGCGAACGGGCGATGATCGCCGGCATGTCGCCGGGCTTCGTCTGCGCCACGCGGGCGACTTCGGCGCCGTCGATGGGCGAGGTGACGGCCAGCGTGCCGCCGGTGATCTCGGCTTCGGTGAAACCGGCCGCCTCGAGGGTTTCGGCGTGGGTCATCGATCATCCTCCGTTTTCGTTGGACGCGTTGTCCACGGCCTCCGCACATATCCTCCATTCATTGCGTATTTCGCCCGGCCTGGATAATGATACGTCCTCGCAGAACTATGAGCAAAACTCATGATCGTGCCGCGCCGCTTCCTTCCCTCGATCAGCTCGCTGATGGCGTTCGAAGCGGTGGGCCGCCTCGGGAGCGCCACCGCCGCGGCTGCGGAGCTCTCGCTGACCCAGAGCGCCGTCAGCCGGCAGATCAAGGTGCTGGAGGAGCAGATGGGCGCGCAGCTTTTCCTGCGCGACGGCAACCGGCTGCGCATCACGCCTGCGGCCCAGGCTTACGCGGAACAGGTGCGCGAGCTCCTACGTAACCTGGCGACCGCTTCCCTGAAGCTGAAGGCG
Source organism: uncultured Chelativorans sp. (assembly GCA_964475605.1). Lineage (GTDB taxonomy): Bacteria > Pseudomonadota > Alphaproteobacteria > Rhizobiales > Rhizobiaceae > CAYYZC01. The sequence continues at coordinate 883 of CAYYZC010000042.1, forward strand.
AACCCGCAGGGCGGTAGCCTGAATCTCGCCATCCTGCCTGCATTCGGCATGCACTGGCTGGCGCCGCGCCTGAAGGATTTCGCAAGCCGTCACCCCGAGATCGGCGTCAATCTCGCAACGCGGCTAAGGCCCTTCAGCTTCGCGACCGAGCCGTTCGACGCCGCCATCCATTTCGGCGGCCGCGACTGGATAGGCGTTGAGTATCTGCCGATCCTGGACGAACAGGTGGTGCCCGTGTGCGCACCGGCGTTGCTGGAGCGACCGCTCGGCGACGTTTCGGACTTGCTGAAGCTGCCGCTGCTGCATCTGGAAACGCGCCCCGATGCCTGGGAGGAATGGTTCAGCCGCAAGGGACATTCCGTTGCCGGACTGCGCGGCATGCTGTTCGATCAGTTCGCCACCATGACTCAAGCGACTATCCACGGCCTCGGCGTGGCGCTGCTGCCGAGCTATCTCGTCGAGGGTGAGATCGGAAGCGGCCGCCTGCAAGTGGTGCTCAGCGGGCCCGAGCAAAGCCTCGGCAGCTACTATCTCGTATGGCCTTCCGACCGTCCGGAAGCGTTGGCGCTCAAGATGTTTCGAGAGTGGCTCGAGAGGCAGATCCAGGCGGGATCCTGAGGACCGGGCGAGACGCGGCGCGTCCGGCCAAGATGAATCCGGCCAGGTTGCCGTTTTTCGACGGTTGTGTCGCAGCCGGGCCCGCGAGCATATTCACACGCAGCAAATATCAGGCCGCGGTACCTTGCCCTCCATCCGGTTTTCGTGAAATCGAATGGAATCACAACCCGCAAACATTTCTCGGTTCAGCCAAGACCCTGAAAAGTGATTTGGATCGTGCAGGAAAGAGGGGAAGAATTCGACATGGACAACGAGGCAATTCCCAGAAAGAAAAAGAAAGTCGATGCGAAGACTGAACGAAACGATCCGCGCGAAACCTCCGCCCAGCAGGCAATAAAGCTCGGGCCGAGGCTGAAACAGATCAGGCAGGGAAGGGGATGGACGCTCGAGCAGACCGCGCAGAGGAGCGGTGTCGCACGGTCGACCCTGTCGAAGATCGAGAATGATACGATGTCTCCGACCTTCGAGATCATTCAGAAGATCGCCAGGGGGCTGGGCGTCGACATCGTCGAGTTCTTCGACATGGGCATCCATACCGGCCCGCTGGGACGTAGATCGGTCAACCGTCGGGGGTCGGGGCGTCGGCTCCAGAGCGACACCTACGATCTGGAAGCTCTGTCCACAGATTTGGTCCGCAAGCGCATCCTGCCGTTCCGCGCGCGCATCAAGGCAAGGAGCGTCCAGGAGTTCAAGAAGCTGTTGAGCCACCGGGGCGAGGAATTCGTGTATGTCCTGAGCGGCAAGATATCGATCCACACCGATCTTTACGAAGATGTCGTCCTCGAGGCAGGCGAAAGCATCTATTTCGACAGCCTGATGCGCCATGGCATCACGTCGATAGGCGATGAAGACGCCGAAGTGCTGTGGGTCTGCAGCGACGACATCCCGGTCATGTCCTGAACCGGTGAATTGAGAGACGGCTCTCCTTGCGAGGTCGGCCTGCAGCGGTCGTCGCAGCGGGCCATTGCGATCCACGGCGCCGACCGGGCGATTACCTGCGTTTGTTTCCGATCAGAAATTTTTGTTGCATATTGAGGACGATCGGATAGACAATCTGGCGGTTCAAACGCTGCCCCGGGATTCATGTACTATTCTGCCGCCGACCTAAGTGCCGCCCTGCCTTACGCGCTCCTGATCGAAGCGTTGGGCCGGGATCTGAAACGGGACCAGGACATAGCCAGCCCGCTGCGGATCTCTCACGACGTATCGGAACGGGCCGACAAGCTTCTCACCATGCCCTCATGGGAGGAAGGCAAGCTGATCGGCATCAAGCTGGTCACCATCTTTTCGGGCAACAGCGCGATCGGAAAACCCGGCGTGCAGGGGGTCTATGCCGTCTTTGACGGGCAGGACGGCGCACCGAAGGCGATCTTCGACGGAACCGAGCTGACACTTCGCCGGACCGCCGCCCTGGGCGCACTGGCGAGCAAATACCTGTCCGACGCCAATGCCGTCCGGATGCTGGTCATGGGGACGGGGGCCCTTGCCCTGCACCTGGCGCGCGCCCATGCGGCAATCCGCCGATGGGACTCGATCAGCATATGGGGCCGTTCCTTCGACAAGGCGAACGCGCTGGCGGAGACCCTGCGCGCCGAGGGGCTGCCCGCATCCGCAGTCGAGAGCGCGGAGGCGGCGGCGCGCGAGGCGGGCGTGATCGCCTGCGCGACGTCGACGGTCGAGCCGATCCTGCGATCGGATTGGGTCTCGCCGGGCACGCATGTCAACCTGATGGGAAGCTATGCGCCGCACATGCAGGAGGCCGAGGCCGCGCTGATCGCGCGGGCCAAGGGCTTCGTCGACAATCGTTCCGCCGTGCTGTCGGAGGCCGGGGACATCATGGTTCCGATCCGGGACGGCCTGATCGACGAGAGCTGGATACGGGCCGACATCAGCGATCTGGCAAGGGGCGCAAGGCCAGAACTCGGCCCGGACGACATAACCGTGTTCAAGTCGGTCGGCTGGGGAGCGCTGGACCTGATCGCCGGAAGGGCGGCGATGAACAATATGGACAAGGGTTGAAAGGTGTCATTGCCTCTTCCCTTGGCCAAGAAGAGTTTACGCGAATAGATCCGATCTCGGGGGCACGAATTGCGGACTGAAGGGGCGATGATGAGCAAGAACGGCCTGGCGGACCTTCTCTCCTGGTTGGCGGACCAGCAGGGTGCGATGCTCGAGCTGCTGGCCGCGATCGTGAATATCGACAGCGGCACGAGCCACAAGCCCGGCATCGATCGGGTTGCCGAGCGTATCGCGGCGTTCCTGTCGTCACATGGCATTCACGTCGAGACGATCGCACAGCAGAAGTACGGAAATTGCCTTCGCGCCTACGTTCCCGCCAGGGGCGAAGGCGATGGGGGCAACATATTGCTGATGGGGCACCAGGACACGGTGTTTCCGGTCGGCGAGGCGGCCCGGCGTCCGTTCTCGATCCGCGACGGCGTCGCGCGGGGCCCCGGCGTCAGCGACATGAAGGCGGGGCTGGTGATGAACAGCTTCCTGCTGGCGGGCTTTGCGAAGTTCGGCGGCGCCCCGTCGAGCCTCGTCGGCCTCTATACGGGCGACGAGGAGATAACCAGCCCCGAGGGCCGTCCGGTCATCGAGGCGGAAGCGCTTCGGGCGCGGGTGGTCCTCAACAGCGAGCCCGGCAAGGTCTCCGGCGATGTCGTGACCGGGCGCAAGGGCGGCGTCTTCCTCACATTGGAGGTCACCGGAAAGGCGGCTCATGCCGGCGCCAATTTCTTTGAAGGCGTCAGCGCCATTCACGATCTGGCTCACAAGCTGATCCGGATCGCCGCGCTGACCGACCAGGACGCCGGCGTGACGCTGAATGTAGGGCTGATTACGGGCGGCCAGACGGTGAACACGGTGGCGCCCGGTGCGACGGCCCGCATCGACCTGCGCTACATTCGTTCCGAGCAACGCAAGCAGCTCCTCGATGCGCTTGCCCGCATCGCCGCCGAGGTCGACGTCGAGGGCGCCTCGGCAAGCCTGACGATCGACGGCGAATTCCTCCCCCTCGTCCAGAGCGAGGCGTCGGCGCGGCTGTTCGAACTCTACGCCGAAGCGGCGGCGGAGGTCGGCTTCACCGCCGGAAGCCGGTTCATGGGTGGGTGCGCCGACAGCGGCTTCGCCGCTGCACAGGGGGTTCCCACCCTGTGCGGAGTGGGGCCGTCGGGCGCAAATGCCCACTCGCCGGAGGAATACACCCTGGTCGACAGTCTGGTCCCGCGGGCACAGGCATGCGCCCGCGTCATCGCCGGTCTGGATCGCCATGGCCTTTGAGCGCGACGCGGAGACCGTGCGCCTCGCGGAACTGACGGCGGCGGAGGCGAGGAAGCGCTTCGCCGAAGGGCCGACCATCCTGTTGCCGCTCGGCAGCCTGGAGGATCAGGGCCCGCATGCCCCGATGGGCGAATATCTGTCGACGGAGGCGATCGCCGACCGAATTGCCGGCCGGTGCTCGCGAAGCAATGTCGTCGTCGCTCCGACCTTGCCGTTCGGAGGGGAAGACCGGTTCGGATCCGTTCCGGGCGGGATGACCGTGTCGCAGACGACGCTTCGCCTGGTGCTGGGCGACCTGCTCGCATGCCTGCTCGAGCATGATCCGGCAGCCATCGTGATCCTGAACGGCCATGGCGGGAATGCCCAGGCGATCCACGATGCGACCCGCGTCGTCTATCGGGAAAGGGGCGTGTTCATCCCCTGCCTGCATCTCTGGCGCACGGCGTCGCGCATATCTCCGCGCCTCTTCGGCGACGATGACGCAGCCCGCGCGCACGGGCACGGGGCCGATCCCTTGACGAGCATCGCCATGCACCTGTTTCCGTTGCTGGTGCGCCATGACCTCGTTCCGGAGCCTCCGAAGGAGAGGCGGGTGATGGGGCTCGAGGTCACGGGCTTCGGGACCGTCGCCTTCGAGGGGGCCGAAGTCACGGTGCCGGTCGACCTGGACGAGCTCGCGCCCGACGGGATCATGTCGGGGGATCCGAGGCTCTGCAGTTCCGAGCGCGGTTCGCGCCTTGTCGAGGCCCTCGTCGATATCGGCGCGCGCCTCGTCGATCACGTGCTGGCACAGCAAGCCTTGCCGGGCGGGAAGCAAACGAAGAGGTAGGATCGATGGCCAGAACATCCGAGGACATCGATCCGGTTGTCCTCGAGCTCATCGCGGGGACGCTCGGTTCCGCCCAGCTGGAGATGGAGACCTTGCTGGAGCGCACGGCGATGTCTCCCTTCATCCGTGAGAAGAAGGATTTTTTGAGCGCGTTCTACGACGAGAACGGCGACATGGCGGCAGGTACCAAGCTGCCGCTGTTCGGCAGGGTGGTCGAGCCGATCCTCGAACATTATCCCGTCGAGACGATCCAGCCGGGAGACCTGTTCTGGTACAATGATACCTACGGCTCCCATGGCGCCATCTCGCATTCGCCCGACCAGATGATCGTGGCGCCGGTCTTCGCCGAAGGGCTGCTGTCCGGCTGGTCGCAGACCTGGGCCCATCTGACCGACATCGGCGGCATGCATCCGGGCTCGCTCTCGCCGAAAGCCACCAGCATCTTCCAGGAAGGCATCATGGTGCCGCCCGTCCGGGTCCAGAGGGCGGGCGTGCCGGACGAGACGCTGCTGCGCGTGTTCGAGCGCAACTCCCGTTTCCCCGAAATGGTGCGTGGCGACATGCGGGCCCTGTTCGCCGCCACCCGGCTGGGCCAGGCCAGGATGGTGGAGCTGTTCGGGAGGTTCGGCCGCGCCACGGTGCTGAAGGCGTTCAAGCAGATTCAGGACCGCACCGCGGTGCGGGTTCGCAAGGCCTTCCGGGACATCTTCGCGAATGGCGAATACAGCGCGGCCGACATCGTCGATTCGGACGGCCAGGGAAACGGACCCTACAAGGTCAGGCTCGATCTGCGGGTGGACGACGATCGGGCGGTGCTGGATACGCGCAGGACCGACGACCAGGCCCCCGGGCCGATCAATTTCGTGATGCATCCCGTGGTCCCCAGCCTGCTGCTCGGCGTCTATCTGACGTCCGACCGGGAAGACCCGATGAACGGCGGCACGATGCGCGTCTTCGACGAGGTCCTGACCCGCGAAGGCAGCCTGTTCGATCCGGTATTCCCCGCCCCGACGGGACAGCGGAGCCTGACTTGGATACGTCTCGGGTCGGCGTTGCTCGCCCTGGTGAACCAGGCCAGCGGCGGCAAGGGGGCGGCTTCGAGCAGCACCTACTCGATCTACTACATGCGCGGCATCGATGCCGAAACCGGCGAGACCTTCCTCGTGCAGGACGGTGTGGGGGCCGGCTACGGCGCGCGTCCGTTCGCCGATGGGCTGGACGTGATCTACTACGTCTCGCAGGAGAACTACCCGGCCGAGTTCCTGAACGACAGCTTTCCGGTTCGCGTCGCCCGCTATGAGATCAATGCCGATTCGGGCGGTCCGGGGCGGTATCGGGGCGGAACGGGCGTCATCCGCGAGGTGGAGGTGCTGGCCGAGCGGGTGATGCTGATGATGCGCATCGGAAATACGGCCAATCCGCCATGGGGTGTGTCCGGCGGCCAGAGCGGAAGGGCGGGACGCGGCACGGTGAACCCGGGCACGGCGAGGGAGGCCGAGATCGAACCGTTCTCCGACGGGCTGATACTCGAACGCGGCGACATCCTGCGCGTCATGACGGGAGGCGGCGGCGGCTGGGGCGATCCGTTCGACAGGCCGCCGGAAGAGGTGCTGGCAGACGTTCTCGGCGGGTTCGTATCCCGGGAAGGCGCGGAGCGCGACTACGGCGTCGCGCTGGTCGGCACCGGGCATTCGCTGTCCGTCGAGAAGGGGCGGACGGCTGCGCTGAGAGGGGTGCGGGAGCACCGCGATCTGTTCCATCGCCAGGAGTATCTGGCGAACCTGACATAGACATGCCGGGGGACGCGCCGGGAACCCGGTCGGCGCCGGCGAGAATGCCGCGATAGGCCACGTTCCTGCGTTGACATTGCCGTTCAGTTAGTTTCCTATCGGCAACATTGGATACTATCGGGACGGTCCACAGGGACGCCACGGTTGCGATGGCGGCTCGGACGAATGCGGGAATGGCTGGTTTCCTGCGGGCGAACAAGGCGGAGAATTCGATGACACCTCCGAAGGGGCAGGGGCGGCATTGCGATCCGATCACGCTGGAAATCATCGTCGGCGCGATGCGGGCCGCCCAGTCGGAGATGGAGACGCTTCTCGAGCGCACGTCGATGTCGCCCTTCATGCGCGAGAAGAAGGATTACTGGGCCGCCCTCTACGATCAACATGCCCGCATGGTCGCCGGCAGCGCCCTGCCGCTGTTCGGCAAGGTCATCGAGCCGATCTTCGAGATCTATCCTGCGGATACGATGCGCCCCGGCGACATCTACTGGTTCAACGACTGCTACTTCTCCAAGGGCGCCGTCTCGCATTCGCCCGACCAGATACTGGTCATGCCGGTTTTCGAGGGAGACCGCATCGTCGGCTACTCGCAGACCTGGGGGCATATCAGCGACATAGGCGGCATGTATCCGGGGTCGCTGTCGCCGAAGGCGACCAGCATCTTTCAGGAAGGGATCATCGTTCCTCCGGTCAGGATCTGCCGCGACGGCGAGATAAGCGACGAGCTGTTTCGCCTGTTCCAGCGGAATTCGAGATCCCCCGAGATGATCCGGGGCGACATGCGGGCGCTGTTCGCAGCCGTGCGTCTCGGAGCCCAGCGCATGGCCGAGATATTCGAGGAGTTCGGCGTCGAGGTGGTCCACGACGCGTTCGCCCAGTTGCAGGACAGGACGGAAGCGAAGGTGCACGACGCTTTCCGCGGCATATTCGACGAAGGCAGCTATGAATTCGCGGATTCGATCGACACCGACGGCCACGGAAACGGCCCCTTCACGATAAGGGCCTCGGTCGAGGTCGGGCCCGGGCAGGTGATCTTCGACGGGACGCGAAGCGACGACCAGGCGCCGGGGCCGGTCAACTACCTCATGCAGTCCGTCGTCCCCTCCATGGTGCTCGGCGTCTACTTTTCGGCAGACGACGCCAACGGCATGCTCAACGACGGCCATATGCGCCTGTTCGACGAGGTTCGGTTGCGGCGCGGCAGCATCCTCCAGCCGGAATTTCCGGCTCCGCTCGGCCAGCGCGGCATGACCTGGGTGCGTCTGCAGGGCGTCATGACCGGTCTCGTCAACGTTGCGAGCCAGGGCAAGGGCGTGGCCTCCAACAGCGCCTACGTCATCTACTACATGCGCGGAAACGATCCTGCCACGGGGCTGCCTTTCCTGCTGCAGGACGGCGTCGGCGTCGGCTGGGGTGCGCGCCCGTTCAGCGATGGTCTCGACAGCGTCTACTACGTGGCGCAGGAGAACTATCCCGCGGAATTCCTGAACTCGTCCTATCCGGTGCGGATGCGGGGCTACAGCCTCAACAGGGACTCCGGCGGGCCGGGGCGCTGGCGCGGCGGGATGGGAGTGATCCGCGAGATCGAGGTGCTTTCCGAAAGCGTCATGGTCTCGATGCGCATCGACAACATAGAGAACGCGCCGCTGGGAGTTGCCGGCGGGAAGGCGGGCCGGCCCGGAAGGGCCGTCGTCAATCCGGGCAGGCCCGACGAACGGGTGATCGACCCCCTCACCGACGGCGTGATGCTGAAGCGGGGCGACATATTGAGCGTCCAGACCGGCGGCGGCGGCGGCTGGGGTCACCCATTCGACCGGCCGGCGGAAGATGTCCGCCTCGACGTGCTGGGCGGCATCGTCAGTCCCGATTCCGCGCTGGAAGACTATGGCGTCGTTCTCGGAAGCGAGGAGGCCGGCTTCCAGATCGAATGTGCGGCGACCGCAAGGCGCCGTGGCGCACGGCCCGATACCAAGCTTTTCCATCGGAACGACTATTTTGATTGGGCAGTGTAGGAATGTCGAATAGCCAGGAAACGTCACGGCAGCTTTCGGTTGCGATCGATACCGGCGGCACATTCACGGATGTCACGCTGCTGGATCGTACGAACGGTCAGGTGTGGACGGCGAAAACGCCTTCGACGCCGCACGATCCTTCGATCGGGTTCATGAACGGCATCGTCGAGGCGCTTGACGTGGCGGGCCGCGTTCCGGGCGAAGTGATCCAGGTCGTCCACGGCACAACAGTGGCCACGAACCTCATCCTCGAGGGAAAGGGCGCCAGGGCCGGTCTGCTGACGACCAAGGGGTTCCGGCACGTGCTGGAAATCGGGCGGCACGACATCCCCCGCAAGTCGAACATGTATTCATGGATCAAGCCGAAACGGCCGGTTCCGCCGGAACGCATTCTGGAGATCGGCGGGACGATCGGCTTCGACGGGTCGGTGCTGGAAGCGCTCGACGAGGATGCGGTCCGGGTCGCGACGCGCAGGCTGCGGGAGCAGGGCGTGGGCGCCATCGCTATCTGCTTTCTGCATTCCTACGCCAATCCCCGGCATGAGGAGCGGGCCGCCGAGATCGTGGCCGAGGAATGGCCCGAGGTGATGGTGTCGCGCTCCAGCGAAGTCCTGCCGGTCTTCCGCGAATATGAGCGGACGATGGCGACCATCCTCAACGTCTATGTGATGCCGGCCATATCGACCTATGTCGGCCGCCTCGAGAAGAGGCTCGAGGAACAGCGGATCGACGCGCCGCTGCTGCTGATGAAATCGAGCGGCGGCGTGACCGGCAGCGAGGTCATCCGCCATTCGCCGGTGCAGACGGCGCTGTCCGGCCCGGCGGCCGGCGTGGTCGGCGCCCAGACGATCGGGCGCATCGCCGGTCTCCCCAACCTCATCTGCGTCGATATCGGCGGCACCTCCGCCGACATATGCCTGATCAAGGACGGCGACCCGGGAATGACCATGAAGGGGCGCGTCGGCGAATGGCCCCTGTCGCTGCCCATGGTCGACATCAACACGATCGGGACCGGCGGCGGCTCGATCGCAAGGCTGCTCGACCTCGAGGGCCTGCGCGTCGGCCCGCAGAGCGCAGGGGCCGTGCCGGGGCCGGTGTGCTATGGCAGCGGCGGCACCGAGCCGACCGTAAGCGATGCCCATGCCGTGCTCGGCCATTTGCCGTCGGCGCTGCTGAACGGCTCCATGGCGCTCGATGTCGAGGGCGCGCGACGGGCGATCGAGGAAAAGATCGCACGGCCGCTCGGCCTCGATGTCTACGAGGCGGCGCGCGGGATATTGGCGCTGAGCGACAATGCCATGGTGGGCGCGATCCGCGTCGTATCGGTCGAGCGTGGTCACGACCCGCGCGAATTCGCGCTGCTGCCGTTCGGCGGCGCCGGGCCGCTCCACGGCAGCTCGCTTGCCCGGCTCCTGGGCATGAAGAAGATCGTCGTGCCTCCGTCGCCGGGCGTGCTTTCGGCACTCGGCCTTCTCGTATCGAACCTCAAATCCGACTATTCGCGCACCTGCCTGCAGAAGGGCCCGGATTACGACCACGACCAGATAGCCTCTGTCTTCGAGCAGATGGAACGGGAGGCTCACGACTGGCTCGCCCGGGAAAAGGTTCCCGCGGATGGCCGCACCACCCAGCGGCTCGCCAGCCTTCGCTACAAGCATCAGGGCTCGGAGATCAGGATCCCGTGGCCTTCTGACACTGTCGATGCCGATGCCGTGTCGACCGCCATAGAGCGCTTCCATCAGGAGCACGAGGCCCTCTATACGTTCGCGCAGCGCGACATGCCGGTCGAGATCGTCAACCTCCATGTCGAGGCGATCGGCAAATTGCCGCCGCCGGCCGCCAACAAGATCACGCAGGGCGGTTCGGCGAAGGACGCGGTTCTCCAGAGACAGACGGTGCATTTCGCGTCGGGCAGCGTGGATACACCTATTCTGGACCGCACGCGTCTCGGGCCCGGCGAGACCGTCGAAGGCCCGGCCATTCTCGTGCAACTCGACACGACCACCCTGCTCTATCCGGGCGACAGGGCGGTCGTCGACGACTACGGAAACCTGATCGTTCGACCCGGTTAGCGGCAGCAGGTCGGCGGTGTCGCCCGACGGATGTGGACTCAGACAAAAAGGGGAATGCGAAATGGATATTACCAGAAGACAGCTCAACGCATTGGGTGTGTCCGCCTTTCTGGCCGCGGTCATCGACGTCCAGACGGCCGGCGCACAGAGCGGCGACAACACGCTGATCAGCGGCGACACCATCACGCAGAATCTGGACCCGCATCAGCTCCAGGACGTGCTGATGCTCAACTATGCGCAGAACGCGTACGATACGCTGTTCCGGTATCAGGACAATCCGGCCACGCTCGAGCCCTGGCTGGCGGAGTCCGCGGAGCTGGGCAGCGACAAGCTGACCTGGACGGTCAAGCTGAAGCCGGGCGTGAAGTTCCACGACGGCTCGGAGCTGACCGCGGAGGACGTCGTCTACAGCTTCAAGCGTGTCCTGACCTTCGGCATGGCGCCGTCCGGTCCGTTCAACGGCATTCTGCTGCCCGACAACGTCAGCAGCCCCGAGCCGGGCGTGGTGCAGTTCGTGCTCGAAATGCCGTATGCGCCTTTCTATTCGGCCCTGCCGACGGTCTATATCGTCAACTCAAGGCTCATCGCGGCCAATGAGGAAAACGGCGACATGGGCAAGACCTGGCTGCTTTCCAACGAGGCCGGCTCCGGCGCCTACAAGCTCGTCGCCGACCGCTATGCGCCGCAGCAGCGCATCTTCCTCGAGCGTTTCGAGGATCACTTCATGGGATGGTCGGACAATGACAAGCCGATCGCCAATTTCGATTTCCGGCCCGCCGCGGAGGCGACGACACGCCTGCTGGCACTCCTGAACGGAACGATCGATCTGACGGAAGCCGATCTCGGCGCCGACGCCGCTGCAAGGATCGAAACATCGGACAGGGCGCATCTGAGGCGCGACCAGGCGCTGCGGACCTTCGTCATCCGCATGAACAACGCCAAGCCGCCTTTCGACAACGTCAATGCGCGCAAATGCTTTGCGCATGCGTTCAACTATGACGGGTACATCGAAACCATTATGCAAGGCACCGCCAAGCGCAACGGGGCGCCGATGCCGGCGACGCTTTGGGGAATGCCCGACGATCTCGAAGTCTACGACTTCGACCTCGACAAGGCGAAGGAATATTACGACCTCGCCGTGGCCGAGGGCGCGCCGATGGATCAGCCCGTCGAGTTCTATACCTACGCCATTCGCGAATTGAGCGTTCTTACCGCGCAGGTGTTCCAGGCCGACCTCGCCAAGATCGGCGTCAACCTCAAGATCGTCAATTCACAGTGGGCCAACATCCTCTCGATGACGGCCTCGCCCGAGACGGCCCCGGCCATGTGGTGCCACTGGGTCAGCGCCTATTACGTCGATCCCGAGAACTGGCTGGGCGCGATGTACGATTCCAAGTCGCACGGCACCTGGAAGGCGGCTTCGTATTACCGCAACGCCGAAGTCGACGAATTGCTGGAAGAGGCCCGTTCGGTGGCCGATCAGGAAGGACGGCAGGTTGCCTATGCCGAGGCGATCCGGAAGATCGTGGACGATTCTCCGGACATCTGGGTATATGACGGAATCGACGTGCGGGGCGTTGCGAACCGGGTCGAAGGACTGAAATACTGTCCGGTGGGCGGCGGGCTCGAAGCCCGCTGGATGAGCCTGACGAGCGGCTAGGCGGCAGGTAGAACCGAAGGCATGACAAGCTTTCTGATTCGACGGCTCCTGACAGCCATCCCCGTCCTGTTCGGGCTGCTGTTGGCGACATTCCTCCTGATCAGAGTCGTGCCTTCGGATCCGGCGATGCTGATCGCCGGAGAGGCGGCAAGCCCGGAGCAGATTCAGGCGATTCGGGAAACGTACGGGTTTGACAGGCCGCTGCCCGTGCAGTTCCTCAGCTACCTGAATCAGGTGCTGCGTTTCGACTTCGGCGTCAGTCATTTCTCGGGGCTGCCGGTGGGAGCGGAGCTTGCCCGGCGCCTTCCGGCCACCCTGGAGCTCATCTTCTCCGCGCTGGTGGTCGGGACGGTGGTGGGCATTCCGCTCGGCACCATTGCCGCGGTCTATCACAACCGCCTGCCGGACGTGTTCCTGCGCATCGTCTCGGTCATCGGGGTGGCGGTGGCGAGCTTCTGGCTCGCCATCATGTTGCAGCTCTATTTCGCGCTCGAGCTCAGTTGGCTGCCGTTGCGGGGCCGTTTCGGCGGGGACGAGATGCCGCCCGGCGTGACCGGCTTCCTGCTCGTGGACAGCATCATCGACGGCAATCCGGCAGCCTTCCTGGATACGCTGCAGCATTTGCTGCTTCCCACGCTGACCCTGTCGCTCGCGGTGCTGGCCACCATCATCCGCTTTACCAGGGCCGGTGTGCTCGATACGCTGCAAAAGGAGTTCGTCCTGTTCGAACGTGCCGTGGGTTTCCCAAGACGCCGCCTGATATGGGTCTATATCCTGCGGAACTCCGTGATCGCCGCCATAACGCAGATCGGCCTGCTGTTCGGCGGGCTTATCGCAGGCGCGGTCGTCGTCGAAGCCATATTCGACTGGCCCGGAATCGGCAGCTACACAGTCAATGCCATTCTCGCCGCCGACAGCAACGTCATGATGGCCGTCACGCTGGTGATCGGCATCGCCTATACGTCGGTCAACGTGCTGGTGGACGTCATCCACGGCCTTGTCGATCCGCAGCTGCGCGAAGGCCGCCGCTGATGCTGGCGCTGCGCAAGCTGTCCAAAGACCTGCCGGCGATGCTCGGCCTGGTGATCGTGATCGCGGTCGTCTTCCTGGCGATCTTCGGCCCCCTGCTGGTGCCGTATCCGGAAGATGCGGTGAGCCCGCGCCTTCTGTCGAGGCTGCAGGAGCCGTCGGACCAGTTCCTTTTCGGAACCGACAATCTCGGCCGGGATATCTTCTCTCGCGTCATCCTGGGCACCGGCGGCGCGCTCCAGGTCGGGCTCATCGTCGTCGGGGTGGCGACGGCGATCGGCATCCCGCTCGGCCTCGTCGCCGGCTATCGCGACGGGTGGCTGTCGGAGATGGTCATGCGCGTCACCGACGTCTTTCTCGCCTTGCCGCAGCTCATCCTGGCGCTGGCGCTGGCGCAGATCATGGGGCCGTCGCTCCTGAGCGCGATGATCGCCCTGGCGCTGACCTACTGGCCGTTCTTCACGCGTCTGGTCTTCGCGGAGACGCGCCGGCTCCGCGATTCGCTGTTCGTCGACGCGCTGAGGGGCCTGGGGCTCGGCGACGGCAGGATCATGTTCATGCATATCCTGCCCAACATCATGTCGCCGATCATCGTGCGGGCCACGATCGGCATGGGCTTCACCATCCTGACTGCCGCCACGCTCGGCTTCCTCGGGATGGGAGCTTCGCCGCCGACTCCCGACTGGGGACTGATGATCGCCGAAAGCCGCGGCTATCTCCCGCAGGCATGGTGGTATGCGGCGTTTCCCGGTCTGGCCATCCTTCTTACCGTTCTCGGCTTCAACCTTCTCGGCGACGGCTTGCGTGATATCATGGATCCAAGACTTCGGCGGTCGAGATGACCGCCCCGGTAAGCAGTTCCGCCTTCCTGCCGGAAGACGACCAGGCGCGCCGCCCATTGCTCGATATCCGCGACCTCACCCTGGAGCTGGGGTCGTCCGACGCACCGACGTCCATCCTCAGGGGCGTCGACGTCTCGGTCATGCCGGGCGAGATCCTGGGGATCGTCGGCGAGAGCGGCAGCGGCAAGACGACGCTCGTGAACGCCACGCTCGGGATCCAGCAGCGGCATGCGCGGCTCTCCGGCTCGATCCGGTTCGAGGAGACGGAGCTTCTCGCTCTGGGCGAGGCGGAACTGACCCGCGAGTTCAGGGGCAAGCGCATCGGCTTCATACCGCAGGATCCGTATCTTGCGATGAATCCGGTCTTCACCGTCGGCAAGCAACTGCTGGAGATCATGCGCTGGCACGCGCCCGGCAGGCGCCGCGAACATCGGGCGCGCATGATCGAGATGTTCCGCAGGGTCCGGATTCCCGATCCCGAAAACGCCATCGACCGCTATCCGCATCAATTTTCCGGTGGGCAGAGACAGCGCCTGTTCATTGCCGCCGCCCTGGTGTGCAAGCCCTCGCTCGTCATCGCCGACGAGCCGACGACGGCCCTGGACGTGACGACGCAGGCGGAAATCCTCGATCTGCTGCGCGAGCTGGTCGCCGAGTTCGGCATCTCCATGCTTTTCGTGACCCACGACCTCGGCGTGGTCGCGCAGCTCTGCGACAGGGTCTGCGTGATGTATGCGGGAAAGACCGTCGAGACCGGGCGGACGGAGCAGGTCCTGCGGCACCCGTCGCATGAATACACCAGGACCCTGCTGTCCTATCATCCGGAGAATGCGAATGCCGGGCCCGCCGCCGAAGCCTCGGTGCCCGAAGACGGGACGATGCAGGACGCGGCTCCCGCAAGGCTGCTCGAAGTGGACGCGGTCACCGTTGTGCTCGGGAGCAAGCGGCGCTGGCTGGAGCGCGACGCCAGACAGGTGCGCGCCGTCGACAATGTCAGCCTGGACATGCAGCCGGGCGAGATTTTCGGGCTGGTCGGCGAATCGGGCTCCGGCAAGACGACGCTGAGCAGGACCATTCTCGGCCTGCAGCGGGAGAGCGCGGGGACGATACGCCTCGACGGCCGGGTCGTATCCGGCCTGGACCAGAAGGAGGCGCGGCGCGTCCGCGCCGACATCCAGTATGTGCATCAGGACGCCGCTGCCGCGCTCGACCCCTGGTGGAGCATCGGCCGGACGCTGGAAGAGCCGCTGCTTGCCAGAGGCGTCGCCAAGGCCGAACGCCGGGACCGGATCCGCGAGGTGCTGGAGGAAGTCGGGCTGCCCGCCGATGCGGTGAAGCGCTATCCGCACGAGTTTTCGGGCGGGCAGCTGCGGCGCATCACATTGGGCCGCATCCTGCTGCTCAAGCCCAGGCTCGTGATTCTCGACGAGCCGACCGCAGGGCTCGACATGTCGATACAAGCGATGGTGCTGCAGCTATTGCGCCGGCTCAGGGAAAGGTTCGGCCTTTCCTACCTGCTCGTGTCCCACGATCTTTCGGTCGTCTCGGGGCTCTGCGACCGCGTGGCCATCATGCGGAACGGCGTCATCGTCGAATGCAGCACAACGGCACGAATATTCGAGCATCCGGAACACCCCTATACCCGCGCCCTTCTGGACGCAGCGCCGACACTGACGCGCAAAGC
>CAYYZC010000043.1:0-12882 GCA_964475605.1 uncultured Chelativorans sp.
CGCGACAGCGCCTCCATCATGGCGACGAGATTGTCGTCGCGGATCTGCTCCAGCTCGCGGATCGACCAGCGGCCGGACTGCTCGTCCGACTGCGTCGCGATCAGCTCGACCAGCTCGTCGTTGAACTCCGGCACGTCCATGAGCCTGGTCCAGGGCCAGGACAGGCAGGGCCCGAACTGGGCCATGAAGTGGCGCATGCCGGCCTCGCCGCCGGCGATGCGGTAGACCTGGAACATGCCCATCTGCGCCCAGCGCAGGCCGAAGCCGTAGCGCATGACGTCGTCGAGCTCCTCGACCGTGCAGATGCCGTCCTTGATCAGCCATAGCGCCTCGCGCCACATCGCCTCCAGCAGGCGGTCGCCGACGAAGGCCGCGATCTCCCTGGCGATGACGACCGGCTTCATGCCGATCGAGGCGTAGAGCGCCTTTGCCCCGTCGACGGCTTCGGGGCTCGTCCGCTCGCCGCCGACGATCTCGACCAGCGGCAGCAGGTAGACCGGGTTGAACGGATGGGCGACGACGAGGCGCTCGGGCCGGCGGCTCATCGCCTTCTGCATGTCGGTCGGCTTGATGCCGGAGGTCGACGAGCCGACCAGCGCGTCGGGTGCCGCATGCGCATCGATCTCCGCCAGCACCCTGTGCTTGAGGTCGAGGCGCTCCGGCACGCTTTCCTGGACGAGGCCGGCGCCTTCGACGGCCTCGGCGATGGTGCCGGCATAGGTGATGCGGCCTTCATCGGGCAGGCCCTGCGTCGCCAGCCGGCGATAGGCGCGGCGGGCGCCCTCCACCACCTCGGCGACCTTTCGCTCCGCCTGCGGATCGGGGTCATGGACCGCCACGTCGATGCCGTTGAGCGCCAGCCGCGCCACCCAGCCTGCGCCGATCACGCCGCCGCCGATGCATGCCGCTTTGGTGATGGTCATCGTATCCTCTTGTGGAAAATGTCGCGGCCCTTCGCCGGTAAACCCTGCTCAACCCACCGGCGCGCGCTTGACCAGGCCGAGCCTCTGCCTCACCTCGCCTGGTCCGATCACCCGCGCGCCCATATTCTCCACGATCGTCACCGCCCGCTCGACGAGCTGGGCATTGGTCGCCAGCACGCCCTTGTCGAGCCACAGATTGTCTTCCAGCCCGACCCGCACATTGCCGCCGGCGAGCACGGCGGCCGCGACATAGGCCATCTGGTTGCGGCCGAGCGAGAAGGCCGAGAAGGTCCACTCCTTCGGCACGTTGTTGACCATCGCCATGAAGGTGTTGAGGTCGTCCGGCGCGCCCCAGGGCACGCCCATGCAGAGCTGGACGAGCACGTCGGGCTTCAGCACGCCCTCCTCGGCGAGCTGCCCGGCGAACCACAGATGGCCGGTATCGAACGCCTCGACCTCCGGCTTCACGCCCATCTCGGTCATCATGCCGCCCATGGCGCGCAGCATGCCCGGCGTGTTGGTCATCACATAGTCGGCCTCGGCGAAATTCATCGTGCCGCAGTCGAGCGTGCAGATCTCCGGCAGGCACTGGCGCACATGCTCGACCCGCGTGCTGGCGCCGGCCATGTCGGTGCCCTCGTTCCGGAGCGGCAGCGGCTGCTCGGTCGGGCCGAACACCATGTCGCCGCCCATGCCGGCGGTCAGGTTGAGCACCACGTCGATCTCGGCGTCGCGGATGCGCTCCGTCACCTCGCGATAGAGCGCGACATCGCGGCGCGGGGCGCCGGTCTCCGGGTCGCGGACATGGCAGTGGACGATCGCGGCACCGGCCCTCGCCGCGTCGATCGCGGCATCGGCGATCTGCCTCGGCGAGCGCGGCACGTGCGGGCTGCGGTCCTGCGTGCCGCCCGAGCCCGTCACGGCGCAGGTGATGAAGACCTCCCGGCTCATGGCCAACGGCATCGGCGCCTCCCTGACGTTTCGCCTAGAATGGCGCAGTTGCAGGAAGCTGATTTGCATTTTACGAAGCAGGAATGACGAAAAACGAAAACCGATCGATCTTTGCCGAAGAGAGCCCGCCGCTGCGGCTGACCTTCCTCGTCCTGCCCGGCTCTTCGATCATGTGCGTCGCCTCCGCCATCGACCCCCTGCGCGCCGCCAACCGCATCGCCGGGGCGCGGATGTTCGACTGGTCGATCGTCTCCGGCGACGGCAAGCCGCCGGCGACGACCTCGGGCCTGCCGGTCGCGGTCGACGGCCGCTTCGATCCGGTGGCGGGGACGGACGTGCTGGTCGCCGTCGGCGGCTTCGGAACACGCCATGACACGGCCGCGACCCTGGTCGCCGCCTTCCGCCGCGCCGCGAGGTCGGCGCGCGCGGTCGGCGGCATCGAGGCCGGCACATGGCTGCTCGGCCGCGCCGGCCTGCTCGACGGCCGCAGCGCCACCACGCACTGGGAGGACCTGGAGGATTTCGCCGCCGCCTTCCCGCATTGCGACCTGCGCCCCGACCGCTATGTCGTCGACGGCCCGGTCTTCACCGCCGGCGGCGCCTCGCCGACAGTCGACCTCATGCTGCACCTGATCCGCGCCCGGCTCGGCATGGCGGTGGCGCTCGATGTCGCCAGCGTCTTCATCTACGACCAGGCGCGCGCGGCGAGCGACGCGCAGCCGCTCGTCTCGCTCGGCCGCATCGACGGCTACGACCCGCGCGTGGCGCAGGCGATCCGGCTGATGGAGAGCCATCTCGACCGGCCGCTGCCGGTCTCGGCGATCGCGCGGCGCTGCGGCGTCAGCGCCCGCACGCTGGAGCACGGCTTCTCGCAGGCCATCGGCGAGACGCCCGGTGCCTATTATCTCAGGCTGCGGCTCGGTGCGGCGCGGCGTCTCGTCCTCGACACGGCCGAGCCGATGGCGGACATCGCGGCGCGGACCGGCTTCTCCTCCGCTTCGGCCTTCAGCCGCGCCTTTGCGAAGGGCTTCGGCCAGGCGCCGGGGCGGATGCGCAAACGTTGAAGGCCGCGAGCAACCAAAAAACAGACGCTCGGATATAAAGCGGCACGCGCGGAGATCAGCCGCCGTAGCTTGCTTATCTAACCTCGGGTCAGCCCTTGGCGCATCCGCCTTGCGCCGGTTGGAGGACCGGACGCTCGCGGCGCGGCCGCGCCGGGCGGCACGGTCACATGCTGCAGGCAGCATCGCCGTTCCAGGACGGCTTCACCAGGGAGGACTGACATGAAGACCAAGCTCATCACCACGGTCGCGGCAATTGCGATCATGGCGCCCGCCGCGGCGCTGGCGCAGGACGACACGATCAAGATCGGCCTGATGGCGCCGCAGGAAGGCGTCTTCACCGAGCCCGGCAATGACGGTATCCGCGGCTTCGAGCTGGCGCTCAACAAGTTCAACGGCGAGGTCGCCGGCAAGAAGATCGAATGGGTGCTCGGACCGACCGATGCCACCCCCGACACGGCTTCGCGCATCGCCCGCAAGCTGATCGAGCAGGACGAGGTCGATTTCATCATCGGCCCGCTATCGGGCTCCGAGGGCATCGCGCTTCGCGACTATGCCAAGACCATCCCCAACAAGACGATCATCAACGCCGCTTCCGGCGCGCTCGAGACGACCTATGTCGATCCGGCGCCGAACTTCTTCCGCTTCCATCCGGACGGCGGACAGTGGGGTTACGGCCTCGGCAGCTATGTCGTCGAGGAGAAGGGCTGGGATCGCATCGCCACGATCGCCGCCGACTATTCGTTCGGCTACACCAACTTCATGGGCTTTGCCGTCGACTTCTGCCAGGCCGGCGGCGAGATCGTCGAGCGCTTCTGGCTGCCGCTCGGCAGCGGCGACTTCGCCTCGATCATCGCAGCGCTCCCCCTCGACGTGGACGCCATCTATCTCGGCGTCGGCGGCACGGATGCGATCAACTTCCTCAACCAGTACCAGCAGGCCGGCGGCCACACCAATCTGATCGGCGGCACCATCATGGTCGACCAGACCGTGCTGTCGGCGCGCGGACGCGCCAAGGAGGCGCTCATCGGCACGCCGAGCTCCGGCGTTCAGGCCGACGACTGGGAGGACGAAGCCTGGCAGGCCTATGTCAAGGACTATCAGGACACCTTCCCCGAGGGCGAGCGCTTCGCCACCCCGTCGCTCTTCGCCACCAACTACTATGGCGCGACGATGGCCGTGCTGCTGGCCCTCGAGGAGATCGGCGGCGAGCTGGACGACGATCACGCCAACTTCCACGAGGCCCTGGCGAACATGGAGTTCGACGCGCCCAACGGTCACATCAAGCTCGACGAGAACCGGCAGGCGATCGGCTCGGTCTTCATCACCGAGGTCGTCGAGGGCGACGACGGCAATCTCTACAACACCTTCGTCAAGAAGATCGACAATGTCGATCAGAAGCTCGGCATGACGAAGGAGGAGTTCGATGCGATCGGGCTGCCGTCGCGCGACACGCCGGACTGCGACGCCTTGCGCGAAAAGGGCTAGACACCCCCTTGAGGGCCGGATCCGAAAGGGTCCGGCCCTTCTCGTTCAGGCAACCCTTTGCCAGGGGAGGGCCGCGGCCCGGCCTCTCCCCGGGGATGCGGCCATGTCTCTGATCAACTACGTCACCAAGATCCACTTCGCCGAGAACGTGCTCGAGGACGCGCTGGAGGCGGAACTGGAATTCCTGGACGTCGCGCGCCCTCTCGTCGTTGCCGACGACGTCCGCACCCGCCCCGCCCTCCTCGACCGCCTGCTTGCCGCGATGCCGCGCCGCGTCTCTGCATCCGTGTTCGAGTGCGAGCCGTCACGCGCTACCGAGCAGGCCTGCTCCGAAGCCGCCCGCACCTTCGTCGAGGCCGACGCGGACGGCATCATCGGCTTCGGCGGCGCTGCCGCAATCAACCTCGCCAAGGCGATCGGGGTTCGCGTCGGCCATGCCGGGCCGCTGCGCCGGTATTCCGGGCTGGAGGGAGGCCGCTCGCGGATCCGCGACGTCATCCCGCCCATCGTCGCCATACCGACCAATTCCGGCTCCTGCTCGGAGACCTCAGGCATTGCCGTGGTGGCGACGGAGGACGGCCCCGTCTCCCTGTCCAGCCCCTGCCTGACGCCGCGCGTCGTCATCTGCGATCCGACGCTGACGCTCGACCTGCCGGCCGATCGCACGGCGGCGGCCGGCATGGACGCGCTGACCCATTGCGTGGAGACCTTCACCGCCACCGCCTACAACCCGCCCGCCGACGGCATCGCGCTCGACGGGCTGCGGCGCGTCGTCGCCAATCTCGATCGCGTCGTCGACGACGGCGGCGACCTCGAGGCGCGCCGCGAGATGATGGCTGGCGCCCTCAATGGCGCCCTTGCCCACCAGAAGGGCCTCGGCGGCGTCCATGCCATGAGCCATGCGCTCGGCGGCATCACCGGCGCCGCTCTCGACCACGGCGCCGTCAACGGCGTGCTGCTGCCCCATGTGCTGGTGTTCAACGCGCCGGCGGTCGCCTCACGCTATGACGAGATCCGGCGCGAATGGAAGCACCGCGCCAGGGCCGACCTGCCCGATGTGATCGTCCGCATGCGCGAGCGGCTCGGCCTGCCGGCCAGCCTCGGCGAGATGGGCGTCACCGCCTGCGAGATCTCGCGCGCCGCGGTCCTGGCGGAATCGGACGACGCCAACCGCACCAATCCGCGCCGCGCCGACGCCGACGACTATCTCTCCATGATGAAGGCGGCCATGTAGCATGGAGGAGAGGGCCGGCCTCCGGGCACGGAATCGGCTGGACAAGGCCAATGGCTGGGATAGACTGGCCGCCAGCGTCCGCGACGACAAGAATTGCGGAGGGGGAGGAGCATGAGTACTGCGCTCGCAGTGCATCACGGGCCGTTCGGTCGTGTGGCCCTCTACAATCTCGACCGCTCGATGACGCTCCACGCCCACCGCGAAGGCCATCTCATCTTCCACGTGCAGGGTCCGGCCGCCTCGATCCAGATCGACGACGGTATCTTCCCGCTCTCCAGCGGTCAGGCCGTTGCGATCAGCCCCTGGCAGCCGCACAACTACATGTCGATCGACCGCAACGACCCGTCGCTCTTCCTGACGCTCTACATCAAGCCCTTCTGGTTCCTCGAGGCGAGCCGGCGCGCCAATGCCGCGCTGCGCTTCGGGCGCAGCCAGATCGAGGTGACTGAATCGATCTGCCGGCTCGTCTTCCATGTCGCCTCGGCGATGCTGGAGGATGCCGACGACGGCTATATAGCCGGCTATCTCTACGAGTTGACGCAGGAATCCTTCGACCAGTCGTGGCAATGGGTGGAGGAAGGCGCATCCTTCACGCGCTGCGCGCCGCCGGTGCGCGACTTCCGCGTCCGCAACTCGATCAAGCTGATGCAGCACCGCGTCAGCGAGCGCATCGTGCTCGACAAGATCGCCCGCGATTCCGGTCTGTCGCGGCCGCATTTCTACAAGCTGTTCCGCCAGCAGGTCGGCATCACGCCGAACATCTATCTCAACACGCTGCGCATGGAGAGCGCCATCCAGCGCCTCACCACCTCGCATGACGCGGTGACCGATATCGGGCTCGACCTCGGCTTCTCCTCGCAGGCGAGCTTCACCCGCTTCTTCATCGCCAATGTCGGCATCGCGCCGAGCGACTACCGGCGCGTGGTGCATTTCGCCGGGGCGGCCTGACGCCCGAGCGCCGCATTTGGCGATGGTCGGCGACAGCAACAGACTGTCGGGTATGCGCGATCACCCACAATGGGCTTAGCTTGATGGGCGGCCGGCGGCGCTGGGAGGTGTCCCGCCGGGTCGCTGTCTGCTCGGGAGGAGTGTTGTCGGCATGATCGGCAAGGAGGCGTTTGCCGGGAGGAAAGCTTGAACGGCTTCGTTCAGCGCAATCCGGTGTGGAGCGTGGTGCTCGCCGTGCTGGCGGCGATCCTGCTCTGGCTGCTGATCGCGCCGTGGCCGGCCGGCATGGAGGCGGTGCTCGGGCGCAAGCGCATCTTCCTCAATGCCGTCTTCAACGGCATCACGCTCGGCGCGCTCTATTTCCTGGTCGCCAGCGGCTTCACGCTGATCTTCGGCCTGATGAAGAACGTCAATCTCGCGCATGGCTCGCTCTACCTGCTCGGCGGCTATATCGGCTTCGAGGTCTCGCTGCTGACGGGCTGGTGGCTGCCCTCCTTCGTCGTCTCCTTCGTCGCCGTGGCGCTTATCGGCATCGCGCTCCAATATCTGGTGTTCCGCCGCATGGAGGGCGAGGATCTGCGCCAGACGCTGGTGACGATTGGCATCTCGATCGTGCTCGCCGACATCATGCTGTGGATCTGGGGCGGGCAGTCCTACCAGATCCTGAGCCCCGACTGGCTGACCGGACCGGTGACGCTGCCGCTGATCGCCGGCTTCGGGCGCGAGGGCGAGGTCGTCTACCTCACCTTCCCGGCCGTGCGCATCGCCATCCTCGTCGCCTCGATCGTGCTCGGCATCCTGATGTGGCTGGCGCTCAACAGGACGCGCGTCGGCATGCTGATCCGCGCCGGCGTCGACGACCGCGAGATGCTGGCCGCCTCCGGCGTGCGTATCCAGTACGTCTTCATCATCGTCTTCGCATTCGGCGCCGGGCTAGCCGGCGTCGCCGGCATCGTCGGCGGAACCTTCCAGTCGGTGACGGCCGGCGAGGATATGCGCTTCCTGCTCGCCTCGCTGGTCGTCGTCATCGTCGGCGGCATGGGCTCGATCCTCGGCGCCGCGCTCGGCGCGACGCTGATCGGGCTCGCCGAGCAGCTCGGCTCCGTCTATGCGCCGACCTATTCGGTCGTCTTCACCTTCCTCATCATGGCGCTCGTGCTGGCATTCCGCCCGCAGGGCCTGCTGGGACGCTGAGCCATGGCCGTCGCCGAGCAGATCCCCGAGCCTGCCGGCCTCGCCGGCTCCAGGCGGCAGGCCGCGGGCTCGTCCTTTCTGTCGCGCATCCCTGCCGCTTTCTGGATCGTGGCGGTCGTGCTGCTGCTGATGCCGGTCGTCGCCAACGACTTCTTCCTCTACCAGATCCTCGGCTGGTCCTTCATCCTCGGGATGATCTCGCTGAGCCTGATGTTCCTCGCCGGCTATGGCGGCATGGTCAGCCTGGCGCAGATGTCGACCGCCGCGCTTGCCGGCTACATGGTCGCGATCCTCGGGTCGAGCGGCGTGCAGGCGATCAGCCTTCATTGGCCGTGGTGGCTCTATCTGCCCGTCGCGATCCTCATCGCCGCCCTCTTCGCCACCATGGTCGGCGCGCTCGCCGTGCGCACGGAGGGCATCTACACGATCATGATCACGCTGGCGATCGCCGCCGCCTTCTTCTACTTCACGCGCCAGAACTACACGATCTTCAACGGCTATAGCGGCTTCGCCAATGTCGTCCCGCCGCAGATCTTCGGTCTCAACTGGCGCCGGCCGATCCCCTTCTATTACCTGTCCGCGGCCTGCGCGGTGCTGTCCTACCTCGCGGTCCTCTACATATCGCGAGCGCCTTTCGGGCTGGCGCTTCAGGGCGTGCGCGACAATCCGCGCCGCATGGCGGCACTCGGCTTCAATGTCTTCCTGCATCGCGTCGCCGCCTATACGCTGGCGAGCGTCATCGCGGCCGTGGCCGGCATCCTGCTGGTCTGGCAGAACGCGCAGATCTCGCCCGGCACCGCCGGCCTGCCGGCGGTCATCGACATCCTCGTCATCGCCGTCGTCGGCGGCATCACCCGGCCGATCGGGCCGTTCGTCGGCGCCATCGTCTATGTCATCCTGCGGACCTTCTCGCCCGACATATTGCAGGCGCTGGGGCTGCCGGGCGACCGCTTCAACCTTTTGATCGGCCTCGGCTTCCTCGCCATCGTCTACTGGTCGCCGGACGGGCTTCTCGGCCTGTGGGACCGCTGGCGCAGCCGCCGCGCCGATGCGCGCGACCCGCTGCTCGGCGGAGGCAAGGCGCCATGAGCCTCGCCGAAGCCCAGGCCGCGCCGCGCCATGTCGGCGACATGCTCCAGGCCACCGGCACCGGCAACGCGCTCGAACTGCGCGGCGTCACCCGGCTTTTCGGCGCGCTCGCCGCGCTCACCGACGTGACGCTGACGGTCAAGCCCGGCGAGCGGCGCGCCGTGCTCGGCTCCAACGGCGCCGGCAAGACGACGCTCTTCAACTGCGTCACCGGCGATTTCCTGCCGACCTCGGGCACGATCCGCCTCTTCGGCGAGGACGTCACCCGCTTCCCGCCCTATGAACGCATTCGCCGCGGGCTGCGCCGCACCTACCAGATCTCGCTGCTCTTCGACGGCCTGAGCGTGGCCGACAACGTCTATCTCGCCTGCCGCGGCGTCTCGCGCGGCCGCTTCTCGCTCATCCGCCCGCGCCGCAACGACGCGCTCGTCCAGGCCGCCGTCGAACTCATCGAGGCCGTCCATCTCGGCGCCGTCGCCCAATCCAAGGTGGCCGAGCTCTCCTACGGGCAGCAACGCCAACTGGAGATCGCGCTGGCGCTCGCCGGTGCGCCGCGCTTCATCCTCTTCGACGAGCCGGCGGCCGGCCTGTCGCCGACCGAGCGCTCCGAGCTGATCGAGATCCTGACCAGCCTGCCGCGCCATATCGGCTACATCATCATCGAGCACGACATGGATGTCGCGCTGCGCGTCTCCGAGAGCGTCTCGATGATGCACAATGGCCGCATCTTCAAGGAAGGGCTGCCGAGCGAGATCGAAAGCGACCCGGAGGTCCAGGAACTCTATCTCGGAGGCGGCCATGGCTGAGCGCCTCCGGATCGGATCGCCCGCGCTCGAGGTCCGCAACCTCAACGTCTATTACGGCGCCTCGCATGCGCTGCAAGGCGTCGACCTGTCGCTGGAGAGCGGCGTGCTGTCGGTGGTCGGGCGCAACGGCATGGGCAAGACCACGCTGTGCAACGCCATCATGGGGCTGGTGCCGGTCTCCAGCGGCTCGATCACCTTCCACGGCCAGCAGCTCGTCGGCATGAACCCGTCGCGCATCGCCCAGCTCGGCATCGGCTATGTGCCGCAGGGACGGCGGCTGTGGCGCTCGCTCACCGTCGACGAGCATCTGCGCATGGTCGGGGCCGGCCATGCCGGCTCATGGACCATCGACCGCATCTACGCCACCTTCCCGCGGCTCGCCGAGCGCAAGAACAATGGCGGCGGCCAGCTTTCCGGCGGCGAGCAGCAGATGCTGGCGATCGCCCGCGCGCTCCTCGTCAACCCGAAGCTCCTGGTCATGGACGAGCCGACCGAGGGCCTCGCCCCGGTCATCGTCGACCAGGTCGAGGAGATCCTGCTCCGCATCGGCGAGGAGAACGGCATCGACGTCCTCGTCATCGAGCAGAATATCGGCGTAGCGACGGCCGTCGCCGACAACGTCGCCATCATGGTCAACGGCCGCATCAACCGCATCATCAATTCCGGCCAGCTCGCCGCCGACCGCGAATTGCAGCAGCGCATGCTGGGGGTCGGCCGCCACGCCGCCGAGGACGGCGCCGCGCGACCCACGGAGACCCGCCCCGGCGAGGCGGCAGGACCCGCGGATGCGGCGGCGACCAGGATCTACGTCTCCAACCCGACAGTGCCCAATCGCTGGTCGCGGCCGGCTCCGGTGCGCCAGATCATCCAGTCGGCGCGCACCGTGACCGGCCCGGGCGCCATGGCCGCTGCGGCAGGCGGACCCGCCCATGCGGAGCTGCGGCCCCTCGCCTCGCCCGGCGAGCAGGTGGTGATCGTCGCCGGCACGCTCGACACCAAGGGCCAGGAGCTGCTCTTCATCCGCGACATCATCCGCGAGGCCGGCCTGCCGGTGCGCATCGCCGACCTTTCGACGACCGGGCGCCATTCGGGCGCCGAGATTCCGGCACATCAGATCGCCGCCTACCATCCGCGCGGGGCCAGCGGCGTCTTCTCCAGCGATCGCGGCGAGGCCGTCGCCGGCATGACGCTCGCCTTCGAGCGCTGGATCGAGCGCCAGAACGGCATCGCCGGCATCATCGGCGCCGGCGGCTCCGGCGGCACCGCCATGGTCGCGCCGGCCATGCGCGCCCTGCCCGTCGGCGTGCCCAAGATCATCGTCTCGACGGTCGCGGCCGGCGACGTGTCGCGCTATGTCGGCCCGTCAGACATCATGATGCTGCACTCCGTCGCCGACGTGCAGGGGCTGAACTCGATCACCCGCGCCGTGCTCGCCAACGGCGCCAATGCGCTCGCCGGCATGGTCAAGGCGCGGCGCGAAGAGCCCGAGCCGAAGCGCAGCGACAAGCCGGCAGTGGCGCTGACCATGTTCGGCGTCACCACGCCATGCATCCGCCAGATCGCCGACGCGCTCGAAGCCGACCATGACTGCCTCGTCTTCCATGCCACCGGCATCGGCGGAAGGTCGATGGAGAAGCTGGTCGACAGCCGCCTCGTCCAGGGCGTCATCGACATCACCACGACCGAGATCTGCGACATGCTCGTCGGCGGCATCTTCCCGGCGACCGAGGACCGCTTCGGCGCCATGATCCGCACCCGCATGCCCTATATCGGCTCCTGCGGCGCGCTCGACATGGTCAATTTCGGCGCCTTCGACACCGTCCCCGAGAAGTTCCGCGGCCGCAACCTCTACCGCCACAATCCGCAGATCACGCTGATGCGCACCACGCCCGAGGAGAACGCGGCGATGGGCCGCTGGATCGGCGAGCGGCTCAACCAGATGGAGGCGCCGGTGCGCTTCTTCCTGCCCGAGGGCGGGGTGTCGCTGCTCGACGCGCCGGGCCAGCCCTTCCACGATCCGGCCGCCGACGACGCGCTGTTCCGGGCGCTGGAGGCGACGGTGCGCCAGACCTCGGCGCGCCAGCTCATCCGCCTGCCGCACAATGTCAACGATCCCGAATTCTCCGCCGAAGTGGTCAAGGCCTATCGGGAGCTGCACGGCAGCGGCCGGCCGCATCGGCGCGCAGCGAGGTAGCGATGGCGATCGAACGCGAGAAGATCCTGGAAAAATTCCGCGCCATGATGGCGCGCGGCGAACCGATCGTCGGCGGCGGCGCCGGCACCGGCCTGTCGGCGAAATGCGAGGAAGAAGGCGGGATCGACCTCATCGTCATCTACAATTCGGGCCGCTACCGGATGGCCGGGCGCGGCTCGCTCGCCGGGCTGCTGGCCTATGGCGACGCCAACCAGATCGTCGTCGAGATGGCGAGCGAGGTGCTGCCGGTGGTGAAGAACACGCCGGTGCTTGCCGGCGTCAACGCCACCGACCCGTTCCGCATCATGGACGTCTTCCTCGACGAGCTGAAGCGGATCGGCTTTTCCGGCGTCCAGAACTTTCCGACCGTCGGCATCATCGACGGCACCTTCCGGGCCAATCTCGAAGAGACGGGCATGTCCTACGGGCTCGAGGTCGACATGATCGCCAAGGCCCGCGCCAGGGACATGCTGACCACGCCCTACGTCTTCAACGAGGACGAGGCGGCGGCGATGGCCAGGGCCGGCGCCGACATCGTCGTCTGCCATATGGGCCTCACCACCGGCGGCTCGATCGGCGCGGAGACGGCGCTGAAGCTGGAAGACTGCCCGGCGCTGGTCGATGCGTGGTCGGAGGCCGCGCTGAAAGTGCGCAGCGACGTCATCGTCCTCGTCCATGGCGGGCCTGTGGCGATGCCGGAGGATGCCGAATTCGTCCTCAGGAACACGCGGAACTGCCACGGCTTCTACGGCGCCTCCTCGATGGAGCGCCTGCCGACCGAGATCGCGCTCACCGAGCAGACGCGGCGGTTCAAGCAGGTCAGGGGGAGATAGCAATGGCGGCCAGCTTGCATGCCGGGCGGTTCATGCATCGACCCCCACTCCGGTTTGCTTCGCAAACCACCTCTCCCCCGCTCGACGGGGGAGAGGAAGGGTGCCGAACAGTCCCGCCGGCGCTTCCACAACCCCCTCCATAGGGGGGGTGGTTGCCCGAA
>CAYYZC010000043.1:12892-16496 GCA_964475605.1 uncultured Chelativorans sp.
CGGCCGTAGCGCATGGCGCCTTCCTCTCCCACGTCGAGCGGGGGAGAGGTGCCGAGCGGAGCGAGGCGGAGTGGAGGTCGAAGGATCTCATACCGACAATCGGAACTGACATGCCGACCTGCGGACCGGGATCGGCGCCTTCGCGGGAGGAAGGAATATGACCGGGCAGATCATCGGCGAGCTCATCCTGTGGCTCATCCTAGCCGTCATCGTCATCGCCATCATCTACTGGGTGATGACATGGCTCTACCGGCGCTCGACCAAGGAGATCGCATTCGTCCGCACCGGCTTCCTCGGCGAGAAGGTGGTCATCGACGGCGGCGCCTTCGTCTGGCCGATCGTCCACGACATCACCCCGGTCAACATGAACACGCTGGCGCTCGAGGTCGTGCGCAACCGCGACCAGGCGCTGATCACCCGCGACCGCATGCGCGTCGATGTCGAGGCTGAGTTCTATGTCCGCGTACGGCCCACCCGCGAGGCCGTCTCGATCGCCGCTTCCACGCTCGGCCGCCGCACGCTCGACGCCAAGAACCTGCATGAGCTGCTGGTCGGCAAGTTCGAGAGCGCCATGCGCGCCGTCGCCGCCGAGATGGCGATGGGCGAGATGCACGAGCAGCGCGGCGTCTATGTCAGCCGCGTCCGCGAGGCCGCGCAGGAAGACCTGTCGCGCAACGGGCTGGAGCTGGAATCGGTCGCCATCGTGGATATCGACCAGACCTCGCTGGAATATTTCAATCCTTCCAACCGCTTCGACGCCGAAGGCCTCACAGCGCTGATCAAGGATATCGAGGATCGCCGCACGCTGCGCAACGACATCGAGCAGGAGGCGATGATCCAGATCCGCGCCCGCAATCTGGAGGCCGAGAAGCAGTCGCTGGCGATCGAGCGCGAGAGCGAGGAGGCGCGCCTGGAGCAGGAGCGCGAGGTCGAGTTCCGCCGCGCCCAGCAGCGCGCCCAGCTTGCCCGCGAGCGCGCCGAGCGCGACACGGAGGCCGAAAGCGCGCAGATCACCGCGCGCGAGGCGATCGAGCGCGCCCGCATCTCCAACGAGCAGTCGATCGCCGAGAGCCGGATCGCCTCGGAGCGCGAGATCCGCCGCCTCGAGATCGACCGCCAGAAGACCATCGACGCCGCCGAGATCGTCACCCGCGAGGAGATCGAGAAGGCCCGCATCGCCCAGGAGCGGGCGATCAAGGAAGCGCGCATCACCAACGAGCAGGAGACGCAGACGCGCGAGATCACGCGCCAGCGCGACGTCGAGCAGGCCGAGATCGCCGCCCGCGAGGCGACCGAGAAGGCCCGCATCGCCCAGGAGCGCGCCGTCGCCGATGCGCGGATCGCCAATGAGGAGGAAATCCGCCGCCGCGAGATCGAGCGCAGCCGCACGATCGAGGAAGCCGAGATTGCGGCGCGCGAGGCGACCGAGAAGCTGCGCATCCTCGAAGCCGCCAACACCAATGAGGAGCGCATCCAGAACGACCGCAAGATCCGCGAGCTGGAGATCGAGCGGCAGAAGGTGCTCGAAGAGGCCGAGATCGCCGCCCAGCAGGCGACCGAGGCGGCCCGCATCGCCCGCGAGAAGAAGCTCGCCGCCGAGCGCATCGCCTATGAGCAGGAGACGCGCGAGCGCGAGATCGCGCGCAACCGCGCCGTCGACCAGGCCGACATCTCGGCCCGCGAGCTGGTCGAGACGGCGCGCATCGAGATCGAGGCGCGCATAGACCAGGAGCGCATAGAAGCTCAGGCAGGAACCCGCCAACGCGACATCGACCGCAAGAAGATGCTCGACGAGGCCCAGGTCGCCGCCGACGAGGCGGTCGAGGCGGCGCGCGTCGCCCACAGGAAGATGCTCGACTTCGAGCGCATTGCCGCCGAGCAGGAGACGCGCCAGCGCGAGATCGCCCGCGACCAGGAGATCGAGTCGATCGACATTCGCCGCCGGGACGCCATCGAGCGCCGCCGCATCGAGGTGGAAACGGGGCTGGAGCTGGAGCGCATCTCCTCGCAGCAGGAGCGCGAGGTCTCCGATGTCAGCCGCCGCAAGGCGGTCGAGGAGGCCGAAGAACTGCGGGCGATCGAGCTTGCGGAACGCAGGAGCGAGCGCGCCGAGGCCGACGCCCGGGTTCGCCAGACCGAGATATCCGCGCAGCGCGAGATCGAGCGCACCGACATCTCGCGCGAGCAGGCGCTGGATGCGGCCCGGCTGGAGCGCCAGCGCTCGCTCGAGCAGCTCGAGATCGCCCGGGTCCAGGCGCTGCGCGAGGCCGAGATCGCCTCGCGCGAGGAGATCGAGCGGGCCCGCATCGCCTCGGAGCGCGGCCTCGACGAGGCGCGTATCGGCCACGAGACGGAGCGCCGCCGGCTGGAGGTCGAGCGCGAGCGCAATGTCGAGACGGCGCAGATGGAAAAGGCCATCACGCTCTACAAGAAGAGCCTGGAGGAATCGGCTGCCCGCGCCGAGGCCGATCTCGCCCGCGCCCGCGCCGCGGAGGCGGAAGAGCGCGTCAAGACGGCGCGCGAGACGGAGGAGGCCAATCGCCGCCGCAGCGTCGACGTGGTGATGGCGGAGAAGAGGGCGCAGGAGGAGAAGATCGCCGCGGAGGCCGAGAAGGTCCGCCGCGCCGTCGAGGCCGAAGCGCAGAAGCTCCTCAACGAGGCGGAGAACGTGCTTTCCGATCCGGCCCGCCATTCGCTCTTCCGGCGCAAGCTGCTGGAGCATGTCGAGGGCATCGTCTCGGCCTCGGTCAAGCCGCTGGAGAAGATCCAGGACATCCGCATCATGCAGCTCGACGGCATCGGCGGCGGCAATGGCGGCGAGCGCGCCAACATGACCGACGAGGTCATCAACTCCGCGCTGCGCTACCGCGTCCAGGCGCCGCTGGTGGACAGCCTGCTCGCCGATATCGGCATCGAGGGCGGCGCCCTGACCAAGCAGGGCGGGCTGATCCGCGAGGCCTCCGACATGCAGCGCATCGCAAACGAGGCTTCCAAACAGGCGCGGTCCGGCGGTGAAGGCGACGGTTCCGGCGGCGATGGCGGCTCCGGCGGCAGCGGAAAATCCTCCGGCGGATCGAAGAAATAGGGGGAAGCGATGCCGCGAGTCTTCGTCTCGAGCGTGATCGACGCACCGGTGGAGCGGGTGTGGGAGCGCGTGCGCGACTTCAACGCCCTGCCCCGCTGGCACCCGCGCATCCGCGACAGCCGCATCGAGAACGGCGAACCCTCCGACAAGATCGGCTGCGTGCGCGACTTCAACCTGCAGAACGGCGACCGCATCCGCGAGAAGCTGCTCGGCCTGTCGGACTACGACATGTTCTGCACCTACCAGATCCTGGAGAGCCCGATGCCGCTGACCGACTATGTGGCGACGCTGCGGCTCAGCAAGATCACCGACGGCAACCGCACCTTCGCCGAATGGTCCGCCGAGTTCGAATGCGAGGAGGCGGTCGCCGACGAGCTGGTCGCCGGAATCGGCGGCAACGTCTTCCAGGGCGGCTTCGACGCGCTCAAGCGGCATTTTGCGAGGTAGCGAGCACGATCCATGTC
Organism: uncultured Chelativorans sp.; assembly: GCA_964475605.1. GTDB lineage: Bacteria > Pseudomonadota > Alphaproteobacteria > Rhizobiales > Rhizobiaceae > CAYYZC01. Next base: position 16,442 of record CAYYZC010000043.1, read on the forward strand.
TGCGCCCCTTCGCACCCCCCTCTGTCCTGCCGGACATCTCCCCCTCAAGGGGGGA
>CAYYZC010000044.1:0-16335 GCA_964475605.1 uncultured Chelativorans sp.
TCGACCGTGCTCAGGATCATGGCCGGGCTCGACAAGGAGTTCACCGGCGAGGCGTGGCTCGCCGAGGGCGCGACGGTCGGCTACCTGCCGCAGGAGCCGGAGCTCGACGCCGCGCTCGACGTGACCGGCAATGTCATGGAGGGCGTGGCGGCGAAGAAGGCGATCCTGGAGCGCTACAACGAGCTGATGATGAACTACAGCGACGAGACGGCCGAGGAGGCCGCCGCGCTGCAGGACCAGATCGACAGCCAGAACCTGTGGGACCTCGATGCCCAGGTCGAGATGGCGATGGAGGCGCTGCGCTGCCCGCCGGGCGATGCCGACGTGACCAAGCTCTCCGGCGGCGAGAAGCGCCGCGTCGCGCTCTGCCAGCTGCTGCTTTCGCAGCCAGACCTGCTGCTCCTCGACGAGCCGACCAACCATCTCGACGCCGAGACGACTGCGTGGCTGGAAAAGCATCTGCGCGAATATCCCGGCGCGGTGCTGATCATCACCCACGACCGCTATTTCCTCGACAACGTCACCGGCTGGATCCTCGAGCTCGATCGCGGCCGCGGCATCCCCTATGAGGGCAATTACAGCGCCTATCTGGAAGCCAAGGCCAAGCGCATGGCGCAGGAGGAGCGCGAGGAGGGCGCGAGGCAGAAGGCGCTGGCGCGCGAGCGCGAGTGGATCGCAGCCAGCCCGAAGGCCCGGCAGGCCAAGTCCAAGGCCCGCATCAGGGCCTATGACGAGCTCGTCAAGGCGGCGAACGACAGGCGGCCCGGCGATGCGCAGATCGTGATCCCGGCCGGCGAGCGGCTCGGCCAGACCGTCATCGAGGTCGACGACCTTTCCAAGGGGTTCGGCGACCGGCTGCTGATCGACGGCCTCAGCTTCCGCCTGCCGCCCGGCGGCATCGTCGGCGTGATCGGGCCGAACGGCGCCGGCAAGTCGACGCTGTTCAAGATGATCACAGGCAAGGAGACGCCGGACGGAGGCGAGATCCGCGTCGGCGAGACGGTCCAGCTCGGCTATGTCGACCAGAGCCGCGACCATCTGAATCCCGACAAGACGGTGTGGGAGGAGATCTCCGGCGGCAACGACGTGATCAGGCTTGGCAGGCACGAGGTCAACAGCCGCGCCTATTGCTCCTCCTTCAACTTCCGCGGCGGCGACCAGCAGCAGAAGGTCGGCAACCTTTCCGGCGGCCAGCGCAACCGCGTTCACCTGGCGAAGATGCTCAAGGACGGCGGTAACGTCATCCTGCTCGACGAGCCGACCAACGATCTCGACACCGAGACGCTGGCCGCGCTCGAGGACGCGCTGGAGAACTTCGCCGGCTGCGCCGTGATCATCAGCCACGACCGCATGTTCCTCGACCGGCTCGCGACCCACATCCTCTCCTTCGAGGGCGACAGCCATGTCGAGTGGTTCGAGGGCAATTTCGAGGATTACGAGCAGGACAAGATCAGGCGGCTCGGACCCGAAAGCGTCAACCCGAAGCGGGTCACCTACAAGCGCCTCACCCGATAGGGGGACCGGCGGGGCGAAAAAATCTTCGTCCCGCCGGAACCAAAACGGGCAACATGCGTTGCGGCGGGAAAGTGCATAGGGGGCGCTTTGCCTGGACCGGACTTCCAGCGGATCTTCGAAGCTCTGCCGAGCCCGCATGTCGTTCTGGATCGCGACCTCAATTTCGTCGCGGCCAACTCCGCCTATGAGCGGGCGACGATGCGCAGGCGCGACGAGCTCATCGGCAGGGGCATGTTCGAGCTCTTCCCCAATTCGGGCGAGGGCGAGCGGCGGCTCAGGGCCTCCTTCGCCCGCGTCTTCAGCAGCGGCAAGCCCGACACGCTCGCCTATATCCCATACGACATACCCAATCCGGACGTAGCCGGAGAGATGGAGCAGCGTTTCTGGACCGCCGTCCACACGCCGATCCCAGACGAGCAGGGCTCGATCTGCTGGCTGGTCCAGAACACGACCGACGTCACCGACCTCGTCAGGCTTCGCGCCGCGGCCTCGCTGCCGTTCAGGTCGGGGGCGGAGCAATTGCTGCAGCGGGCGCAGGAAGCCGAGCAGCAGCATCAGGCGCTGCTCGACGAGAGTGCGGATTTCCGGCGCCTGTTCCAGCAGGCGCCGGGTTTCTTTGCGGTGCTGTCGGGCGCCGACCACGTCTTCACCTTCGCCAACGACGCCTTTCTGCGCCTTGTCGGTGAGCGCAGCGTGATCGGGATGAGTGCGGCCGAGGCGCTGCCCGAAATCGTCGAGCAGGGCTATATCGACTTGCTCAACGGCGTCTATGGGTCGGGCGCGCCGGCCAGCGGCGAGGCGGTGAGCGTGCTGCTCGCCAGTGCCGACGACGACAGCCTGCGCGAGAAGTTCGTGGATTTCTCCTATGACGCGATCAGGAGCCGCGAAGGCGAGATCATCGGCGTCTTCGTCCAGGGGATGGACCGCACCGAGGCGGTCCGCACGCTGAAGCGCCAGCGCCTGCTGCTCGACGAGCTCAACCATCGGGTCAAGAACACGCTGGCGACGGTGCAGTCGATCGCCTCGCAGACGCTGCGCTCGGCAAGCGACCTGAAATCGGCGCGAGCCGATTTCGAGGCGCGCATCATCTCGCTGTCGAAGGCCCATAACCTGCTCAGCGTCGCTCAATGGTCGAGCGCGCGCCTCAACCAGATACTCGACCAGGAACTGGCCGCCTACGCCCATGACGGCGTCGTCACCCACGGGCCGGCGGTGCTGCTGAGCCCCAAGGCTTCGATCGCGCTGGCGCTGGTCTTCCACGAGCTGGCGACGAATGCGCTCAAATTCGGCGCGCTTTCTGCGCCGGAAGGCCGGCTGGACGTCTCCTGGCGGCTCGACGGGCATGACGGGCCGCTGACCATCGAATGGACCGAGAGCGGAGGGCCCGAGGCCGGGCCGCCGGCGCATAAGGGGCTGGGGTCGAGGATGATCGACCGCGTGGTCATGGGCGAGCTCGGCGGCGAGATCGACAGCCGCTACGATGCCGGCGGCTTCGCCTGCCGGATCAGGATCGACGGATCGTCCCTGTTCGGGCGCGATGAAAGGGCGGTGGCATGAGCGACGTTGCGTTTCCCCCTGACCTGAAGGTCCTCGTCGTCGAGGACGAGGCGCTCGTCGCGATCAATCTCGAGGCGATCCTGGAGGACCTCGGCTGCCAGGTCGTCGGCCCGGCGATGCGCTTCGAGCGGGCGGAGGCGCTGATCGAGGCCGACAAGTCCGCACAGGCGGCGATCCTCGACGTCAATCTCGGCGGGCAGCCGGTCTATCCGCTGGCCGAGCGCCTCGTCGCGCGCGGCGTCCCGATCGTCTTCGCGACCGGCTATGGCAAGGCCGGCATCCCGGTCGAGTGGCATGGCTGCCCGATCATCCAGAAGCCCTATACGATGGCCGATGTGCGCTCTGGCCTGCTGACGGCGCTGAACGGCAGGATCTAATCCGGCCCGCCGGATGCCTTGATTTCGGCGCTTGCGCGTGTCTGGATGCCCCGAATGCGCGTTTTTACGGGAACCTGACATGAAGACATTTGCCGGCATGGCTGCCGTCCTGCTCGCCGCGGCGGGCACGCTCGCGCTGACCTTCGCGGCGGCGGCCAAGCCCGCGCGCTGCTTCACCACGGATGACGGCGACTATCCATGCGACTTCCAGAGCCTCGATCGAGACGGCAGCTTCGAGGTCTCCGCGCCCGGCTATCCGACCTTCCAGCTCTGGATCGACCGGCCGGGCGTCGCCGCGGGCTTCGTCAATTTCGGCGACAGGAACGTGTCGCTGCCCGGCTTCTATGTGCGCGAAGAGGCGGACCCCGCCTGCTGGGCGAATGCCGACACGAACACGCGCATCTGTGCCTGGTGACAATCCGGTTAATCGGACGGCAACGCAAATCATTCAAGTTGAAGGAAAGAAAGCCGAAGCGTAGGACATGTCCAGCGGCTTTGGCTGCGCCCTCAGGTCATGAAGCATGAATCGCGTTGTCATCAGCGGTCTCGGAACCGAAATCCCCGAAGCCAATATTTCCAATCAGGAACTGGTCGAGGCCTATAACCGGTGGGTCGAGCGCGAGAATGCGGCGCGCGCCTGCCGCGGGCTCGATCCGCTGCCGCCGTCGAGCGCCGAATTCATCGAGAAGGCGTCCGGCATCCTCAACCGCCGCGCCCACACGCCCGACGGCATCCTCGACCCGGAGCGCATGGCGCCCTTCATCCCCGAGCGGGACGACGAGGAGACCTCCGTCACGGCCGAGTTCGGCGCCCGGGCAGCGCAGAAGGCGCTGGACCATGCCGGCGTGCCGGCGGCCGATGTCGATCTGGTGATCTGCGCTGGCTCGCATCTGCAGCGGCTCTATCCGGCGATCTCGATCGAGATCCAGCGCGAGCTCGGCGCCGGCGGGGCGGCCTTCGACATGAGCCTCGGCTGCTCCTCGGCCGCGGCGGGGCTGCATGTCGCGTTCAACCTGGTCAAGGCCGGCGGCCACCGCCGCATCGTCGTCGTCACGCCGGAGCTGATCACCGGCCATCTCAATTTCCGCGACCGCCAGACCCATTTCATCTTCGGCGATGCGGCGACGGCGATGGTGGTCGAGGCGCTCGAGCCCGGCGAGGAGCGGCGCGGCCGCTTCGAGATCGTCGATACGCGCGGCTGGACGCAGTTCTCCAACGCCATCCGCTCCAATTTCAGCTATCTCAACCGCGCTGCCCAGCACGACACGACGAGCGTGCCGACCGAAGACAAGATGATCAAGCAGGTCGGCAACAAGGTGTTCAAGGAAGTCACCGTCGCCGGCCACCGCTTCATCGTGGAGTTCCTCGCCGAGCACGGACACACGCCGCACACGATCAGGCGCTTCTGGCTGCACCAGGCCAATGCGCGCATGAATGCGATGATCCTCAAGCAGTCCTTCGGCGAGGATGTCGGCCACGACCGCGCGCCGCTGGTGCTCGACCGCTACGGCAACACGGCAGCGGCGGGGTCGATCATCGCGCTTCAGGAGAACCATGCCGACATGGAGCCGGGCGATTTCGGCCTGCTCTGCGCCTTCGGGGCCGGCTATTCGATCGGCGGCGCGCTGCTCCGGATGATGTGAGGCGTCGCGCCGGACGGGCTCACGTCTCCTCCTCGGCATCGGCATCGAGCAGGCGCGTGGCGCGCCAGCGCGTCAGGGTGCGGTTGATCTCGTCGACGACGAAGAAGCGGGCCGCGTCGCGGTCGTAGCCCTCGTCGAGCAGCGTGTCATAGGAACTGTGCTCGTGGCGGACATGGGTGACGGTGGCGATCCACACGGCGATCGCCGGCGGCAGCTCGCGCAGCTTGCGCTGGCCGGCGAGCTCACGGATCTGCTCGGCATCGGCGAGCGGCGCCATCGGCAGCAGGGCGGTCAGCGCCTTGTTGATGGCGCGCTGGCGGCCGGTCGAGGGCTTCTTCATTGCCCCGACGCAGGCTCGTCGACCGTGCCGAAATAAGGCTTGATGTCGATGAGCGGCGTGCCGTCGAGGACATCGATCGCGGCGAGCCGGATCGTACCGGCCGCGATGTCGATCTCGCCGAGCTCGACCAGATGCAGGCCGATCGGATTGGGGCGCACCGGCGAGCGCAGGGCGAAGACGCCGCGCGGCGTCTCGGCGTGGCGCGGCTTCTGCACGATCAGGTCGCGGCGCGAGCGGTCGAGCCAGGTCAGCAGGAAGGCGTGGGTGAAGCCGGCAAGCCCGTCGAGGCCGGCACGATAGGGCGCGTCGATCTCGACCATGCCGCCGCCGCCGGCGGCGCGTGCCCGCGCCATGTTCTTCGGGCAGTCCTCGCGCCCTGTCCACGGCGAACGGATGCGGCCGATGAAGGCGATCGAGCCGTCAGGCCGATCCCGGGCAGGATCGAAGCCGAGCACGACCTCGCCGGGACGGGGTGTGAAGTCGGTCATGGCTGCTTTCCTCCGGTGAAGAAGCTCATCTTCCAGCCTTCGCGGACATTCTCCCTTGCAGCGCTGGCGTAAATCATATAAACATATCTTTATATCTTTTCCTGAAGGCTGCCCCGGAGACTGCAATGCTGACCCGCTCTGCCATCAGCCTGGAGACTATGGTTGATACATTGAAGGCGGCCGCCGAATCCAGCCGCCTGCGCATCCTCGTGCTGCTGTCGCGCGGCGATCTCACCGTCACCGATCTCACCGAGATACTCGGCCAGTCGCAGCCGCGCGTGTCGCGCCATCTCAAGCTGCTGATGGAAGCGCGGCTGATCGAGCGCTACCAGGAGGGCTCATGGGCCTATTTCCGCCTTGCCGACGGCGACGGGCCGCGCGAGTTCCTCGACGGCGTGCTGCCGCGGCTCGACCAGGCGGATGCGGTGGTCGAGCGCGACCTGGAGCGGCTCGCGGCGGTCAAGCGCCGACGTCAGGAGCGTGCTGCCGACTATTTCCGCGCCAATGCGGCAAGCTGGGACGAGATCCGCTCGCTCCATGTGCCCGACCAGGCGGTCGAGGCGGCCTTGCTCGATCTCGTCGGCCATCGGCCGTTCCAGACCATGGCCGATCTCGGCACCGGCACCGGCCGGCTGCTGGAGCTTTTCGCGCCGCTCTATCGCCGCGGCATCGGCGTCGACCTGTCGCGCGAGATGCTTGCCGTCGCCAGGGCCAATCTCGACCGGGCCGGCATCAGCCATGCGCAGATGCGGCTCGGCGATCTCTATGCGCCGCCGGTCGACCGCGATTCCTGCGATCTGGTGACGATCCATCAGGTGCTGCACTATCTGGAGAGCCCCGATCTGGCGATCCGCGAGGCGGCAAGGCTGCTGCGGCCGGCGGGGCGGCTGGTGATCGTCGATTTCGCCCCGCACGGGCTCGAATTCCTGCGCGACGAGCACGCGCATCTGAGGCTCGGCTTCTCCGGCGCGCAGATGCGCGAATGGCTCGAGGAAGCCGGCCTCGAGCTCGAGGCCGAAGACGATTTCGCCCCGGCCGATCCGAGCGGCGGCCTCACGGTCAAGCTCTGGATGGCGCGCGACAGGCGTTTGCTGATCGCCGACGGGCCCGACGACAACCAGACCTCCATGGAGACTGCCTGATGGCTGACCAGCGCCTTTCCCGACGTTCCGACATCGGGGACAAGATCAGGGTCTCGTTCGAATTCTTTCCCCCGAAGAGCGACGAGACGGAGCACCGGCTGTGGCAGACGGTGCAGCGGCTGGAGCCGCTGGAGCCGCAATATGTCTCGGTGACCTACGGCGCCGGCGGCTCGACGCGCGAGCGCACCGCGCGCACGGTCGGCCGCATCCTGGCGGAGAGCCGGCTGACGCCGGCCGCGCATCTGACCTGCGTCGACGCCACCCGCGCGGAGGTCGATCAGGTAATCGCCGAGTTCGCCGAGATGGGCGTCGAGCGCTTCGTCGCGCTGCGCGGCGACCCTTCCGCGGGAGTGGGTGCCGCCTACCGCCCGCATCCGCAGGGCTATTCGAACGGCGCGGAGCTGGTCGGCGCGCTGGCAAGGGCAGGGGCGTTCGACATCTCCGTTTCCGCCTATCCGGAAAAGCATCCCGAAAGCCCCGATTTCGCCACGGATATCGACATGCTCAAGCGCAAGGTCGACAACGGCGCGACGCGCGCGATCACCCAGTTCTTCTTCGAGAACGACCTCTATGAGCGCTATGTCGAGCGTGTGCGCCGGGCCGGCATCTATATCCCCATCGTGCCCGGCCTGCTGCCGATCCACAATTTCGCGCATGTCGCGGGCTTTGCCGGGCGTTGCGGCGCCCATATGCCGGCGTGGCTGGCGAAGCGTTTCGCCGGGCTGGAGAACGATCCGCAGACCCATGCGCTGGTCGCCGCGGCGGTCGCTGCCGAGCAGGTGCTCGACCTCGTCGAGCGCGGGATCGGCGAGTTCCATTTCTATACGCTCAACCGCGCCGATCTCGCCTTCGCGATCTGCCATCTGATCGGCGTGCGCCCGGTCGCGACGCCGGCGGCGGCCTGAAGCTCATTGAATCAAGAAGGAATCAAAAAGGCCGGAGAATGATCCGGCCTTTCCGTCTGTCGGCTTGCGCAAGGCGATCTCAGACGATCACCCCGATGACGAGGGCGCCAATGAATGCAAATGCAGCACCAATCAGGATCGCGTTGATCGGGCGAGCTAGACCCATCGCATTGCCTCCTCTTCAGACTGCGTCGAGTCTAGGTCCGATTTGCGCGCTAGAAAAGCGGATAATGTGTTGCAATGCGACATGGTTGTAGGAAATACGACCCTTCGAACGGTCCAGGTGATTGATAATATTCCGTAAACGGGAGCCGGGCCGCTGTTGATAAATATCATGCCGTGGCGGTTCGGCCACTCGGGAGGACAGCCTCGATCCATGATGCTGCCGAGAGCGCGACGCGGTCCCTGCCGAAGCGGGCGACGATCTGGATGCCGAGCGGCAGGCCGTCATTGCCGGTGATTCCCGGCACGTTGACGCAAGGGTTGCCGGTCAGCGTCCAGAGCTTGTTGAAGAGCGGGACACCGGTCGTTTCCAGCCCTTTAGGCGCCGCGCCCGGCGCCGACGGCGTCAGCAGCACGTCGACATCCTCGAACAGTTCGGAGGCGCGGTGGCGGGCATGTCGGGCGATCCGTCGCGCCTCGTCATATGTCGTTGCGTCGATGCGCATGCCGTTTTCCAGCGTGCCGCGCAGCTTCTCGCTCAAGCGCTCGCGGTTCTGCTCGAAATCGCCGGCCAGCGCCAGGGCCGCCTCGAAATCCTGGATCGTGGCATGGATGTCGCGCGCCGTGCGAAGCTCTTCCGGTTCCTCGACCTCGACCACGATCGCGCCGGCCGCTTCGGCGCTGGCGGCGGTGTCCTCCGCCGCGGCGCGCATGGCGGCCGAAGCCTCGTTCCAGACGGCCGAGCGGTAGAGGCCGATCCGCAGCCGCTTCGGCTCGACCGGCTCGACTTCGAGCGGACGGCCGGTCAGCGCGGCGGCGAAGCGTGCCACATCGGCGATGCCGGCGGCGAAGAAGCCGGCCGTGTCGAGCGTCCATGAGAATGTCTTCATGCCGGTGACGGGCACGAGGCGGAAGCTCGGCTTGTAGCCGGCGACCCCGCAGAAGGCGGCCGGGCGGATCACCGAGCCGCCGGTCTGGGTGCCGATCGCCGCCGGCACCATGCCCGCTGCGACCGCCGCTGCCGAGCCGGAGGAGGAGCCGCCCGGCGTATGGGCCGGATCATGCGGGTTGCGGGTCTTGCCGGGCGCGAAGAAGGCGAACTCGGTCGTCACCGTCTTGCCGACGACGGTCGCGCCGGCGCGCCGCGCCATCGCCACGATCGCCGCGTCGGCGCGGGGACGATGGCCGGCATAGATCGGCGAGCCGTAGCCGGTCGGCATGTCGTGCGTGTCGAAGATGTCCTTGACGCCGACGGCGATGCCGGCGAGGGGACCGGTGGCGCGGTCGGTCGCTTCAAGCAGGTCGCCGCCCTCCGCCAGCGCCTCGAACGCCTGCACGTCCTGCTCGCGCCGCGCGATCGCCTCGAGGCTCTGCGCCAGGGCCTCGCCCGGCCTCATGCGGCCGGCGGCAACGGCATCGGCTATGTCGCAGACTCGAAGCATGGCTTTTCCTCCCCGGTGCGCTCCTATCGCCGCTTGAGCAGCCTGCCGTCAATGGCGACGAGGCCGAGCGCGATCAGCGCCATGCCCGCGAGCTCGAACGGTTCGAGCCGTTCCGACAGGAAGAGGACGCCGAGCAGCAGCGCGCTGACCGGGACGATGAACGTTACCAGCGAGGCGTTGGTCGCGCCGGCGGATCTGACCAGCTCGAAATAGATCACATAGGCGAACGCGGTGGAGAGCAGGGCAAGGCCCATCACCGCCGACCAGGTGACGAGGGTCGCGTCGAAGAGGCCGTGAGGCCCGTGCCAGACGAGGATGAAGGGCAGCATGATGGCGGTCGAGGCGGTGAGCTGGCCGGTCGCCACGATCTGCGGCGGCAGGGCGCGGAAGCGCCGCGCGAAGACGAAGGCGAAGCCGTAGGAGATCGCCATGCCGAGCAGGATGAGCTTTGCCCAGGCGGGCCCGCCGAGACCGGCGAGGAGGCCGGGTCCGATCATGACCGCGGTGCCGGCGATGCCGAGGACGATGCCGGCGAGCTTCGATGGCGTGAGCCGGTCGTCGCGGGTCAGCGCATTGGCGATGAGGAGGGTCCAGAACGGCGTGGTGGCGTTGATGACGGAGGCGAGCCCGGCGCCGATCTCGGTCTGGCCGGTGAACATCAGCGAGAAGGGGATGACGTTGTTGAGCAGCGCCATGCCGAAGAAGCTGCCGGTCATGGTGAAGGCGATGCGGAAGGAGGGGCCGGCGATGGCGAGATAGATCTGCAGCGCAAGTGCTGCAAAGCCGACGCGGAAGAGCACGAGGTTGAGCGGCGGGATCTCGCGCACCGCTATGGCGGCGAAGAAGAAGGAGCCGCCCCAGATGGAGCCGAGAAGCAGCAGCATCGCCCAGTCGCGGGCCGAGATCGGCCTCGCGGCGGTGGTCCCGGCGGAAACGGTCATCGTGGTCGATCCTCGTGTCGGGCTGGATGTAGCCGACTTCTTCACCACCTGCTTCCCCCGGCCCACCCGATTCCGGCAACTGGACCAGAGAGGTGGGGGATCACGAAACTGGAGTCGATGGCGAATCGGGGAGGCGAATGGGTGCGAATCAGCGCTGGCCGGTATGTTTCTGCAGCCACGCCGTCCATTCCCGCTCGCTGCCGTTGAAGACGTTGATGTCGGCGTTGCCCTTGATGCCCGGCACGATGCCGGTGCCGGTATATTGCCAGAACAGGAAGCGCTCACCGCCATACCGGTCGGTCGGATGGGCCGAGACCGAGCGCAGCCACCATTCGTAGCCGCCGAATTCGTGCAGACGGTTGTCCTCGTAGAAGTCGACCGAGGTGTAGATGATCGGCCGCTTGCCGTAGTGACGCTCGACCGTGTCGAGGAAGACGCGCATCTGGCGCTGTACCTCGTCGGCCGGCGGGCGCAGGGTGCAGGTTGGCGAGAGCGGGTTCCACTCCATGTCGAGCACCGGCGGCAGGGCGGCCGGGTCGCGCGGCACGTTGCGGATGAACCACGCTGCCTGCTCGCGCGCCGGGCGGCAGAAATAATAGAAATGATAGGCGCTGCGAGGGATGCCGGCCGCCCTGGTCGCGCGCCAATGCTCGTGAAAATAGTCGTCGACGCGGTCGCCGCCCTCCGTCGCCTTGATGAAGGCGAAGGAGATGCCGCTGGCGCGCGCCTTCTCCCAGTCGACGCTGCCCTGGTATTTGGACACGTCGGTGCCGTGGACCGGATGGGTGTGAGGGGCGGTGTGGCGCCACAGATGCGGCTTGCTGTCTTCGTAGCGGGGATGGCTGACGAGGATGCGGTGTGCGGCGGCGCTGTCGGCGGGCGCCGTGCCCGTCGGGACGAGATCGGCGAGATTGGCCGAGCCGGAGGTGCAGGCGCCAAGCATCACGCAGAAAAGCAAACCCGCCAGCCTTCGCATCGTCCCCCCGTCGCCCTGCCATTCGTCGGCCCTGATCCGACCTTGGAAGGGATAGGGGATACGTCGCGCCCCGTCACCCTTCCTTACAGCCTGTCAGAACACGTCATCTTGAAGCTGCATTGATTTTTCGCGTCCGCCAGCCCAAGAGTGACGCCAGAAATGACCGGCAAAGTCGGCGAGATTGTGGGACCTGCGGCATGAAGCCCCGATTGGCTGGGGAACGGGAAATTCGACATTGCGCATCGTCGCCAAGCTTCTGAAATGGCTCGTGGTGCTCGTCGTCGTCGCGGTGGTGGCGCTCGCGGCATGGCTTGCCGTCGCGCCGCCCGACCTCATCCGCGTCGCCTCGTCCTATGCCGCCAAGATCGTCTGCTCCAATGTCTTCATCGCCGGCCGTGACCCCGGCAACGTGCTGCAGGTGGACGTCCAGGCGCCCGGCCATCCGCTGCTGAGGCTGATGGATATCGACGTCGACCGCGTCGCCGGCACGGTCGACGCCGGACTGTTCGGCACCTTCGGCGAGATGACCGCGGTGGCGCGGCCGGGTACGGGCTGCGCCGCCGTTCCTCATGGCGACCTGATCGCGGCGCGCAACGCCGCAGCGACGCCGCTCGTGAATGCGTGGATCGGCGACCGGGAATGGCCCGAGGGCGACAGCGTCGGCAATGCCGTCGATCCGGCCGTCGCCGCGATACTCGACGATCCGCGGATGACGGGTCCCGGCATGCGCGCCGTGGTCGTCGCCCATGAAGGGCGCATCGTCGGCGAGCGCTATGGCGACGACTTTTCGGCGCTGACGCCGCTGCTCGGATGGTCGATGACCAAGACGGTGACGGCGGCGATCATCGGCACGCTGGTCGGCGAGGGCAGGCTGGCGCTCGACCAGGACCAGCTTCTGGAGCAATGGGCGGGCGACGAGCGCTCCTCGATCACCGTCGCCGACCTGCTCGCCATGTCGAGCGGGCTGGCCTTCAACGAGGATTATGGCGACGTCAGCGACGCGACGCGCATGTTCTATCTGGAACCCGACATGGCGGCGTTCGCCGCCGACAAGGAACTGGTCGCCGAGCCCGGCGAGCGCTATTCCTATTCGAGCGGCACCAGCGTGATCCTGTCGCGCATCTGGCAGGACGCCTTCGCCAGCGAGGCGGATGCGCGGGCCTGGCCGCGCGAGGCGCTGTTCGGGCCGCTCGGCATGGACAGCGCCGTCTTCGAGACCGACGCGTCGGGCACCTTCGTCGGCTCGTCCTATCTCTATGCCAATGCGCGCGACTGGACGCGCTTCGGGCTCTTCCTCCTGCAGGAAGGGCGCTGGGAGGGCGAGCAGATCCTGCCCGAGGGCTTCGTCGGCTGGATGACCGAGCCGGCGCCGGCCGCCGGCGGAACATATGGCCGGGGCCATGTCCGGCTGAGAGGTCCGAGCAACGGCGCGGAACCGGAAGAAAATGCGGCGGCGGAATACGACCTGCCGGAAGACGCGTTCTGGCTGAACGGCCATGACGGGCAGTCGATGACGGTGATCCCGTCGCATGACCTCGTCGTGCTGCGGATGGGGCTCACCCCGTCGGGCCTCGGCTATCAGCCGCAGGCGATGGTCAAGGCGCTCGTCGACGCGCTGGAATAGACGGCCTGCTCCTGCGGCTGCTCCGGCGCCCGCCGCCATCGCCCGCGCTGTAACAGAGATTAACCCTTTGTGACGAAACCGACTTTGCCTCTCGGGCATTTGATGTTCGACCCGCCCGGAGGAGTGCCGGGCGATTCCACGGCAAAGGAGAGACTTAAAATGAAAAAGCTCATTATCGCTTCGGTTTCCGGCCTCGCCCTGATGGGCCTTGCCGCCTGCAGCGACACCGACGACACGACCACCCAGGGTCTCCCGGCCGATGATCCGGCAGCGACCACGACGCAGGATCCGGCGGCTGTGCCGCCCCCGGCGAACGACATGCCGGCTGAGGAGCCTGCTCCGGTCGAGTAAAGGATCGGACAGACGGCGGGGAGGCTCGTTGCCGAAGCGGTATCCCACACAAGCACGGCGACATTCAGGGTATCCCCGACGGAAGAAGGACCGGCCCCCATCCGGTCCTTCTTTTTTGCGTCCGGCCGGTCTGCGTAACGAGACTGCGCAACAGAATAGTTCAATTCGGGCGGAACATGCTCTAGAAGGCGGCGATGTCGATCTGGAGCACCCTTGCCAATCTCGTCGCGCGCACGCCGGGCCAGGCCCTGTCGGCGCTGGTCGAGGCGGTGCGCACCCTGCTCGAGGGAGATCCGCAACTGCGGCGGCGGGTCGCCTTCTCGATCGCCATGATCGCGCTGTCGGCGAAGATGGCCAAGGCCGACGGCGTCGTCACCCAGGACGAGATCCGCGCCTTCCAGCAGATATTCGAGGTGCCGCAGGCGGAAGCACGCAATGTCGCCCGGCTCTACGACATCGCCAAATCGGATGTCGCCGGCTACGAGGCCTATGCGCGCCGGATGGCGGAGCTCTGCGGCTCCGGCGGCCGCAATTGCGAGATGCTGGAGGACATCCTCGACGGGCTGTTCCACATCGCCAAGGCGGACGGCATCCTGCATGACGGCGAGCTTTCCTTTCTTGGCCGCGTCGCCGAGATATTCGATATCGACGAGGATCATTTCCGCAGCATCCTGGCGCGTCATGTCAGGCTCGAGGACGACCCCTATGCGGCGCTCGGCCTCGTCGACGGCGCAACCTTTGGGGAGGTCCGCGCCGCCTATCGGCGGCTGGTGGCGGAGAACCATCCGGACCGGCTGGTGGCGCGGGGCGTGCCGGAGGAGTTTCTGGCGATCGCCAATGCACGGCTTGCCGCCATCAACGGCGCCTATGAATCGATCGAGCGCGCCCGGAGGACCGGGTGAGCGGCTTCGACCCGGACTTCGCCGGCGCGGAGATCCGTGTCTCGCCCAATTTCGGACCACGGCGCGAGGGCGCTTCGCCCGACTGCATCATCCTCCACTATACCGGCATGAACAGCGGTTCCGCAGCCGAGGCGTGGCTGTGCAATTCCGACAGCGAGGTGTCGGCGCACTATCTCGTCCATGAGGACGGGCATATCGTGCAGATGGTGCGCGAGCAGGATCGTGCCTGGCATGCGGGCCGCTCCTGCTGGCAGCGGCAGACCGACATCAACTCGCTGTCGATCGGCATCGAGATCGTCAATGAGGGCCATCTGCGCGAGTGCCCGTCCTTTCCGCACGCACAGGTCGAGACGGTTGCATCGCTGTGCCGCGACATTTGCGCACGGCGCGGGATCGCGGCGCCGCGGGTGCTGGCGCATTCCGACGTCGCGCCGGGGCGCAAGCAGGACCCCGGAGAGCGCTTTCCATGGGGATGGCTGGCGCGGCAGGGGGTCGGCCATTTCGTGGAGCCGCTGCCGGTCGCGACGGACCGGCCGCTCGATGCCGGAATGCGCGGCCCGGAGGTCGAGAAGCTGCAGACGATGCTTGAGATCTACGGCTATTGCGTTGATATAACGGGCGAATATGACGTGCGCACGGTCGCGGTGGTGGAGGCGTTCCAGCGTCATTTCCGCCCCGCGCGCGTCGACGGCCGGGCGGACCTGTCGACGGTCGGAACGCTCGAAGCCCTGCTCGGGGCATTGCCGCGGATGACGCACTCCGCGTGAGGGGTCCTGCCGGTCTTCGCGGAAGGCAAAACGTTACAGCGTGAAATCCTTTTTGAAGGGTGCGGTCATTTTCGGCACCCATTCCATCTCCATTCGCCGGCTTCGCCGCTGCCGGATCGCCTCCCTGGTCCGGCTGGAGTGACAACCAGCCGCGTGACACGCTCGCCGGCTCACCAAAAAGAAAACAGGAAGACATGACCAAGCAGCTCGCCATGGCGGTTGCCATGACCACCGCCCTGACCGGCTTCGCCCCGTCCGCTTATGCCGAATCCGCAGGTCTCGCCCCCTTGCCGCTCGCCGCTGTGGGCGCCAGCACGAAAGGCCTCCTTTCCGACAACGTCCTGAACTCGACCGCCATGTCCGAAGCCGGCGCCGAGGCCGAGACCAAGCCTGAAGCGGAAGCTGATGCTGGAGACGCGAATGATGTCGATCCGACCGTGACCTCGTCGGTCAGGTCGTCGGCCAAGGCCAAGGCGACCGCGACGAATTCGGCCGACGCCAAGGCAGGAGCCAGGCAGGGCCGGTCTCCCTACGACGCCATCATCACCAAATATGCCGCCCAGCACGACGTGCCGGTGGCGCTCGCCCATGCGGTGGTGCGCGTCGAAAGCAACTACCGGGCCGATGCCCGGGGGGCGGCCGGGGAGGTTGGCCTGATGCAGATCAAGCCGTCGACGGCGCGCGCCATGGGCTATTCGGGCAGCGCTAAGGGCCTCTACAATCCCGATACCAATATCCGCTTCGGGATGAAGTATCTCGCCAAGGCGCGCCAGCTCGGCGGGGGCGACACATGCGGCACGATCCTGCGCTACAATGCCGGCCATGGCGCCAAGCGCATGAACCCGATTTCCGCATCCTATTGCGCCAAGGTGAAGCGCTTCCTCACCGATAGCTGATCGAGGTCCCGGTCGCTGAAAATGGTTGCGTTCGGCCTGCGCAATCCCTTTATAGGGATTGTCAGCCGGCCGGGCGGCCGCCCCGCAGAATACCGGCGGGGAGGAAAGTCCGGGCTCCACGGAGACACGGTGCCGGATAACTTCCGGCGGGGGCGACCCCAGGGAAAGTGCCACAGAAAGCAGACCGCCCCGCCTGTCGATCGGTCCATTCGCGCTGGCAGCGCAGCGCCAGAGGGACCGATTCACCGGCGGGGCAAGGGTGAAAGGGTGGGGTAAGAGCCCACCGCGCGACCGGCAACGGGAGCGG
>CAYYZC010000045.1:0-16315 GCA_964475605.1 uncultured Chelativorans sp.
CTCCTGCTCGCCGGCGAAGGAGGCTCGCGAATGGCTCGGCCAGCCGGCGCAGGTCCTGGCGGCGCTGGAGCAGCGGCTTGCGGAGCGCAACTCGCCCTATGCGGCGGTCTTCCACGCCTTGCTGGCGCTTGCCGATGCGAGGCCCGATCCGGCCGCGCTGGCCGAGCTCCAGGAGCAGGCGGAAGAGGGATCGATCGACGAGGAATGGGAAGACGCCCCCGTCGATTTCAGCGCGCCGGTCCATGCCGGCGGTCCCACGGGGCTGATCGCGAAGATCAGGGCGGCGCGCCGGAAGGTCGCGGACGCGGCCGGTGCCTGAAGGAGGACGGCATGAATGAGTTCGTCAACTACCTGCTGTTCGGCTGGTATCCCTATCTGGCCATCACCGTCCTGATCGTCGGCAGCATCCTGCGCTTCGACAAGGGGCAATATACCTGGCGCTCGCAGTCGTCGCAGTTCCTGCGGCGCAGGCAGATGATCCTCGGATCCAACCTGTTTCACCTCGGGGTGCTGGTTCTGTTCGTCGGCCATTTCGTCGGGCTGCTGACGCCGGAAGCCGTCTTCAACTTCGTCGGCGTCTCCCACGGCTTCAAGCAGGTCACGGCGCTCGCCGTCGGCGGCATCGCGGGGATCGCCGCCTTCATCGGCTGCTCGCTTCTCCTCCACCGCCGCCTGTTCGATCCGCGCATCCGTCGCTCTTCGTCGATCGGCGACATCCTCGTCCTCGTCCTGCTTTGGCTCCAGCTGTTCCTCGGCCTCTCCACCACCATCTGGACGGTGAACGCGCTCGACGGCCACGAGATGGTGCTCTTCATGGGATGGGCCAGCGGCCTCACGCGCTTCGATCCGGGCGCCTCGGCGCTGATCCTCGACACCGCGCTCGTCTACAAGCTGCACATCGTGCTCGGCCTGACGCTGTTCCTGATCACGCCGTTCACGCGGCTGGTTCACATCTGGAGCGCGCCCATCTGGTATCTGTTCCGGCCTGGCTACCAGATCGTGCGGTCGCGGGCGAAGTCCGGAGCCAGCACCACGCCGACCCATGGTCCGGCCGGCCTGGCCCCGAGCTTCGGCGGCGACGCGGTTCCCCGAGCGCACAGCGAGAGCGCACAATGAGCACCCACACAGTCCTCGACCGCCGCAATCTCTCCTCCGCGCAGCAGCCTTCCGCGCGCCCCGCGCCGGCGATGCCGGACGCCTGCCAGAGCGGCGGCTGCGGCGCCCCCTCGACCGACCCGCGATTGCGTCCCGCTCCGCCGAGCTTCGGCGCCGTCGTCGTCAACGGCGTGGAGATCGAACCCGAGGCGATCGCCCGGGAAATCCAGCACCACCCGGCTCCCGACGGCGAGACGGCCTGGCAGGAGGCCGCGCGCGCGCTGGCGGTGCGCGAACTGCTTCTCCAGGAAGCCCGCCGCCTGCATATCGAGCCGGATCTCGAGCAGGACGAAGCCGGCCGCAGCGAGACCGAGGAGGACGCGCTCATTCGCGTCCTGCTGGAGCGGCAGGTGACGCCCGCCGCGGTGGCGGCGGAGGAATGCAGGCGTTACTACCAGGGCCGCACCGATCGTTTCCGTACGCCCGACCTGTTCGAGGCCTCCCACATCCTGATCGAGCCGGACGGCGATGGCGACGGCGCATGGGCCTCGGCGGAGGCCGAAGCACGCGCCATCGCGTCGGAACTGGGAGACGATCCGGCCTTGTTCGCCGCCGCGGCGCGCGAGTTCTCCAAATGCCCTTCGGCGCATCAGGACGGCTCGCTGGGGCAGATAAGGCGCGGAGAGCTGGTCGATGCCGTCCAGCAGGCGCTGGAGGCGCTGCCGGAGGGGACCACGGGCCGCGAGCCTGTCCGCTCGCGCTTCGGCTGGCATGTGCTCAGGCTGCAGCGCAGGATCGAAGGGCGCACGCTGCCCTTCGACGTGGTGAAGGACAGGATCGCCGACATGCTGGAGGCCCGCGCCTGGGCCGTGGCGGCGACGAACTATGCCGCGGAACTGGCGCGGTCGGCGGAGATCGAGGGAATCGTGATCGATCCTGCTGCGCTCGGGGGCAATTGATGCTGATGCTGGGCGACATGCTCGGGGCGGCGCGGCGCTCGGCGGCTGGCTTCGAGAAGCTGGTGGAGGCGGTGGATCCTGCCCTTGGCCGGGAATTGCGGGCGGCCGTCCGCGATTCAGGCGATTCGATAGCAAGCTTCGCGCGCGCTGCGGTCGCCGATTTCAGCCGTTTCGCAGACGAGGAGGACTGGGCGCAGCTCACCCGGATCGTCCGCGACGACGAGGATCCGGGAACTGCCTGCATGCTCGCAATGGTGCGATGGCGGCTTGCGGCGAAGACCTGCGAGGGCCATGCGCCCTGATCGCCCGGGAGGAGCAGACGATGAGTGCGAAGAGACCCGACCGACCCCCGCATTCGGCGGACGACGCGCCGCTCAATCCTGCCCTCAAGAAGGTCCATGACGAAACCTACGGCCCCGATCACAGCGGCACCGATCCGATGGCCAGCGTTTCGGTGCAGAAGGACGAAGGAACCGCCTGGCCGATGATCTGGGCCGTGACCACGATCGTCTGTGTCGTCATAGCGATCGCGCTGCTGGTTCTGTGAGGGATTTGCACGCGCCGCGCCCTTCCGGCGCGGTGTCCGATAAGCCGGATTGAACGATCGACAGCCGGGGAGGCACGGATGCGTAGGGGAAACCTCAGCGTACTGTTCGTCACCACCTTCGCATTCACGGTCTGCTTCGCGGTCTGGATGATGTTCGGCGTGACCGGCATCCCGATCCGCAGCCAGCTCGGCCTCGGTTCCACCGAATTCGGCCTGCTCACCGCCACCCCCGTCCTGACGGGAGCACTGTTCCGGCTGCCGCTCGGCGTCTGGACGGATCGCTTCGGCGGCCGCCGCATCATGCTGGCGCTCCTGCTCGGCTGCGCCGTGCCGGTCTGGATCTCGGCCTATGCCACGGCACTCTGGCAGTTCCTGCTGCTCGGCCTCGCCCTCGGGCTGGTCGGCGCGTCGTTCTCGGTCGGCACGCCCTATGTCGCGCGCTTCTTTCCCGCCGAGCAGCGCGGCTTCGCAATGGGATTCTTCGGCGCAGGCACGGTCGGGGCGGCGCTCAACATGTTCGTCGCGCCGTTTCTCATCGACCGCTACGGATGGGAAATGGTGCCGAAGTTCTATGCGGCGGCGCTGGTCGTGACCGCAGCCCTGTTCTGGATGCTGTCTGCGCCCGATCCGGTGCGGTCCGGCAATTCCGCTCCGTCCATGATGCGGCAGCTCGCGGTCCTGCGCGATCCGCGGGTGTGGAAATATTGCCAGTACTACTCCATCGTGTTCGGCGGCTTCACGGCCCTGTCGATCTGGATGCCGCAATATTTCACGACGGAATACGGCTTCTCCATCGCCCAGGCATCGCTGCTGGCCGCCTGCTTCGCGTTGCCCGGAGGCGTGTTTCGCGCGCTCGGCGGCTGGTTGTCCGACCGGTTCGGCGCCCATTCGGTCACCTGGTGGGTCCTGTGGATCGCCTGGATCTGCCTCTTCCTGCTTTCCTACCCCAGGACGGAACTGACCGTGCATACGGTCGAAGGCCCGTTGAGCTTCGGTATCGCGCTACCTTCCTGGCTGTTCACCGTCCTGCTGTTCGTCCTGGGCATCGCTTTCGCCTGCGGCATGGCTTCGACGTTCAAATATATCGGAGACGACTTTCCCGACCGGCTGGGCGCCGTATCGGGCGTGGTCGGCATGGCCGGCGGCCTCGGCGGCTTCCTGCTGCCGATCATGTTCGGCGCCATTCTCGACTGGATCGGCGTCAATTCGAGCTGCTTCATGCTGCTCTACGGGATCGTCGCCGTCTCCCTGATGCTGAACTATGTCACCGAGGTGCGCCGTGCCCCTGTCATGGGCGAGGACGTGTCGAGTGGGAGATAGCCCTCCCGTCTATGCGTCGAGGCGGCGAGCGGCCCCGGACGTGGGGATTGGCCGTTGACGAGGATCAAGGCGCGCGGGAGCGCCGGAAGCGATACAGGCCCTGCGGTCCCTCCGGGGCGCGGATCGCGCAGCCTTCGTATCTTCGTCGTCCCGCCCCGGGCATCATGATTTCTCTACTTGGCGGCAAGCTTCTGGAGGTTGTCAAAGCGGTCGCGCCGCTCGTCGCGGTCGTCTGCCTGCTGCAGGTCACGATGATCCATGCGCCGGTGGAATTGTTCCTCCAGTTCCTCGTCGGCGCGGCGCTGGCCACGGTCGGCATGGTCCTCATCTTCCTCGGAATCGATCTCGGTATCCTGCCGATGGGCCGCTTCATCGGGGCCGAGCTTCCGAAAAGAGGCTCCATCGTGCTGATCGTCGCGGTCGCCTTCTCGTTGGGCTTCGCGACCACGGTGGCCGAGCCCGACGTGCTGGTGCTTGCCGACCAGGTGGACGCCGCCTCGCGAGGCAGCATTTCGGGCCGGACGGTGCTTTACGTGATGGGTGTCGGCGTGGCCGCGCTGACGGCGGTGGCGATCGTCCGCGTCGTCTTCGGCTGGTCCATGCGGTACATCGTTTCAGGTGTCTATCTGCTGGCACTCGTCCTTGCCCTCTTCACCCCGGACAACTTCGTCCCGCTGGCCTTCGATTCCGGCAGCGTCACCACCGGGGTCCTGACCGCGCCGGTGGTGATCGCGCTGGCAATGGGGCTGAGTTCGGTCCTGGCGGGGCGTTCGGCCGTCAGCGACGGCTTCGGCATACTGGGCCTCGCATCCACCGGGTCGATCATCGCCGTCATGGTGATGGGGCTGTTGTGGTCATGAGCGCGACCTTGCTGGAGAACCTCGCGTCGACGGCGTCGAGCGTCGCCCTGGCGATCGTGCCGCTGGTCGCGCTGTTTCTCGTGTTCCAGTTGTTCATGCTCAGGCTGCCGCGCCGCGAGGTGAAGGACATTCTCACCGGGACCGCGCTGGCGGCGGCCGGGCTTTTCCTGTTCCTGCTCGGCGTGGGCATCGGCTTCCTGCCGTTCGGGCGGGCGATCGGCGAGGCTGCCGGCGCCATGCGCGAGCCTTGGCTGCTCGTCGTCATCGGCCTGCTTCTCGGATTCGTCACCACCTGGGGAGAGCCGGCCGTCCGCATCCTGGCCGATCAGGTGGAGGACGCCTCGAACGGATCCATCCCCGGCATATTGGTGCTCTATGCCGTCTGCTTCGGCGTCGCGGTCTGGGTCACGCTCGGCATGCTTCGCATCAGCTACGGCATTCCGCTGCTCTACCTGCTGGTTCCGGGCTACGGGATCGCCATCATCATGATCTGGATGAGCGACAAGGATTTCGTGTCCATCGCGATCGACGCCGGCGGCGTCGCCACCGGTCCGTTGGCGAACACGTTCCTCCTCGCGCTCGCCCTCGGCGCCTCGGCCGCCATGGGCGATCAGGACCCGGTCTCCCACGGCCTCGGTTTCGTGACCCTGATCGCCCTGGCGCCGATCATTTCGGTGATGGTGCTCGGTCTGCTGATCCGCAAAAGGAACGACGCAAGGGAGTAAGGCCAATGTTGGATCCGTGTCTTGTCGTGAGCATTGTCCGCAAGGGATGGGGCGATACCGTCCTGGAGGCGACCATGAATGCCGGGGCGCATGGCGGAACGGTGCTTCTGGGACGCGGCATCGGGCGCAACGAGCAGCAACGGGTCTTCGGCATCCAGATCGAGCCGGAGAAGGAGATCGTCCTGACCGTCGTGCCCGCCGACCTGAAGGACAGCATCCTCGCCGAGGTCGAGCGAGCCGCGGAGCTCAATGCGCCCGGTAAGGGCCTCGCCTTCGTCCTGCCGCTGGAGAAGGTGGTCGGGATCGTGCATCTCGTGCAGGAACCGCCGTCGGGCTGAAACCCGGCGGCGTCATCGTGCGCCGGAGGCGGCCGCGAACTCTGATGGCCGGAGCTTCCCGACGAGCTTGCTCAGCTCGCGCACCCACAGCACCGAGCTTGCCACCGCCGCGCAGAGCAGCCAGTCGGCTGCGCTGAGGCCCACGGTCGAGAAGGCCTCCTGCAGGAACGGCACATAGACCACGGCCGCATGCAGCATCAGCGAAAAGCCGATTGCGGCCCAAAGCAGTCCATTGGCGAACATCCCCGAAAACGCGCTACGCTCGTCGGAACGCGCGTTGAAGACGTTGAAGAGCTGGAACAGGGTCAGCGTGGTGAAGGCCATGGTCTGGGCATATGCGACCGTGCCGGAGCCTTCGATCAGGCCGCCTGCAAGCGATGCGTCGAGGACCGCCAGCGTACCGGCCGCCATGACCGCGCCGACCAGGAAGATGCCGGCCCACATACGGCGCGTGATGACGCCTTCCCCGGGCGGGCGCGGCGGCCTGCTCATGATCCCGCTGCCGGGGGGATCGATGCCGAGGGCGAGCGCCGGCGCGCCGTCGGTCACGAGGTTGATCCACAGGATCTGCGTGGCCAGCAGCGGAAAGATGAGCCCGCCATCGGCGGCGATCAGGCCGATCGCATCGGCCAGCAGCACGCCGAAGAACATGGTCATGACCTCGCCGATATTCGACGACAGCAGGTAGCGCAGGAACTTCCGTATGTTGGAGAAGATCGCGCGCCCTTCCTCGACGGCGGCGACGATGGTGGCGAAATTGTCGTCGGCGAGCACGATGTCGGCCGCTTCCTTGGACACGTCCGTCCCGGTGATGCCCATCGCGACGCCGATGTCGGCGGTCTTGAGCGCCGGCGCGTCGTTGATGCCGTCGCCGGTCATGGCGACGATGGCACCGTGCCGCTGCAGCGCGTCGACGATGCGCAATTTGTGTGCGGGATCGACGCGCGCATAGACCGACACCTCACGGACCGTGCGGTCGAGGACCGCATCCGGCATGCTTTCCAGCTCCGCGCCGGTGATTGCGCGCCCGTCATCGGCGATGCCGAGCTCGGCGGCGATGACGGCCGCGGTCCTTGGATGGTCCCCGGTGATCATCACGGGGCGGATGCCGGCCGCCCTGGCGCGCGCCACCGCCTGCCGCGCTTCCTCGCGCGGCGGATCCATCATCCCGATCAGGCCGAGGAACACGAGGTCGTGCTCGACATCGCCGTCCGACGGATCGCTTCGGCCTTCCCGCGCCGGAAGCGAGCGGAAGGCGACCCCGAGCGTGCGGAGCGCCTCGCCGGCCAGCGCCTCGTTGCTGCTCAGTATGTCGGCCCGGCGCTGCCCGGTCAGAGGCCTCACCTCCTCGCCGACCAACTCGTGCGAACAGCGTGCGAGAAGGACGTCCGGAGCCCCCTTGGTGAAGGTGCGCAACGCCGCCTGACGCTCGGCATCGGCGTGGATCGTGCTCATCAGCTTGCGCTCCGAGGAGAACGGGATCTCTCCGACCCGTTCGAAGCGCGCGCCGAGCGCTTTCTCCGCGAGACCCGCCTTGCGGGCGGCCACGATCAGCGCGCCTTCGGTGGGATCGCCCTGCACCGCCCAGCCGCCCCCGTGACGCTGCAGCACCGCATTGTTGGCGCGGTCGGCGGCGGCAAGCGCTCGTGAGACCTCCGAGCGCAGGGCGGCTTCGACGCCGCCGTCCGGCTCCGTCCTCATCTCGCCTTCCGGCGCATAGCCCGTGCCGGTGAGATGAACGCAGCCGCTTGCCGTGACTATCCGGCGCACCGTCATCTCGTTCCTGGTGAGCGTGCCGGTCTTGTCGGAGGCGATCACGTCGGCGGAGCCGAGCGTCTCGACCGCCGCAAGGCGGCGTATGATCGCCTTTCGTTTCGCCATGCGCTGCACGCCGATCGAAAGCACTGCCGTCACGATCGCCGGCAGGCCTTCCGGCACCGCCGCCACCGCGAGCGCCACGCCGAGGATGAGGACGTCGAACAACGCCGAAAAGCCCTGAACGTCGCCGACCAGGAGGATCGTGCCGATCATGACCGCCGCGATGGCGACGACGATCTTCGCGAGCGTTCGCCCGACCCGATCGAGCTCGTCCTGGAGCGGGGTATTCTCTTCCTCCGCGCTCTCCAGCATCCCGGCGATACGGCCCATCTCGCTCGCCATGCCCGTCGCGGTGACCACCGCCAGGCCGCGCCCGTATGCCGCTGCCGTTCCGCTGAAGACCATGTTGCGTCGATCGCCCAGCGCGGCACCCGCCGCGACAGGTTCCGTCGTCTTCGATACCGGCACGCTCTCCCCGGTGAGCGCCGCTTCGGCCGCCTGCAGCGATGTCGTTTCGATCAGCCGTGCGTCTGCGGGAATCGTATCCCCTTCCTCGACGAGGATGATGTCGCCCGGCACGAGCTGGTGTGCCGGGATCCGTCTTCTTTCCCGATCCCGGATGACGGTGGCCTGCGGCGCCGTCATTCGCCGCAAGGCCAGCACCGCCTTCTCCGCGCGGGCCTGCTGGACATATCCCATGACGGCGTTGAGCAGGACGATCGCGGATATCGCGAGCGCCTCATAGGGAAGCGCGGCCCCGCCCTCCAGGATCCACAGCACCGCCGAAATGGCCGCCGCGGCGATCAACAGGAGCACAAGCACGTCGGCGAACTGGGCGAGGAACTTGCGCCATGCGGGGACCGGCCTTTCGGCCTTGAGCCGGTTCGGCCCGATGCGCTCGAGCCGATGGTTCGCCTGCGTCTCGCTCAGCCCGTGCCTCGGATCGGAAGCGAGCGCCGACAGCGCTTGCCCCGCCGTCAGGCGGTAGGCATCGGGTATGTTCGGCTGGAACGCATCGGGGGTCATTGCGGGGCTTGCGGGCTCAGAGCCTGGCGAGGGCGGCCTCGATGGCCTCGATCGAATGCCCCGTCAGGTCCTTTGCGAGTTCCCCGACCAGCCTGGCGGCAGCCGCATCGTGAAGGTGCCGGCGCATCTCGCCGAGGGTTCTGGGATCGGCGATGACATAGAGGGCGCCGATCTCGCCTGCGAGCACCTGCCGGTTGAGATGGCCGGCAGCGGCTGCGGCGAAATCGTCTTCCTCCAGCCGCCTGTCGTCCGGGTTGGCCGAGACGTTTCGATGGCGGCCCCCCGATCCCTGGTTGACCGCGCCGATCCAGGGGTCGGCGAGCGGAACGAGCCTGATACGCGGCTCGACGCCCCTGTTGCGAAACAGCCGCATCCTCGTCCCGTCGACCACGGCCACGGTCGTGTCGTTCGGCATGATCATCTCATTTCTCCGTATCTGCCATTCGATCTTCGGAATACGCTTCCGGCCCCACTGGACGGGTGGCGGAGGCGACCAGGGTTCCGCGGCTGCCCTGGAGAATGTCCAGTGCGTCGTCCAGGGCTCCGATGCCGGCGATTCCGCCGGTCTCCATCACGAAGTCGCGGGCGGCCTCGACCTTCGGTCCCATCGAGCCGGCAGGGAATTCCTCCGGCCGGAGCTCCTGCGGGGAGATCTTGCGGAGGGGCCGCTGGTCGGGCCTGCCCCATCCGCGATAGACGGCCTCCACATCGGTCAGCATCAGCAGCGCCTGCGCGCCCAGTTCCCGTGCCAGAAGGCCGGCGACGCGGTCCTTGTCGATGACCGCCTCCACCCCGATGAGGCTCCCGTCGCGCCGGCGCATGACGGGTATCCCGCCGCCGCCCGCGCAGATGACGATCACGCCCTGTTCGACAAGCAGCCGGATGACCGAAACGTCCGGAATGTGCTTCGGCAGCGGGGAAGGGACGACACGCCGGTATCCGCCGCCGTCCGGCGCGACGGCCCAGCCGCGCTGCCGCGCCATCCTGTCGGCGTCTTCCCTGCCGTAGGTCGGTCCGATCGGCTTCGTCGGGCTGCGGAAAGCCGGGTCGGCGGGATCGACCTCGACCTGTGTCAGCAGCGTCGCGACACGCGGGCCGTCCGGCAGGGCATTTTCGAGCTCCTGCTCGATCAGGTAGCCGATCATGCCCTCGCTCTCGGCTCCCAGAACGTCGAGCGGAAAGGCTTCCTCCGGCCTGTATGCCTCGGATTGAAGCGCCAGCAGGCCGACCTGAGGGCCGTTGCCGTGGCAGATGACGACCTGGTGGCCGGCCTCGACCACCCTGGCGACGGCGGCGGCGGCGCGCCGGACATTGGAGCGCTGGTTTTCCGCGGTGAGCGCTTCGCCCCTGCGCAGGAGCGCGTTTCCGCCGAGCGCGACGACGACGAGCATCACCTGTCCTCCGATCGTCTCAAGGCGGACGGCTCCTTGATCGTGCGCATCCGGTTCTCCGTGCCGCTCATGCAGGATCGCGGATCAGGGGACATGTCATGCAATGTCCGCCGCCGCGCCCGCGGCCGAGTTCCGCACCCGGAACCGTGATCACCTCGACGCCGGCTTTGCGGAGCAGCGTGTTGGTGTAGGTGTTGCGGTCGTAGCCGACGACCACGCCCGGCTCGAGCGCGACGACATTGTTGCCGTCGTCCCACTGCTCGCGCTCCGAGACATAGGCGTCGCCTCCGGTTTCCACGATCCTGAGCTTCGGGAACCCCAGGGCCTCGGCGACCACGTCCGGCAAGGGCCGCTCCTCCAGCCTCGCATCGACTGTGCCCGGACGCTCGCCCGGCCGCAGCGAATAGGCCTGGATCTTGTCGACGACGTCGGCAAAGACCGTCACCAGATCGCGATCGCAAAAGGTGAAGACCGTATCGAGATGCATGCTCGAACGGTCCACCGGCAGCCGGCAGGCGATCACCCGCTCCGCGCCGCCCTGCGCGAACAGCGCCCGCGCCAGCTGGCCGACGGCATGCGCCGTGGTCCGTTCCCCCATTCCGACCAGGACGGTGCGGTTGCCGATCGCCATGACGTCGCCGCCTTCGGCGGTGGCGCGGCCGTAACCGAGGTCCGGATCGCCCCACCAGACCGGAAATCCGGCACTCCTGAAATCCGGGTGGAAGCGGTAGATGGCGGCGATGTTCACCGTCTCGAGCTGGCGCGCCGGCCACCTCATCGGGTTGAGCGTCACGCCCTCGTAGATCCAGCAGGTGGTGTCGCGGGTGAAGAGATGGTTCGGAAGCGGCGGAAGCACGAACTCTTCCGGCGCCAGCACCGACGCCACCACGCTGTCGGCCTCGACCGGCAGCTCGGCCCGGCTCATGCCGCCGATGAGAACGATCGACAGCCGGTCCGCATCCATCTCCATGAAACAGGCGTGCAGGTCGTCGGCGAGGCCGACGCCCACGGTATTGTCGTTGACCCTGCGATCGAGCAGCCAGCGCCGCGCCTCGGGAATCTTCAGCGTCTCCGTCAGCATGTCGCGCAGGAACACGACCTCGACGCCGCGATGGCGCATGGCGTCGACGAAGGTCATGTGCTCCACGCGCGCCTGCTTGACCCAGATGACGTCGTCGAACAGCAGCTCGTGGCAGTTCGACGGCGTCAGGCGCGCCAGCGCGGCGCCCGGCCGATGGACCATGACGCGCCGCAGCCTGCCGACCTCGGAGTGGACCCCGTAGGTGATGGCCATGGTCCTCTCCTTCAGGCGACGAGGACGGCGACGCTGAGGCACGCCATGATGATCGCGGTGAGGATCAGCAGCAGCGGCCACATGAAGGCCAGCCACCGCTCGTAGGGGACCCGCCCGATGGCGAGCGCGCCCATCACGACGGCGAAGGTCGGGTTGATCAGGTTCACGATGCCGTTGGCCGACTGGTAGGCGGTGACCACGAGCTCGCGCCCGACGCCGGCGAAGTCCGCGACCGGTGCCATGATCGGCATCGACAGCACGGCGAGACCCGACGAGGACGGCACGAAGAACGACAGCAGCACCTCGATCCAGTAGACGACGTTGACGAACAGCACGTTCGACAGGCCCGCGACCGAGACCTCCGCCCAGTGCAGGATCGTGTCGGAAATCCGGCCGGCCTCCATGACCACGACGATGCCCCGGGCAAGCCCGATGATCAGCGCCACTGCGAGAAGGTCGCGGGCTCCGCTGATGAAGGCGTCCACGAATTTCTGCTCGCCCGGCCGTGCGATCAACCCGACCAGGATCGCCGAGGCGAGGAACAGGCCGGACATCTCGCCCATCCACCAGCCGCCTCGGAGCACGCCCCAGACCATCACGGCGAAGGTCAGGCCGAAAATGACGAGCACGAGCTTGTGCAGGCCGGTGAAGCTCGAATCCCCGGCCGCGTCGGCCGTGAGGAAATGCGCTTCGTTCTCGGTTCTGCGGTCGTAGACCAGCGATTTCGCGGGATCGAGGCGGACCCGCTCCGCATAGCGCATCACATAGGCGACGCAGGCGAGCCAGCACAGGCCGAGGATCGCGAAGCGCAGCGCCATGCCCTGGGTGAAGGGGATGCCTGCGGCGTCGGACGCTATGACCGTTGCGAAAGCGTTGACGGTGGAGCCGAGAACGCCAACGCCGGCGCCGAGCAGGATGATCGCGACAGCGGTCACCGTGTCGTAGCCGGCGGCGATCATGATCGGGATCAGCAGGACGTAGAAGGCGAGCGTCTCTTCGGCCATGCCGTAGGTGGTGCCCCCGAAGGCGAACAGCCCCATCAGGACCGGGATCATCCATTTCTCGCGGCCGCGCAGCGATGTCATGGCGCTGCGGATGCCCGCATTGATCGCGCCGGTGGACGTCACCACGCCGATGAAGCCGCCGATCACCAGCACGAACAACGCGACGTCGATCGCGTTCGCCTGGTTCGATACCGGGTCGTAGAAGCCGGCGATCGGCGCCATGATGACGTCGAAGACTCCTTGCGCGTTCGGTTCGGTCGGCGCGTAAGTGCCGGCGACCGGGACCTCGCGGTCAAGCGCGGGGTTCATGGCGCGCTCATACTGTCCGGCGGGGATGATCCAGGTCAGCGCTGCGACCAGGACGATCAGTCCGAAGAGGATGGTGAAGGCCGACGGGAAGCGAAACGTCCCGACCCTTGCCGACTCTGAAACTGCGGTCATCGCAATATCTCCGATCTCCAGGGCCGCGGCCGACGAGCGGGGCAGGCGGTCGCGCCATGAGAGAACTGGATAAGGCGCGCAGGGGACCGGTCGCATTGATCCACCGCAAATCGGATGCCGCGGTCTCGACGCCGCATCTCCCGGCGGACAGAAGCGGTGTGCGGGATGCGCCGGCGTTTCCGATCGGGCGGCGAGCTATTCGCCCGCGATCCGGCGCTCGACCAGAGCCCCGTCGGCGAGGGCGTCGCTGGGGTGGACGACGACGATATCGCCGGCAGACAGGCCGTCCAGGATCTCCGCGTCGGTCGAGTTCATATGCCCGACCGACACCGGGGTCTGCCCGATCCGCTCTCCCTGGACGTGGAACACGTTCCACTGGTTCCCGACCCGGAACAGCGAGCTGATCGGCGCCTGAATGCTGTCCTCGGAGCTCCAGATCGGGATATCGGCCAGGATCCGGAACCCGTGTCCGAGGGTTCCGGGGAGCTCGTCGAGGTCGAGCACGGCGTTCACCCGCTGCTCCTCGATTCCCAGTGCGGAAACCTTGGTGAAGGCTGCCGGATCGATGCGTCGCACGGTCGCCTGCAGCGCGGTTTCGCCGCCCCAGCCGGTGATCGACGCCGTCGTTCCGGGACGGATGCGCACCGCATCGGCGGAGAGCAGGTCGACGACGATCTCCAGTTGGTCGGGATCGCCGATCTCGGCGATCTTGGCGCCGGCGGCGACGGCCTGCTCGCTTTCGGCGAAGACCTGCAGGACGACGCCGTCGGCCGGGGCGGTGAGGTTTATGCAGCAACCGGTCACGCCCGGTGCCCGGTCTACGTCTCCGGGCTGCATCAGCCGGGCCTCGGCGGTCGCGTATTCCGCTTCCCGTAGCGCGATCGTCGCCTCCGCGCCGTCGACCTGCGCCTGCTGGAGCTCGACCTCGCTCCGGGCGCTCTCCACGGTGCGCTCGGGCACCGTCCCGGTGCGGGCGAGGCGCTCGACGCGGTTCAACTCGGCTTTCGCCTGCGTCAGGGCGGTGTTCGCCCGCTGCAGCTCGACCTGGGCGATGGCGACGGCGGCCTGGGCGGCGTTGCGGGCCGCGAACAGCTCTGCCTGCGACCGCGCATCGAGAAGCGGCGGATCGAGAGGGTGGATGGACGCGACGACGGTTTCGTCGGCACGGGTCCGGTCCCCGACCTGGAGGGTCGTGCGGGACAGATGCCCGCTGATCGGGGTGGAGACGACGTAGATGTCGCGGACGCGCGTCACGCCCTCCTGCAGCACCGAGACGGTCATCAGCCCTT
The DNA here is from genome assembly GCA_964475605.1 of uncultured Chelativorans sp. Lineage (GTDB taxonomy): Bacteria > Pseudomonadota > Alphaproteobacteria > Rhizobiales > Rhizobiaceae > CAYYZC01. The sequence continues at coordinate 14,108 of CAYYZC010000045.1, forward strand.
GCTCGACCGCAGCCGTGTCGACCAGGACCGGCTTCTCCCGCAGCGCGTAGGCGAATCCGCCCGCCACCGCAGCCGACAGCAGGATCAGACCCGCTCGCTTGAACCAGATGCCTGCCATCGGATCATTCCCTCGTCTTCAGAACTTGGACCAGATCGAAGCGATCGACCCGCCGGCGCACCACGAGCGCCGAGATGACGGCCGCGGCGATGACGATCAGGCTGGCCATGGCGAAGGTCGAGCTGTCGACGACGAAGGGAATCGTGAACAGGTCGCTCTCGAAGCCCTCCACCACCGACCATGAGAAGAGATAGCCGAGCAGCCATCCAAGCGGCTGCGCGGCGAGCACGATCGCCGCGAGCTCGATCAGGAGCACGCTCGACACCTCGGTGCGGGTGAAGCCGAAGACGCGCAGGCTGGCCAGCTCCCTTGCGCGCTCGCCGAGCTGGATGCGGGCCGAGTTGTAGATGACGCCGAAGGTGACGATGACGGCGAGCCCGATGAAGAGCGACATCATGATGGTGATGTTCTCCTCGATGGTGGCGCGGAAGCGTTCCCGCGAAAGCCCCTGCAGGCCGATCGAAGCGATCGCCGGGGTGCGTTTGACCGCGGAATAGAGTCGATCGAGATCCACTTCGTCGACGGAGACGCGGATTCCGGAGATGCGGCTGCCGTCGCCGGCGAGCCTGTCGAGCGCGTCGTTGCGCATGTAGACGGCGAGGCCGATGAAGGATTCCACGATGCTCGTGACCGGAACCGGCATGACGCCGCGGTTGCTGCCGAGCAGTTCGACCTCGGCCAGGTCGCCGGAGCGCAGGTCCAGCATATCGGCCACGCGGCGCGAGATCATCAGTCCGCTCGCCGGAGGCTCCACCGCTTCGAGGCCGGTATCGAGGATGCGCGTCAGGTCGGCGTCCTCCGCGATGCCGGAGATCGCGAGACGGCGTTCGCGATGGCCGTTGCGGAGGATGATGTTCGCCGAACGGAAAGGTTCCGCGACGAGCACGCCGGGCAGCGCGGCCGCCGCCTGCAGCGCACCGGGCGCGCGGTCATGGGTGAATGTGAGGGTGGCGTCCTGGCGTTCGGCGCGGAAGAATACGGTTTCCACCATGAAGTCGATCGAGTCGAAGGAAGACAGGGCGGTGACCAGCAGCGCCACCGAAAGCGACGTACCGAAGACGGTGAGGGCGGCCCGCAGCGGCCAGCGCACGATGTGCCGCATCGCCATCACCGTAAGTTGGGAGAAAAGGCCGAGAAGGCGGGCCTCCGAGAACACCTTGCGGTAGCGGGTCGGCGCTGGCGGCTGCATCGCGACCGCGGCCGGCAGCCGGATCACGCCCCCGATCGCCCGCGCCGCGCCGGCAAGGGCGGCGGCCACGGTGATGCCCGCCGCCAGCAGATGCAGATCGAGGGACTGGCGGAAGATCAGGAACGGAAACGAGAAGAATTCGCCATAGAGGCGTGTCATGGCGCGGCCGAGCCAGACGCCCGCGCCCGCGCCGATCGCGATGCCGACGAGCGCGATCACGATCGTGAGCTTCGCGTAGTGCCAGGCGATTGCGAAATCTCCGTAGCCGACCGCCTTCAGCACGCCGATCTGCTCCCGCTCGATGCCGATCATGCGGCCGAGGATCATGCTGACGAGAAAGGCCGAGACGAAGAGGAAGATCGGCGGGATGACGGCCGCCATAGCGCTCAGCTGGGTCAGTTCGCTGTCGAGGAACATATGCGAGACCTGCTCGTCGCGCGCATAGGCGCCGGTCCCGCCATAAGGCTCGAGAAGGTCGTCGATGCGCTCCATTATGCCTTCGGTATCGGCGCGGCGCAGCGTCAGCGCGGACAGGTCGTTGAACGCGCCTTCCATGTCGAACAGGCCCTCAAGCGCCATCCGCGGCATGAACAGCACGCCGAAACGGCGCTGGTCGGGCACGATGTCGCCGGGTCCCATTGCGTAGATGAATTCCGGGGAGAGCACGATCCCGGTCACGGTGAGTTCGCGCAGCCTGCCGTTCAGGACCGCATGGAACGTGCTGCCGGGTTCCATCCGGTGGGCCTTGGCGAAAGGCTCGAGCACGGCGACCTCGCCTAGACGGCCCGGCTCCGGAATCCGGCCGCTCCTCAGATAGAGCCGGTTGACGGCCGGCTCGCCGCTGTCGGGAATGGAGACGGCCATGCCGGTCGCCGGCTCGGCCATGCCCGCAATGTCGAGT
>CAYYZC010000046.1:0-4747 GCA_964475605.1 uncultured Chelativorans sp.
GCGCCGGCCGATCAGGTCGGCCACGAGCTCTCCCGTGACCGGTCCGGCGGCTAGGCCGACGTGACCATGGCCGAAGGCGTAGACGACGTCGCTCGACGCGGTCGCCGGGCCGATGACCGGGAGCCCGTCGCTCGTCGACGGGCGATGCCCCATCCAGCGCTCGAAGGTGATGTCCTCTCGCCGGCCGAGGCCGGGATAGGTTTCCAGCGCATGGCGGAGCAGGACTTCGACCCGCCGCCAATTCGCCTCTGCCGCGACATGGGCAAGCTCCACCTGCCCCGATATGCGCAGGCCCGACGATGTCTGCGTGATGCCCATCTTGCCGATACTCGGCATAACGGGAATCCGGGGCGCGGCGGCCGGTCGGGAAATGACGATGTGGTATCCGCGTTCGCTTTCAAGCGGAATTCGATCTCCGAGAAGGGAGGCAAGCTTCCTGGAATGCACGCCGGCGCAGACGACGGCCCGTTCGCACGCGATCGTTCCACGGTCGGTGCTGACGCCCTTGAGCCTGTCTTGTTCCAGGACGAACCCTCGCGCCTCCGCCTCGCGAAACACACCTCCCCTGCCGACGACATGATTGACGATCGCGGCGACATAGCCGCCCGGATCCGTGCAATGGGCGCCGGCTTCGACGAGGGCCCCGAAGGAATATGCATCGCTCAGCGCCGGGTCACGCCGATGCAGTTCCTCCGATTCGAGCTCGATCCACTCGATGCCGTTGTCCTTCCGCAACCTCCAGGCCAGCCCTTCGGCGTCGAATGCGGCGCGGTCGGGATAGGCATAGAGCAGACCTTCGCGACGAATGAGGTCCGGACGGCCGATCGCCTCCGCCAGGGCCATGTGTCGTTCCGGCGCATCCCGCAGCAGGGATGAAAGAGACCGCGCCGTCGATTCCACCTTTCGCACGGTGGCGCCGGCGCGCAGGAAGCGCAGGAGCCAGGGGGTCAGCCGGGGCAGCGTCTTCCATCTGAGCGTCAGCGGACCGTCCGGGTCCATCAGGTAGCGCGGCACCTTCCGCCACAGACCGGGCATCGACATGGGAACGACCGAGGCCGGACTGATCCAGCCACCGTTTCCGTAGCTCGCCGCCTGCGGCCCGCCGGGCGCCCGGCTATCGAGAATGGTGACCCGGTGGCCATCCCGCAGCAGCGCCAACGCTGCCGAAACCCCGACAATCCCCGCCCCTATGACTACCACTTCCCGGGACATCGCGACACCACGCTCACCTTTATGGCCTCCCCATGCCGCGGCCACGGGGCGTGCCGTCCCTGTGCTTGACTCGCCGAAAAACCGAAGGCTATCGTAAAATACCGCCGCGATAAATCGATAGTTCGATGGGAAATGCTGAAAAACCGGGCGCTCTTGAATTCTCGCCCGGACAATCGCCGCAAAATCCCCGCGCGCTGAACCAGGCCGCACGAAGCACGATCGACGGATATGCCGAGGGGTAGAGATCGATGGGCAGGAAACCCGAAATCCTGAAGGATCAGGAGCTGATCAACCTGCTGCGGCAGAACGCGCGAACTCCGCTGGCCAAGATCGCGAAGCAGCTCGGCGTGTCGCGGGCGACGGTCCAGTCGCGCCTGGCACGACTGGAGCGCGACGGCTATATCGGCGGATACACGATCATATCCGGCACCGAAACGGGTGCGATCGAGCTGTTGTCGGCAATCATTCTGGTCGAATTGGAGATCCGGGTGCAAACCCATCTCATTGCCGACCTCAAGAAAATTCCCGAGGTCATGACCTGCTATACGACCAGCGGCCAGCACGATCTTTTCCTGAAAATACAGTGCAGGACGCCATCCGAACTCGATGGAATCATAGATAAAATCGCCCAGCTGGAAGGCGTGAGGCGAACCACGTCCTCGATATTGCTGGCAAGGAAGTTCGAGCGATGAGGCGAACCCCGTTCCGCCGTCGATCGATGGCCCGGCGCTAGGACGCGGGAATGTCGCCAAAATCCCCGATATCGCTTTGATTTTCTCCTAAAACACTCTTTTTTCATCATTAAGAGTATTTTTGCTAGCGCTGATCTGCGGCATCATCGCGAGAGATGTTCCAAGCGCAATTCGAGGAGGTTCAGTTGACGACCATGAGAAAGCGCATTGCAGTCGTCGGGGCCGGGCAGATCGGCTCGATCATCGCCGGAATGCTTAGCGACCAGGGACATCGGGTGACACTCGCCGATGCTTCGACGGCACAGCTTGCCACCGTGCAGTCACGGGCATTCGAAACGCAGATCGTCGACGCATCCGACGGCCGTGCGGTCGCTGCGTTCCTGGCCGACAAGGATATCGTGGTCAGTGCCTGCCCCTATTTCCTCAACAAGGGCATCGCCAAGGCGGCCGTCGAGACCGGCACCCACTATTTCGACCTCACGGAAGACGTGGAGACAACCGCCTATATCAAGCAGATCGCGGAAGGCGCCTCCGTGGCGCTGATGCCGCAATGCGGGCTGGCGCCGGGCTTCATCTGCGTTCTCGGGGCCGACATGGCCGCCCGTTTCGACAAGGTCCGCACGATCAAGATGCGCGTGGGCGCCCTTCCGCTCTATCCGACCAACGCGCTTCGCTACAACGTCACATGGTCGGTCGACGGGCTGATCAACGAATACTGCAACCCATGCGAAATGGTCTACGACGGAAAGGTGGTCCTCGTGCCCGCGCTCGAAGGCATCGAGAGCGTCATGATCGACGGGGTCGCCTATGAGGCCTTCAACACCTCCGGCGGGCTCGGCACGCTGACCGATACGCTTGCCGGCAAGGTCGACGACATGAGCTACAAGACCCTGCGCTATCCGGGACATGCCGAGATCATGAAGCTGCTTCTGCAGGGCCTCGGCCTCGCGCAGGACAGGGATACGATGCGGCGCATCCTCGGCCATGCGGCACCCTTCACCCGCAAGGACGTGGTGGTGATCTTCGTCACCGCCATCGGGGAGAAGAACGGACGCATGGAGGAGGACAGCGTCGTCCTGCGCTACGACGGCAATGGCGAGATGGGCGCGATCCAGTTCACCACCGCCGCGGGCTGCGTCTCCATGGTCGAGCTTTTCCTTGCAGGCAAGCTGCCGGCGAAGGGATTCGTGCGACAGGAAGACGCCGCCCTTGCCGATTTCCTTTCAACGACCTCCGGCTCCCGTCTCGCCAGGGAAAAACGCGGAGCAGAGCCTGTCTATCTGCAGGACGTCCGTGCCGTTGCATGATTCCACCCGGACGCGGCGGACCATCGGTCGGCACGTCGCTCGGATACATGGACGGCCGTTCCGGTTCCCCTCCCCTAGAGAACCCGGCATTACAGAGGATAGGTCGGCGGCATCAGCGATGCCTGGAACCAGGTCACGAAGGGCACGATCGAAAAGACCGGCAGCCCGACGGCGTGGCGTATATCCCGGGCATAGGGAACCATGTTGGTGCATTCGAGAACGATGGCGCCGAGATCCGGATTGGATGCCTTGAGCGCCATGGCGGCTTCGACATTGTCCCGCCGGGCCGCTTCGACGTCGAGTTGCTCCTCGTTGCCGATAATCACGCGCGTGAACTCGCTCAAGCCTTCCGTCGTGCCGATGGGGGTGCCTTCGGGGACGTCGGCTTTCTCGAGATGCTCCGGGCTGAGCGTGGACCCCGAGATCGTCAGGATGCCCGCGCGCTTGCCGTGCGGGAGCAGCCGGTTCACCATCGAAACCTGCATCAGGGACGAGGTCAGGACAGGCACGGGCACCGCCTCCGAGATCTCCTCCTGGAAGAGGGAGAGGAAGCCGCAATTGGTGGTGATGCCTTCGACGCCCTCGGCCACCAGCTCTCTCGCGGCGTCTATGAAGACGTCAAGCAGGCCCGCCGCATTGTTGCGCACGACCCGATCTGGGGTCGCGCCGCGCACGATCTTGTAGTGCACGGGAAATGGCCAGGACAGGGCATTGCCCATGTCCCCGGGGATCCGGGGAAAGCGGGCATCCAGCATCAGGATGCCTACCGACAAGCCATAGAGGGGTCTGCCGCTGCCGTACTGCATCCCTAGTCGCTCTCCCTGAAACGTCGCGTGAAAAGCTCTTCGGGGCCCGCGACATAGATGCTGGAATAGCCTTCCTGAACCACCGTAACGATCTGGTCCATTCGCTTGACGATGTGGGCGCGCATCAGCTCGCCGGCCCGCTCGGCATCCCGAGCCTCCAGCGCTTCCATGATGAAGCTGTGCTCGCTCTTGGTCTGCTTGACCCGCGTCGACATGTCGACCCAGCGTATGAAGCGGATACGTTCGTTGATCAGGTTGAGCAGGCGGACGTTCTCGTCATTCTTGCCCAGGCGGGCGATCGCGAGATGAAAGGCTTCGTCGGCCGCGGTCGTTTCTCCGATCGTCATGCCATGATGGGCAAGGCCGGCGGCGAACTCGTTGTTCTTGAGAACCAGAAGCTCCTCGTCGCTCGCCCGCTCGCAAGCCCGCCGAATGGCCGCTTCCTCGAGGATGGCACGCAGTTCGTAGAGCTCGTAGATCGTCTTGACGTCGAGTTCCCGGCAGAAGAAGCCCTTGCCGGGCTGTGAGGAGATCAACTGCTCCGCGACAAGTCTGTTCAACGCCTCCCGCAGCGGAGTCCTGCTTGCGTTGAGCTCTTTCGCCAGCTCGACCTCGTTTATCCTTTCTCCCGGCCGTATGCGGAAGTTGACGGCCATCTTCTTGAGCTCGGCATAAATAGTTTCTACCCTGGCTTCGCCCACGCCATTCTCTTTCAATCTAGGATTACCTC
>CAYYZC010000046.1:4847-8247 GCA_964475605.1 uncultured Chelativorans sp.
CGCATGGCATGAATTCTTATTCGATCCGGATGTCAACGTCCTTTGCACCCGCATATCGCATCATCCATCGGCTGCGTTTCCCTCAGTCCGCCGATACCTCTTCGCCGTCGACATTCAGGATCGTCCCCGTCGGCAGATCCGCGGCGAGAATGCTCAGCGCCAGGCTGGATACGATGGGGATCCTGCACATGATCGCTCCTTGCACGACGGAGGGGTCGGGCAGGTCTTCCGTGATGATCGCGACCGGGTGGGTGCCATGCTGGAAAAGCTGGTAGATGAAGCGCCAGGCTCCGGCCGACCCCTTTGTCGAACCGACGACCAGCACGGTGCCGGCAATGGATTTGCCCACAAGGTCGGAGCTGCTTTCGACTACATTGCCGGTGCGGATGTCGATATCGCCAAGGAATGAAAGCGTGCTGTTGGAGAACAACGCCGGGCCGGAGGCGGTCGCGTTCACGATGCTGCGCCCCGTCCACGACCGCTTCATGTCTGGAACCTTGGCCTGAATTCACCGGTGACGGCGAAATCCACCGCATCCTTCGTCGCCGTGAGCAGGGTCGAGCATTGTATCATGCTTCGGACGTAGTGAGCCTGCTTGGCCGAATCGACCATCACCGTGCGAAAGGCCGGCGCCTCTACGCCGAGCTTCGGGTCCGGCGACACGGTGCGGGCGAAATGGCAGGACATCGGACATGTGTCGGTGATTAGCTTAGCGCCCGACGCCAGGATGGGCTGCAGCAGACCCGCGTCCGCGGCCATCTGCCGGACCACCCGGCTCGTGGTCACCCACAGTTCGACGCCCTGGCGCAGATATTTGCCGTCGAGCAACCGGGAATATTCGCGCATCTCGTCATAGGAGGCGTGCGGGCAGCCGAGATGGATCAGGTCGACGCTCTCGGGATTGCCGGTGGAGAAGCGATCGTAGATGTCGCGGATATCCGCGGTCGATACGTGGATTTCCTCGAGGGATTGGTCGACGCCGGCCGAGTCGCCGTAAGGCGGGGTGACGCCCGGGACGATGAACATCGACATGCCGCCGGAGGTCGCCTGCCCAACCCCGAGCGCATCCATTTCGTCGAGCGTCGGCCTTCTGCTCAGGCCCGTTATGAACGGCACGCCGTTCTTGACGCGCTCCCCGATCACATAGCCCAGAACGGTGAAGTCGGTGGTTCCGTCCAGCGGCGCATCGACGACGATCCTGTGGGTCGGCCTGCGGTTTTCGTCCAGATGCAGGCCGAAGCGCGGGTAGCGTCCCGTGATCCCGGCGTAAGTGGCGAAGTAGCCGTCGCGGTTGGCTCGCGCCCCCAGCACCGAATTGGCGAAGATCGTCACGCCGCTCTCGATCGAGGCGATGTGCATGTTCCAGGTCGGCCAGTGCCCGGCCCAGTAGGGCGTGCAGGTGAAGCAGCCCGAGCTTCCCATCTTGCGGTGGGCGGCTTCCGACCGTTTCTGAAGTGCCGCCAGCGTATCCGGCGCGCCGGTCTGCATCCAGTTGCCGACATCGGCATTGATGATGTTGGTGGAGGCCGGAACGCGCATGCGCGCGCCGCTCTTGCTCAGGCTCTCGATCAGTTCGACGTCGCCCTTGTAGAGGGCCATTCCCGGATGAACATGGGCATAGCCGATGTCCACCATGTCGGCGGCGTCGAATGCCCTCCCCAACTCGACGAGTGCGGCCATGGCGATAGCGGCCGCCTCGCCCTCGGCGCCATCCAGCAATGCCTTGTCCTGGTCGGTCAGGTACATTCAGCTACCTATGCGCAGGGGAGCTCCGATTTGACGCAATGCGGCTATGATGCTCGGTGCGACGATGCGGCTCGTGCGGCTGTTCTCGGGGGACGGAAAATTCTGCGAGGCCATCTCCAGGGTGACCGCGGGCGAGCGGACATGGATCGTGTGCGCGGCCCCAGGCAATCGGCCATCCGCGGATATGTCGATCATGGTTCTGTCGAGACCGATCCCGGCCAGGCTCAGGGACACCGCCACGTTGAAGTGCCTCGGGAAATGCCGTGCCGCCTCGCGCGCGGTTCCCTTGAACACGGGCACGCTTGCGTTCTTGGCCGCGTCGAGGTCGATGCCATTGTCGTGGATATAGGCTTCGTGGGCAAGCGAATGCGGCAGGATCTTCGATACGAGCCGCACTTCCTCGATGCCTACCTCGCGAGCCGCCCGCAAGAGATCGAGACCCGGCAGGGTGCCGCTGGCGATCTGGAGCGTGGCCCCGGTTTCGGAGCAAAGATCGATGAGGTCCAAATTCTCCGCCAGCGCGCCGACGCTGACCGCGATCACGGTGCGGCCTGCCTTCAGCCCCGGCTCGACGATCTCGCGAAAGCTCTCATAGGTGCCCGCCTCGACGATGACGTCGGCAAAGTCGGGAGCTTGCGCCGCGGAGATCACGGGGACCTCGAACCCAAGCCCGCGAAGCTCCTCGCGGGCCTTTTCCTTGTTCCGGGCGGCAACGGCGGCGATCTCCAGCGAGCCCGTCTCGTCCTTCGCCACATAGGTTGCGATCTGGCGGCCGACATTGCCGAAGCCGGCGATGACGAAGCGCTGCTTCCGGCTCATTCGAGCAGCTCCCGCCGATAGCGCGCCAGCATGTCCGGATCGGGAACCACCCCCAGGCCGGGCCCGGTCGGAACGTGAACAAGGCCGTTTCGCACCGGGAATGGCTCGGTGGCGATGTCCGCCGCGGCGAAATAGGTCGACATGTAGAATTCGCAGCCAAGGATGAGATCGGGCACGGCGGCCATGAGATGGGCGCCGGCCGCGTGTGCGATCGACGTTTCGAACATGCAGCCGCCATAGACCTCGATCCCGGCGGCACGGGCAATGGCGCTTATCTCGAGCGCGCGCCGGATGCCGCCCGCCTTCGAGAGCTTGAGCGCAAAGACGTCGGCGATCCGCATATGGGCGCCCAGCAGCGCGTCCTTGGGATCGAACACGGATTCGTCGGCCATGATGGGCACGTCGACCGCCCGGGCGATCTCCGCCATCGCCTCGCGCTGGTGCATCTTGACCGGCTGCTCGACGAAGGCGGGATTGAACCGCTCCAGATCCCTCACGCGGCGGATGGCATCATAGGCCGGCAGGCCCTGGTTGTAGTCGACGCGCAGGCTGATTTCGTCGCCATACAACGACCGCAGCTTGTCGAGGCGCATGACGTCGAAAGCATGCTCGGCAAAGCCGGTCTTGAGCTTGTACAGCCGCACGCCATCCTTCCACAGCTCTGCGACGTCCTCCAGATCCTTCCCGAAATCGGGGTTGGCGACGGAGAAGCTCATGGGGATCGTTTCGCGCTGCCGCCCGCCGACGAGCTCGGCTATCGAGAGCCCGGTCACCTGCCCGACGATGTCGAGAAGAGCCGTCTCCAGCGCCGACTTCGCCTCGTTGTGACCGACAA
>CAYYZC010000046.1:8347-15673 GCA_964475605.1 uncultured Chelativorans sp.
ACCGCCTTGGCCGGCACGTTCACCGTATGGACGCGAAGCGATACTATCTTGTGGTCGGACATCTCAGGCAATCCATTCACTGACGGGGGCGTTGGCTTCGTTGAGCGGCTGGCTGATGATGTCGACGAGCGTGGGGCCATCATGATTGACCGCTTCGCGCAGGACGCCTTCGAGCTTTTCCGGGTCCTCCACGCGCCAGGCCTTGACGCCGAACGCCTCGGCCACGGCCTTGTGGTCCGTCCGATCGAAATCGACGGAGTAGTAGCGCTCGCCAAAGCCCGTCTTCTGGCCGGCCTTGATCCAGCCGAAGACGGCATTCGAGAAGACGATAAAGGTGATCGGCATCTTCTTGCGAACGACGGTTTCGAGCTCGCCGCAGGTGAAGGCGAAACTGCCGTCGCCCATCATCGAGACGACCTTCTTGCCGGGTGCGCCGACAGATACGCCCATCGCCGCCGACAGGGCGTAGCCCAGCGCGCCGTGGGAGCGATTGGAGAACAGCGTCCGGCCCGTGGTCCGCAACTCGTAATAGGCCGAAATATACGGGCATGGAGTGCCGGGATCGCCGACGATGATCGCATCGTCGTCGAGCACTGCCCGCAGTGCCGCGATGGTCCGCTCCGGGCGTATCGGCGCCTCGGCCGGGGTCGCGAAGCGGTGGAATTCCTCCCACTTTCTTTCCTTGAGCGGCGCGACGGCCCTGGCCCCGCCAAACCCGGCCTGTTTTCCGCGCCCGGCAAGCGCCCTGTTCAGCGCCGCCAGCGCCAGCCGTGCGTCGGACACGACCGCTACCTCGGTCCTGTAGGACGCGCCGATGACTTCCGGATCGTTGTCGATATGGACGATGCGGGTCTTCTTCGAAGGATAGCGCCAGAGTTCGGTCGTCACCGATCCGGCCCGGCACCCGATGAAGACGACGAGGTCCGCGCGTTCGACGAGTTCGCGCGTGGGGCGGACGCCGCCGTTCGATCCGACCACGCCGATACAGTTGGGGTGGGTCTCTGCTATGGTGCCCTGACCCGAGACGGTCGTCGCCACGGCAATGTCGAGGGCATCGACGAACTTTGCGAACTCCGCCTCGCCGCCGGCGAGCACGATGCCGCCACCGCATACGATCACCGGAAATTTCGCCGACAGGATGGCATCCAGCGCCGCCTCGATCGCATCCGGATCCGGACCGGAGGGATAGGCCGGGTAGCTGCAGTGCGCAGGGTCGGCCCAGATATCGTCCGGGTTCGCCTGGCCGCGCTGCACGTCGATCGGCAGGCCCAGATGGGCCGATCCCGGCCGCCCGGTCGTCATCTTCCGGAAGGCCGTGCGCACGGCGTCCGGAAGGGCGTCCGCATGCTGGATCACGGTGTTGAACTTCGTCAGGGGGCGCATCAGTCCCTCCTGATCCAGCTCGGTAAGCGGATAGTGGCCTTTCGAGCGCGTTCCCACGTCCGAGGTTATGGCCAGGATGGGAACGGAACTCTCATTGGCCTCGACCAGCCCGGGGAGAATGTATGTCGCGCCGCCACCCGACGGGCCTTCACATACGCCGACCTTCTTCGTCACCCGCGCGTAACCGTCGGCCATATAGGCAGCGCAGCGCTCGTCACGCGTCAGTATGTGCTCGATCTTGTGGTCCAGCCGATAGAGCGCGTCATAGAACGGCAGCGTGGTGTCCCCGCAAAGCCCGAAGATGTGCCGGACTTCATATGCGTCCAGCATCCTGACCAACGCCTCGGCACCCGTCATCGTATTCGGCTTGGACTTCGACACGGGCGCCTCCTCAAACGCTCTGCGGATTGGATATTGACTTCCGTGCTCTGGCCTGTATACCGCAAAGTATACAACGTCAAGCCACCCGACGGGTGCGACCTTTGATCTTCGCCGCGAACGTCCGCCGCCTGAACGGAGGGAGCGTATTTCATGAGCATCCAGGCGCCGGTCACCGACGCGTTGGCCGAGTTCGTGGCCACAATGTCTCCCGGAAGGCTGCCGCCGGCGGTTCGCGACTATGCACGGCGGATCATCTTTGACGGCGTCGGCGTCCTGGCATCCGCCATCCATCCTGCGGTCACGGCATCGGCGGGGATGGGACGGTTCGCGGAGGCCCACGGAGGAGACGGCCCGGCAACGCTGATCGGACGCGGGCGAACGGTCGACGTGGTGAACGCCGTATTCGCTAATGCGACGCTGGGCTATGCGTCGGATTTCGAGCCGCATCATCCGGAGGCCATTCTTCATCCCGTCGCCGTGATGGTGCCGACGGCACTGGCGGTTTCACAGATGTGCGGCCGCTCGGGCCTGGAGATGGAGACGGCGGTCATCCTCGGCTGCGAGGTGACCTATCGTGTCTCGATGGCGATGAACCCTCGCGAGCTTTACGACCTCGGCTTCCATCCGTCCGCGGTCGCCGGAACGTTCGGCGCGGCCGCGGCGGCTGCCTATCTGATGGGGCTCGACAAAGAGCAATGTGTTCGCGCGCTCGGCCTGGCGGCGCTGCAGACGTCGGGCCTTCTGGCATGGCAGGACGATCCGCGCGAAGATGCGCGTCCGTTCCAGATGGGCATGGCCGCGCGCAACGGGGTGACCGCATCCCTGCTTGCGCAACAGGGGTTCGGTGCGCCCTGGCGGATATTCGACGGGGGACATACCGTCCTGAAGGCCTATAGCAGGGTTGCGAGCACCGAACCTCTCACCGCCGGGCTCGGCGAGGTCTGGGACGGGCTGATGGAGCTCGCCATCAAGCCCTATCCGTGCGTGTCGTTCCTGCACCCGGCGCTCGACGCGCTGGATACCCTGCTCAGGCGTGAGCAGCTCGTCTCCGGCCAGATCGCGGGGATCGATCTCCGCTTCCCGAATGCGGGCGCCCATTGCGTGGACGACAATCCGCTCAAGGGGCATTGCGCCCAGTACATCCTGCCCGTCCGCACCGCCATGGGGCGGCTTTCCTATCTCGACCTGTTCATCGACAGGCGGGAGCAGGACGCGGAGGTGGCGCGTCTCGCCGCGGCAACCACGGTCACGCGGGATTTCGGGGAGTTCGACGCAGCCTTTCCCAATTTCTACATCGGCGAGATCACGCTGCGCCTCGAGGACGGCCGCGTCCTCAAGGAGCGAAGGGACGTGGCCAGAGGCTATCCGGAAGTTCCGTTGTCGGACGAGGAAATCCGGCTGAAGTTTGATACTGTGGTGTCCGAGGTCGCCGACGACGAACGACGAGTGGCCCTCGCAGAGGCAGCCTGGAGCCTAGAGGAGACGCCATCCGTTTCCCGTCTTGCCAGCCTGCTGCTGCACGGGTCAAAATCGGAAGAAGTGAATGCGAGAGAGGTACGGAAAGCATAATCAGGAACAGTAAAGGAGCGAAGGAATGAGAACGATAAAACGGGGAATAATCGCAGTCGTTTCCGCATTTCTGTTTGCGGTCGGAATCGCTTCCACCGCGATGGCGCAGGATACGGAAAGCACCTGGGAGCGCATCCAGCGGACCGGCGAATTGCGGTTCGCAGTCTTCAACTATCCGCCTTACTTCGTGCAGGACCTGAGCACTCGCGAATGGGGCGGCGGTCTCGTCGAGATGGCCAAGGACGCCGCGGCAGAGCTCAAGGTGGAGTTCGTGCCGGTCGAGGTCGGCGGCTGGGGAGAGCTGGTGCTCGCCCTCACCACCAACAAGGTGGATCTTGCCGCGGGAATGCAGGCCACGCCTGTGCGCGCGACCTCCATCGACTTTGCCGGCCCGATCTACTGGATCGAGTGGGTTACGGTCAACGGCCCCAATTTCGAAGGCGGCGAAAACTGGTCGGATTATAATGATCCGGACGTCAAGGTCGCAGTGATGGCCGGATCGTCGGATCAGGTCCTGTTTACGCAGAATGCGCCGCAGGCCACCCAGCTGCAGTTCAAGGAACTTTCGCAGATCATTCTCGCCGTCTCCTCGGGACGCGCGGATGCATTCACGACGACCGTGCTCTCCAGCATGATCGCCAAGGAAAAGAACCCTGGCCTGGGCGAATTCAATTCGCCGAAGCCGCGCGCCAGCCTGCCCGGCTATTTCGGCATCCGCCTGGAGAAGGACCCTCGTTTCAAGAACTACCTCAACTGGTGGTCGGAATGGAACAACAAGCTGGGGTTCAACGACACCCGCATGCGTGAAAGCATGGTGAAGTACAGCGGCATCACGCAAATCCCCGACTCTGTCTCCTTCAAGGAAGAATAGTCCCGGATGGAGCGCTGCGCCCGCAGCGCTCCACACTTTCCTGACCGCCGGCAGGGAACTGCCTGCGTTTTCGATTCCATGAGCAATGAGGCGGATATGCTCGAAAGACAGCAGTCGATTGCTGTTATAGGCGCAGGCATGGTCGGCACCTGCTGCGCCCTTTATCTTCAGCGTGAAGGATATCAGGTCACGCTGGTCGATCCGAAACATCCGGGGGAAGAAGCGTCGTTCGGCAATCTCGCCTGCATCGGAATAGCCTCGTGCGTTCCGCCGGGCCTGCCCGGCATCATCAGGAAGGTGCCTGGAATGCTGATGGACCCTTCCGCGCCGCTGAAGCTGCGGTGGCGGGACGCAATTCCGACGCTGCCGTGGTTCCTGCGATACATCGCCAATACCCGGCCGGATCGCGTCGAAGCCATAGCGTCCGCGCGCCAAAGCCTTCTGAACAAGGTGCATGAGGCGCTCGACCCTCTGGTCGAAGAGGCGGGAGCGCAGGCCCTGATGAACAAGGGCGGGCTGCTCTTCACGTTCGAAAGCGAGGAGGCCCTTCAGAGCGCGTCCTACGCCTTCGACATAAGGCGTCGCAACGGCGTTGAAATGGAAGTGCTCGACGGCGACCAGGCGCGGGAGCTGGAGCCGGCCCTGTCGGACAGGATCGCCCGCGCGATCCGCATTCCGAGCCTGGTGCATACCTACAATCCAGGCAATCTGGTCAAGAGCCTGGCGCGCCTCTTCGAGAAGAAGGGCGGAACGATCCTGCAACGCCGGGTGAACGGCTTCAGCCTGGACGACAACGGTGTCCAGGCCCTTGTGACGGACGATGGCAACCTGCCTGTCGACGCCGTGGTCATCGCCGCGGGCGTCTGGTCCGGCCAGCTTGCCAGGATGCTGGGCACATCGGTCCCGCTCACGGCCGAGCGCGGCTACCACATCATGTTCCACGGCACCGGAGTGAAGGTCAACAGCGCGATCCTCTCCGTGGATCGTTACGTCTCGGTCACGCCGATGGACCATGGCGTGCGCATCGGCGGCACGGCCGAGTTCGCCGCGCCGGACGCCCCCCTCAACAAGACGACGGTGCAGATGGTGCGCCGCCTGGGCGAAAGGCTGGTTCCCGGACTTGCCGCCGATCCGGGCACCAAGGTCACCGAGTGGGTCGGCTCACGCCCGTCGCACCCGGATTCCAAGCCCGTCATCGGCCGCGCGCCCAAGCAGAAGAACGCATTCTTCGCATTCGGCCACGACCATCTCGGGCTCACGATGGGAGCGATCACCGGAAAGCTGATCGCCGAGATCGTGGCGGCGAAGCCGCCGAGCGTCGATTTGGCACCGTTTCGGCCGGATAGGTTTTAGAGGACGCGACTATGTATGAATGGAACTTCAACATGGTGGTCTTCGGCTATGAGGCCTTATGGCTCAATGGCTTGTTGGTCACCCTCGCCTATGCGCTCGGAACGGTCGTCTGCGGCCTTGTGATCGGCGTGCTCTGCGGCGTCGCCCTCCTCGCCAATCGCTGGTGGCTGACCACGCCGATCCATGTCTATGTCGAAATCTTCCGCTGCACGCCGGTCCTCGTCCAGATTGTCTGGTTCTACTTCGCCCTGCCGATCGTCATCGGCGTCGAAATCCCCGCATGGCTTGCCGCGGGCATCGGCCTTTCGCTCTACATGGGCTGCTATGCGACCGAGATCTTTCGGGGCGGTATCGTTTCGATCGACAAGGGCCAGTGGATGGCCGCGCAGGCCATCGGAATGACCTATTGGCAGATGATGAGCCATATCATCCTTCCGCAGGCCTTCCGCCGCATGGTCCCTCCCCTCGTCAACCAGTCGACCATACAGTTCAAGAACACCTCGCTGCTTTACGTCGTCGCCGTGCCTGATCTCATGTATACCGGCTATCTCATCGTGTCCGACACCTACCGTCCTCTCGAGGTCTATACCGGGGTGGCGCTTGCATATCTGATCATTCTCTATCCGCTCACCCAGTGGGCCAAGAAACTGGAGGCGCGCCGTGACCGATAGGCGAAGCGAACCGGGACCGCTGCTGCAGCTTGCCGGAATCCGAAAGAAGTACGGAAATGTCGAAGCGGTGAAGGGCATCTCCCTGGATGTGGCGAAGGGAGAGGTCATCGCGATCATCGGACCGTCCGGCTGCGGCAAGTCAACGCTCCTGCGCTGCATCAACCATCTCGAAACCCCGTCGGGAGGCAGCGTGCGGCTCGGTGACCAGGTCATCGACTACGACAAGAAGGAGACGGTGCCCAAAGGGCGCGAGCTCGCGCTTTTCCGATCGCATTTCGGCATGGTGTTCCAGCAATACGACCTCTTCCAGCACAAGACCGTGCTGGAGAACGTCATGATCGGTCAGGTGGTCGTACAGAAGAAGCCGAAGGCGGAAGCGCGCAGCGTCGCGATCGACCTTCTGGCGCGGGTCGGCCTGCGCAACCTCGAGGACCGCAAGCCGCAGCAGCTTTCGGGCGGACAGCAGCAGCGCGTGGCGATCGCGAGGGCCCTGGCCATGAGCCCCGACGTCCTCCTGTTCGACGAGGTGACGTCCGCTCTCGACCCCGAACTCGTGGGCGAAGTGCTTGCCGTGATGCAGGATCTGGCGCGCGAGGGCGCAACGATGATCGTCGTGACGCATGAAATGGCATTCGCGCGCGACGTCGCCGACAGGGTCGTCTTCATCGATGAGGGAGTGGTCGTCGAGGAAGACCTGCCGGAGCGGATATTCGGCTCGCCGGAGAGCGACAGGCTTCGAGCGTTCCTGTCGCGGTTCCATTCCACGCCGAACTGAGGGGCTGCCGCACCACGGCACGTCCCCGCGAGAGGCAAGGCAATCGCATATGACCTCGCGGGGTCGGAGAGTTGCGGCGTCATCCTCGGGAAACGCCGATATTCCCAGCTAACCCGCGCGGCAGATCCTCGGGACAAGCCCGAGGATGACGTCGTCGGGAACTGGATTGGCGCACGCCGCACATGCGATTGCCCTGCCGTGAGAGGGATAGTCGCTTGATGGAACCTGCTCCGGAAACCCGGAGGCGGGTTCGGCAGGATCGAGGATGGGCAGAACCGGGCGAAAAGATTGGTGGGTGATGTAGGGATCGAACCTACGACCCG
>CAYYZC010000047.1:0-2048 GCA_964475605.1 uncultured Chelativorans sp.
CGCTTGCGGACGGCGTCCAGACCTTTGAGCACCTTGATCGACTCGGCGCCGTATTCGGCCTGATCGCCGGGTTTCAAGTCGGGCGTTTCGTTCATCTGGGTCCGTTCTGATGCTGGCGGCGTGCGCGCTGGGCGGAAAGACGCCGAATCTAGAAGTCAGCTATGCTCGATATATAGGCCCGCAAGCGGCCTTTTCCAAGCTTTGCGCCTGTTTCGTGAGGGGATATCGCCGCCTGGCGGTGCCGCGGCGAAGAACGGCCCGGTCGCGATCGCAGGGCGTTATCTTGACAATGGAAAGATCAGTGCTAGCTTATGGCGGCAGAGGCAATCCCGACACCGTTTCCGAGGATGAAATCATGGCCGACCTCCTGCTCGCGATCGCGCATCATCTGCTGGTCTTCATGCTGTTCGCGGTCTTCGCGATCCAGTATTCGGCGGTCAGGCCCGGCCTGACGCAGGCGAATGCCCGCCGCGTGGCGCAGCTCGACGGCATGTATGGCGGGCTCGCGCTCCTCATCGTCCTGGTCGGGGCAGGACGGGTGTTCTACGGCCTGCGCGGGTGGGAATATTACGTCTATTACTGGGTGTTCTGGGCCAAGATGGCGGCTTTCGCCGCCGTCGGCCTGCTCTCGGTGCCGGCGACGCTGCGCTTCCGCAAATGGAGCGCAGGCGGCGAGGGCCTGGTGCCGGAAAGCGAGATCGCGCAGGTGCGGCCATGGCTTGTCCGCCAGGCGCTGGTCTTTCCGCTCATCCTGATCTTCGCCGCCATCATGGCGCGCGGCATCTTCTACTGAGCGGTCTCGATCGGCTCGATCGGCGTCAGGGGCGCTGGCACCGAGCTGGTCTTGACATCCGCCTTGCAGAGATCGGCGATGATGCATCGCTCGCATTCGGGCCGGCGCGCCTTGCAGACATAGCGTCCGTGCAGGATCAGCCAGTGATGGGCGTGGCGCATATAGTCGGTCGGGATGATCCGGACCAGCCGCTCCTCGACCTCGTCAGGCGTGCGGCCGGGCGCCAGCTTGAGCCGGTTGCCGAGCCGGAAGATGTGCGTGTCGACGGCCATCGTCGGCTCGCCGAACGCCATGTTGAGCACGACATTGGCGGTCTTGCGACCGACGCCGGGGAGCTTCATCAGCTCCTCGCGCGTCGTCGGCACCTCGCCGCCATGGTCGCTAATCAGCGCCGCCGACAGGGCGGCGACGTTCTTCGCCTTGTTGCGCCACAGGCCGATGGAGCGGATATGGTCGCCGATCCCCTCCTCGCCGAGCGCCAGCATCTTCTCCGGCGTGTCGGCGATGGCGAAGAGCGGCCGCGTCGCCTTGTTGACGCCGGCGTCGGTCGCCTGCGCCGACAGCACGACGGCGACCAGCAGGGTGAAGGCGTTGACATGCTCCAGCTCGCCGCGCGGCTCCGGCCGCTGGACGGAGAAGCGGCGGAAGATCTCGCGCACCTCGTCGGCCGAATAGGGGATGCGCACACGCCCCGCCTTGCGCGGCTTGCCCCCGCCAGCGCGCTCACGACTGCGTGCGGTCTGCCCTTGAGACAAGATTTCGCTCTTCTGCTTCGCCATCCGCCGCCTATAATATCCGCCATGTCCGAAATGCTAGCCGAACAGCCGATCTTCCGTGCCCTGCTGACGCCGCACCGGTCAATGGGACGGACCGGCTTTCTGCTCGTGATGGGCATCCTGGTCTTCATCTGGCTGAGTTTCGGCGCCATGTTCCTGTCCATGGGCGCCTGGCCGGTGTTCGGTTTCTTCGGGCTCGACGTCCTGCTGCTCTATGTCGCCTTCCGCGCCAATTACCGTGCCGCGCGCGTGCGCGAGGAGGTGATTGTGTCGCGCACCGCGCTCGACATCGTCAAGGTCGCGCCGTCGGGCCGCTCGCAGGCCCATCGCTTCAACCCGTTCTGGGCCCGTTTCAGCGTCTCCCGGCACGAGGAGATCGGCATCACGGCGATGAATGTCGAAGGACAGGGGCAGAGCGTGCCGATCGGCTCCTTCCTCAACCCGGCCGACCGGGAGAGCTTTGCCGCCGCCTTCAGGCG
>CAYYZC010000047.1:2148-15478 GCA_964475605.1 uncultured Chelativorans sp.
GGCAAGAAACGGGTGGCGATGCCGGTTGCGAGAGGCGATATTCGCCTGCAAGGAGGCATAAGCCAATGAACATGCATAGCCCGACGACGACGCTCGAACGCGACATCACGCCGCAAGGCGACGACTACGACATCGTGCGCAGCGTGATCGAGAAGATCAGCGTCGACTTCCGCGACCAGCCGTCGCTCGAGGAGCTGGCGGCCGATGTCGGCCAGACGCCGACCGCCCTGCAGAAGCTGTTCACGCGCTGGGCGGGGCTGTCGCCCAAGGCCTTCCTCCAGGCGATCACCCTCGACCATGCGCGCCGGCTGCTCGACCAGGGCCTGCCGCTGCTCGAAACCGCCTTCGAGCTCGGCATGTCGGGGCCCGGACGCCTGCACGACCTCTTCGTCACCCATGAGGCGATGTCGCCGGGCGACTACAAGTCGCGCGGCAAGGGCCTCGTCATCCGCTATGGCTGGCATCTGTCGCCATTCGGCATGGCGCTGGTGATGGTCACCGATCGCGGCCTGTCCGGCCTCGCCTTCTGCGATGCCGGCGGCGAGCAGGCGGCGCTGGACGACATGTCGAAGCGCTGGCCCAATGCCGGCTATGTGGAGGATCAGGCAGCGACCGCGCCCTATGCCGAGCGCATCTTCGATCCTGGCCGCTGGCGCCCGGAGGAGCCGCTCAAGGTCGTGCTGATCGGGTCCGACTTCCAGGTTCGAGTCTGGGAGGCGCTGATGCGCATTCCGATGAACCGGGCACGCTCCTATTCGTCGATCGCAGCCGAGATCGGCGCGCCCAGGGCGAGCCGTGCCGTCGGCGCGGCGATCGGCGCCAATCCGATCTCCTTCGTGGTGCCGTGCCACCGCGCCCTTGGCAAGGGCGGCAATCTCACCGGCTACCATTGGGGCCTGACGCGCAAGCGCGCCATGCTCGGCTGGGAGGCGGGCAAGGCCGGCGCCTGAATTCGCGCATTCCGCCGCGCCGACAAATCGACTAGCCTCCGGACGACCTGATGTGGTGAATTCGAAATTCGCGGGACGCCTCCCGCAAACGGTATGAATTTCGGGTTCGGGACACCGGGCCGTCCGGAGGTTTTCGCGTGATCATCGTCATCGGCTCGATCAATCTCGACCTGATCGCCAGGGTCGATCGCCTGCCGGAGCCGGGCGAGACCGTGCCTGGCGACAATTTCGCCACCGCGCCGGGCGGCAAGGGCGCCAACCAGGCGCTCGCCGCCTGCCGGGCCGGCGCCGATGTCCGCATGGTCGGCGCCGTCGGGCAGGATTCCTTCGCCGACGAGGCGCTGGCGCTGCTGAGGCAGGGCGGGATCGATCTTTCCGGCGTGCGTGAGACGCATACGGCGACCGGCGTCGCCCTCATCCTCGTCGACGGCCGGGGCGAGAACGTCATCGCCATCGTCCCCGGCGGCAACGGCGCGCTGCTGCCCGGCGACGTGGCGACCGCCGACCTGCGCCATGGCGATCATCTGCTGCTGCAAAACGAGATCCCGATCCAGACGGTGCGCGAAGCCCTGGAGACGGCGCGCCGGACCGGCGTCGTCTCGATCCTCAACGGCGCACCCTATCGTCAGGACGCGGCCGGGCTGCTGGCGCTCGCCGACTATGTCATCGCCAACGAGACCGAATTCGACCTCTATGCGGCCGAGCTCGGGCTGGAGGGCACCGATCGCAGTTCGCGCATGCGCGACTTCGTCGCCCGCACCGGGCGTACCGTCGTCGTCACCCTCGGGGCCGACGGCGTGGTGGCGGTGACGCCCGAGGGCGAGGTCCCGGCCGCGGGGCTGGTGGTCGAGCCGGTCGATACGGTCGGCGCCGGCGACACCTTCTGCGGCTATCTCGCAGCCGGCATCGCCCTGGGCCTGCCGCTCCGGCAGGCGCTGGCGCGGGCAGCGGCGGCCGGCTCGCTCGCCTGCCTCAAGCCCGGCGCCCAGCCGTCGATCCCGATGGCCGAGGAGGTCGAGCGCGCCATGGCGGATGGCGTCCGATGATCCTCTGGCGCCTGCTCCTTTGCGCCGGCGGGCTTGCGGGCGCCGGCGGCGTGGCGCTGTCGGCGCTGGCCGCCCATGCCGGCGGCGGCAATGTCGCGACCGCCGCCTCCTTCATGCTGGCGCATGCGCCGCTCTTCGCCGTCCTCGGCCTCGCCGGTCGCGGTCGTGTCATGGCGGCGGCGGCGATCGTCATTCTGGCCGGGCTGGCGCTGTTCTGCGGCGATCTGCTGATGCGCCATTTCGCCGGCGCGCGGCTGTTCCCGATGGCCGCGCCCGCCGGCGGGACAGGGATGATCGCCGGCTGGCTGCTTCTCGCCGTCTCGGCCTTTTTCATGCAGGACAGGAAGACCTAAAGCCGCGCCAGGCGCTCCGTCAGCAGGGCGAAGAAGCCGTCCGCGTCGATATCGCGCATGACGAGCGCGTTCTTCGGCCGGTCGGTGATGCCCCACCAGTCGACCACGGTGGCGCCCATGGTCAGCTCGGAGGCGGTCTCGATCCCGACATTGCATCGGCGGCCGCCGAAGAGCTCCGGCGCCAGCAGATAGGCGATGGTGCAGGGATCGTGCAGCGGCCCGCCATCGGTGCCGTATTTTTCGACGTCGAAGCGCTCGAAGAAGTCGAGCAGCGCCGCCGTCGCCTCGCCGACGCGGGTGCCGAGCCGCCGGAACGCCTCGACGCGCCGGCGCGTCGTCAGCGCCTTATGGGTCACGTCGAGCGGCATCATCACGATCGGCGCACCCGAGGCGAAGACGAGTGCGGCGGCGTGCGGGTCGACATGGATGTTGAATTCGGCCGCAGGCGTGACGTTGCCCTGCTCGAAATAGCCGCCACCCATCAGCACGATCTCGCGGATGCGCGGCACGATGGCCGGCTCGCGCATCATCGCCAGCGCGATATTGGTGAGCGGGCCGATCGGCACCAGCGTCACCGCGCCTTCCGGCTCGCGCATCAGCGTCTCGACGATGAAGTCGACGCCGTGCCGGTCCTGCAGCCTCATCCGCGGTTCCGGCAGGTCGGGACCGTCGAGCCCGGTCCGGCCATGGACATGCTCGGCCGTCACCAGCCGGCGCAGCAGCGGCCGCGAGGCACCGGCGAAGACCTTCATGTCGGGCCGCCCGGCGAGCTCGCAGACCTTGCGCGCATTCTTCTCCGTCAGCGCGAGCGGCACGTTGCCGGCGACGGCGGTAAGGCCGAGAACCTCGATCTCGGGGCTCGCCAGGGCGAGCAGGATCGCCACCGCGTCGTCCTGGCCCGGATCTGTGTCGATGATGACGCGATGCCCTGCCGCCATGATTTGTCCTGCCCCGTCAAGTTCTTGAATCGCCTTGCGCCGGCGACCATATCAAGGGCGGTGACGGGAATGCCATCCGGGTTCTCGCCTATCCACGTCGCTCTTAGAGGACAATGGACCATGTCGCGTATGACGCCCTTCTCGAATCCGCTCCTGCTGGGCTTCGATTCCATCGAAAAGACCCTGGAACGGGTCGCCAAGGCCGGCGACAGCTATCCGCCCTACAATATCGAGAAGCTCGCCGCGGCAAACGGGGCGGGCGAGAAGCTCCGGATCACGCTCGCCGTGGCCGGATTCTCGCAGGACGATCTCGATATATCGACCGAGGACAATCAGCTCGTCGTGCGCGGCCGCCAGGAGGACGAGGCGGAACGCCGGTTCCTGCATCGCGGCATCGCCGCGCGCCAGTTCCAGCGTGTGTTCCTGCTCGCCGACGGGATGCGGGTGACCGGCGCGGAACTGTGCAACGGCCTGCTCTCGATCGATCTCGACCGGCCCGAGCCGGAACGGCTGGTACGGAAAATCAACATTTCGGTGAAAGACTGAATGAGCCCTCACCGGAACCCAACGGCTCTGCTGCGGGTTGGTCACTTGGACGCCCCGCTTAGTGTAGGAGGCTGATATGACTGAAGCTCAGGTGAAACACACCGCTCTGACCGAGGCCGAGCTCGCCCATCTGGGCGAAGGCACGGTCGCCTATCTCCGGGAGATCGACAGCGACGAGCTGCGCCGCAAGTTCCCCGGCATCCCCGAGATCACGCCCGGGACCAGGCTTTGGGCGGTGTTTGCAGCCAATGGTGCGCCGATCCTGCTGACCGATGCGCGTGCCAGCGCGCTGGCAGGGGCGATCCAGAACGATCTGACGCCGCTCAGCACCCACTGAACGGCCAGACGAACCGTGGGGCGCGGTGCCGGCTGCGGCACCGCGCGGGAAATGTCCTCAGGCGGCGTGGGAGGCGGGGGTTTCCGCCAGCAGATTGTGGATTGCCGCGGCATCCTTGGTGCCGCGGATCTTGGCGACCGTATCGGCGTCGCGCAGCACGCGGGCGATACGCGACAATGCCTTGAGATGATCGGCGCCGGCGCCTTCGGGCGCCAATAGCAGGAAGACCAGGTCGACCGGCTGATCGTCCAGCGCCTCGAAATCGACGGGTGCCTCCAGCCGCGCGAAGACGCCGGTGATGCGCGCGATGCCGGCCAGCTTGCCGTGCGGGATGGCGATGCCGTTGCCGACGCCGGTGGAGCCGAGGCGCTCGCGCTGCAGGATGGTATCGAAGATCTCGCGTTCCGGCAGGCCGGTGACGGAGGCGGCCTTTTCGGCCAGAAGCTGAAGGAGCTGCTTCTTCGAATTGGCCTTCAAGGCCGGCATCACTGCCGAAACCTCGATGAGGTCGCTCAGATCCATTGTCCTTACCCTTTGCCTTCCGGTGTCCGCCTGCTGTCCCCTAGGCGGCATGGGCCGTGACAGCCTAGTGCCGGCTTTCCGCCGTGGTCGTTGCCGTGTCTATCCATCCGATATGACCGTCGGCACGACGATAGACGACATTGACGTGGTCGTTCCCTGCATTGCGGAACACGAAGACCGGGCTGTCCTTCGTGTCGAGCTCGATCACCGCGGATGCGACCGTCATCTTGCGCAGCGACAGTGTCGATTCCGCGATTACCGCCGGCGCGAAATCGTCGGCGATCTCGATATCGTCGTCCGGCAGCGGGGCCATGATGCGATAGTCGATGTCTTCCGCCGCCGATTGCTGCTGGCTGTACGATTTCAATCGCCGCTTGTAGCGGCGAAGCCTTTTCTCGATGCGCTCGGCAGCCGCGTCGAAGGCAAGCTGGGGGTCGTGCGCCTTGCCCGTCGCCTGCAGCACCATCCCGGTATCCAGATGCACCATGCAATCGGCCGAATATCCTGCGCCCGACTTTTCGACGGTGATGCGGCTGGAGAAGCCGCCGTCGAAATATTTGTCGACCGCATTGCCAACCCGCTCCTCGATCTTCGTACGGAAAGCGTCGCCGATTTCCATATTCTTACCGGAGATGCGCAGGCTCATCTGAGAAATGCCTTTCTCTCATTGCCGGGTGGATCGATGCCAAGCTTATACCCGTGACCGTGTCAGACAAGCATCAATGGCGGACTCGAAGCCGGAACCCGGCCGATCGCGGCCTTCCAGCGCGTGGCGCGGAGCCCGGCGCCTTTCCGCCGGGGTCTCCGCTATGCGGGCGGGCTTCTAGTATCTTCCCCCTGCGATGTCAACGAAGCCTCTTCTTCCCTAGCGGAAGTAGGCCGAATCAGCCTTTCGACAAGGCGAGCGCCCGCTTCTCGCGCCGCCTCTGCACGGAGGAGGGGATGCTCATGCCCTCGCGATATTTCGCCACCGTGCGCCGGGCGATGTCGATTCCCGAGCGCTTCAGCATGTCGACCAGCGTGTCGTCGGAGAGGATCTCGGCCGGGTCTTCCCTGGCGATGAGCTCGCGGATCCGGTCGCGCACGGCTTCGGAGGAATGGGCCTCGCCGCCTTCGGCCGAGGCGATCGCCACGGTGAAGAAATAGCGCAGCTCGAACAGGCCGCGCGGCGTCATCATGTATTTGTTGGCGGTGACGCGGCTCACCGTCGATTCGTGCATGCCGATCGCGTCGGCGACCGTGCGCAGGTTGAGCGGCCGCAAATGCCTGATCCCGTGAAGCAGGAAGGCGTCCTGCTGGCGCACGATCTCGGTCGCCACCTTGAGGATGGTGCGGGCGCGCTGGTCGAGGCTGCGGGTCAGCCAGTTGGCGCTTTGCAGGCAGTCCGAGAGGAAGCGGCGCTCGCCGTCGTCCCTGGCCTTGCCCGAGACCATGGCGAAATAGGCCTGGTCGACAAGGACCCGCGGCAGCGTGTCGGCATTGAGCTCGACGGCCCAGCCGCCGTCGGCGCCGGCGCGCACCAGCACGTCCGGCACGATCGGATCGGCGAGCCCGGCCGAGAATGCGTGCCCCGGCCGCGGATCGAGGCTGCGGATCTCCGCCAGCATGTCGAGCAGGTCGTCCTCGTCGACGCCGCAGAGGCGCCGGAGCTGGGCGAAATCGCGTCGCGCCAGCAGCTCCAGATTGTCGAGCATGGCTCGCATCGCGGGGTCGAGGCGGTCGCGCGCCTCGAGCTGCCGCGCCAGGCACTCGGCGAGGTCGCGGGCGAACAGGCCGGGCGGGTCGAAGCCCGCGCATCTCTCCAGCACCGCCTCGATCTCGGCCGGCTCGGCGCCGAGCCGTTCGGCGATTTCGGCCGGGTCGAGGCGCAGATAGCCGGCCTCGTCGAGCCCGTCGGCGAGGTCGGAGGCGATCAGCCGCTGGCGCGGGTCGATGAAGGTGAATGCGATCTGCTCGCCGACATGGTCGCGCAGGCTGGGCCTGGCGGCGGCGAAATCCTCGATGTCGAAGCCGTCGTCGCCGCCATTGCCGCCTGGCGCCGCCGACGCGGCCGATTTCCATTGCGCCGAGAGATCCGGCCCGGGGCGCTCGCTGACGCCGGGATCGTCCTGGAACACGTTCTCCATGGAGCTGTCGAGCTGTGCCGACATGGTTTCGGCCGTCGCGCCGGGGGAGGCGCGGATCCAGTCGTCGACATCGGCACCGTCGCCGGGCGCCTGCGCCTCGTGGTCGGGGGGCGGGTGGTCGTCCATGCCGCCCCCGTCGTCGCGCTCGAGCAGCGGGTTGCGCTCGATCTCGTCGTCGATGAAGCGCTCGAGCTCGGCATGGGTGAATTGCAGCAGACGGATCGACTGCAGCAGCTGGGGCGTCATCACCAGCGACTGCGACTGCCTGAGCTGCAGCTTGGCACCCAATGCCATCGATCCGCTCGCCATCCTGCGGCCGCGGCACCTCGCGGCGGCCTTCGAAAGGGCCGGGATGAAAATGGCCCGGCTCTTGCTTGTCAATGACGACCTTAGGGAAAACCGCTTACCGTGCGGTTAGCGGAACGCCGGAGCGGGCCTGCGCTTTGCCGGAAAGGTCCCTAGAGGGTGAAGGATTCGCCGAGATAGAGCCGCCGCACATCCGGGTTGCCGACGATCTCGGACGGCAGGCCGTGGGTGAGCACCTGGCCCTCATGGATGATATAGGCGCGCTCGACCAGGCCGAGCGTCTCGCGCACATTGTGGTCGGTGATCAGCACGCCGATGCCGCGCGCCGTCAGATGGCGGACGAGCTGCTGGATGTCGTGGACGGCGATCGGGTCGACGCCGGCGAAGGGCTCGTCGAGCAGCATGAAGTTCGGGTTGGAGGCGAGCGCCCGTGCGATCTCGAGGCGGCGGCGCTCGCCGCCCGACAGCGAGATCGACGGCGCCTTGCGCAGATGGGCGATATGGAACTCCTCGAGGAGCTCGTCGAGGCGCCTTTCGCGCTGCCTGCGCACAGGCTCCGTCACTTCGAGCACGGCGCGGATATTGTTCTCCACCGACAGGCCGCGGAAGATCGAGGCCTCCTGCGGCAGGTAGCCGATCCCGAGCCGGGCGCGCCGGTACATGGGCAGCGCCGTGATGTCGAAGCCGTCGATCTCGATCGTGCCCTGGTCGACCGGAACGAGCCCGGTGACCATGTAGAAGCAGGTCGTCTTGCCCGCGCCGTTGGGGCCGAGCAGACCGACCGCCTCGCCGGCGCGCAGGCCGAAGGAGACGCCGCTCACCACCTGCCTGCCCTTGTAGCTCTTGGTCAGGCCGCGGGCGATCATCGTGCCCTTGAAGCGCGCGCGCTCGGCATCGGACGGCATTTTCGGCCGCTCGCGCGCGATCGAGCCCTTCAGCTTGCTGGAAATGCTCGCCAACGCCACTTAGGATCTATTCCCGCGATCCCGGCTGAAGGAGCATCTTGACCCGGCCGCCGCCCTCCGCGGTCGCGCAGCCGTCCAGCCGTGCCATGCCGGTCGCCATCTGGACCGTCAGCTTGCAGCCGACGATGACGTTCTCGCCTTCCGAAAGGACGACCTCGTCGCCGGTGAGCGTGAGCACCTCGGTCTTCATGTCGAAGGTGCCTGCATCGCCGGTGGCGACCTGGTTCTCCGACTTCACGTAGACCTTGCCCTCGACCTCGATCCGCTCGATGTCGGACGAGCCGGCCGGACCGGCGGAGGAAGCGCTGCTCTCCTCCTCGCCGCCGCCCTCGTTGTCGTAATACACCGTCATCTCGGCCGAGCGCATCGTGGTGCTGCCCTGGACGACGTTGACATTGCCGGTGAAGATCGCGCGGCCCTCGTTCTCGAACACTTCGAGCCGGTCGCTCTCGATATTGATCGGCTCGTCGCTGGAAAGCTTGATGCCGGTCATCCGGCCTCTCTCCTGGGCGGCGGCCGGAATGGCGAGCGCAAGCACGAGCACCGCCGTCAGGCCGGCGAGCGGCTGCGATCGGGGGCGCCTTGTCGGATCAGTTCGCATCGTTGGCTCCTTCCGACTGCCGCGCCACCTGCAGGCGCTCGGCGTCGATATGCACACGGACCCTGTCCTCGAAGATGAGCCGCGAGCCTTTGTCAATCACTTGCATGGATTCGGCGGCGATGCGGGTGCCGTTCATGTCGATGGTGACCGGGTCCCTGGTCGACAGCGTTCCCTTGTCGATATCGACGACGGCCGACTGGAAAAGCGCCCTCAGCCCGTCATCGGTGACCACCGACATCTCGCTCGGGATCTCCAGCATGTTGGTCTCGCGGTTGAAGACGCCCTTCGGCGCGCTGACCCTGGCCCAGTTCCTCGAATCGAAGGGAAGCCGGGCGTCGATCTCCTCGAGGTCGACGCGGCTGGTGTTGCCGATCGGCTGCGTCGCGCGGGCCGCCGACATGGAATAGGCGCGGTCGTCGCCGGTGAAGCCGTCGAGCTTGGGATTGGACATGACCAGCTTGCCGTCCTGCACGATGGCGGAATCGAGCGAGAAGCCGAGGAATTCCGGCGTCAGCACGTAGGACCTGACGATGAAGGCCGCGACGAACAGGACGGCCATGCCCGGCAGCAGGAATTTGAGCGAGCGCACGAGCCCGGAATGGCGCTGCGCACGGCGGAACGCCCTCTCGACCCGCTGACCGCGGTCGAGTCCGATCGGTGCGTCGTGCGCACCGCGAGCTGCCGCCTGGGCTGGCTGCGTCATTCTACCCCGCGCGTCTCCTGCGTCCGGATAATGCCGAACGCATTTTGCCGGCTTCTGTGCCCCGGTCCGGCAGTGAGACCCCAATATGGTAATTTTTGGATGAAACCGTAAGCCCCCGCGCGCACATCGGCGTGATCGTCCGGCCGGGCGGATCTCGCGCCTTCAAACGCCGAAGCGAATGATCTAGAAGGACCTCCGGTGCAAACTGGAGCAACGCTGTCATGGCAACGAGAGCCGACGATCTCATCGACCGCAGGCGGCTGAGGCGCAAACTGTCCTTCTGGCGCGTGGCGGCCCTGCTGCTCCTCGGCGCCATCATCGCGTCGAGCACGATGTGGCTGATGGGCGACCGCCTCGGTGGCGCCGCCACGGACCATATCGCCAAGGTCCGCATCGAGGGGACGATCATCGAGGACGAGGACCTGCTCCGCCGCATCGAGCGGATCGGCGAGTCCGACGCCGTGAAGGGCGTCATCCTGGCGATCGATTCGCCCGGCGGGACCACCGCCGGCGGCGAGGCGATCTTCGAGGCGGTCCGCAAAGTGGCGGAGAAGAAGCCGGTTGTCGCCCAGGTCGGCACGCTCGCAGCCTCCGCCGGCTACATGATCGCCAGCGCCGCCGACCATATCGTCGCGCGCCAATCCTCGATCGTCGGCTCGATCGGCGTCCTGGTGCAGTTTCCCAACGTCACCGGCCTGATGGAGAAGATCGGGGTCAGCCTCGACGGCGTGAAGTCGTCCGAGCTCAAGGCCGAGCCGTCGCCCTTCAACCCGACGACCGAGGAAGAGCGCGCCATGCTGCGCTCGCTCGTCATGGACAGCTATGACTGGTTCGTCGACATCGTCGACGACCGCCGTCCGATGTCGCGCGGCGAGGTGCTGGCAGTCGCCGACGGATCGGTCTTCACCGGCCGGCAGGGGCTGGAGCGCAAGCTGGTCGACACGCTCGGCGGCGAGGACGAAGCCGTCGCATGGCTGAAGGAGCGCGGCGTCGATGCCGATCTGTCGGTGGTGGAATGGAAACCGGCCGATGATTCGAGCCTGCTCGGCTACTGGCTGCTCGGCGACAGCCTGGCACGCCTTCTCGGCAACGGGCTGCCGGCCGGGGAGCTCTTCCGCGAGCTTGGAGCCGACCGCATCTTTCTTGACGGGCTGCTGTCGGTCTGGCAACCTGACCGTCGCGGCATCGGGGACTGAAAACCCAAGAAAATCATTTCGATAATAAGCCGTGCTGAAACACGGGAAGCTTCCAGATGATCAAATCCGAGCTTGTGCAGATTCTTGCCAATCGCAATCCGCACCTGTTCCTGCGCGACGTCGAGAACATCGTCAACGCCGTCCTCGACGAGATCTCCCAGGCGCTGGCGGAGGGAAACCGCGTCGAGTTGCGCGGCTTCGGCGCCTTCTCGGTCAAGAACCGGCCGGCCCGGATCGGGCGCAATCCGCGCACCGGCGAATCCGTCGAGGTCGAGGAGAAATGGGTGCCGTTCTTCAAGACCGGCAAGGAGCTTCGCGAAAGGCTCAACGGCGCCAAGGAGTGAGGCAGGCTCGCCGTTGCGTGGCGACCGGTCCTATCTTTCTCCGGCACGGCACCTAGATATTCAGATCCCTGAAAGCGCGTATGCCGCATGTTGAATCGTTTCGTCACGATCGTCGTCCTCATCCCGCTCGCCGTGGTGCTGATCGCGCTGGCGGTGGCCAACCGCGCGCCGACCGAATTCACGCTCGATCCGTTCAATCCCGGCAATCCGGCGCTGACGGTCAGCGCGCCGCTCTTCGTCTATCTCTTCCTGGCCCTGGTGCTCGGCCTGATCCTCGGCTCGGTCGCGACCTGGTTCAGGCAGCGCCGCTACCGCCGCATCGCAAGGCGTCATCCCGACGAGAATAGCCGCGCCGCCGGCGTGCCTGCATCCCGCCCCGGCCCGCAGGCCCGTCTCGAGGGTTGATCCGTTCCGGGCGCTTGCAGGCTCAGCCTGAGCGCCCGTCGCCCGTCTTGCGGCCTCGCAACCAGGCCAGCGCCTCGTCGAGGATTACCATCGCCGCGCCGACGGTGATGAAGGCGTCGGCGAGGTTGAAGATGGCGAACGACCAGCCGCCGGCGTGGAGCAGCACGTAGTCGACGACATGGCCGAGCCAGAGCCGGTCGATCAGGTTGCCGATGGCGCCGCCGACGATCAGCGCGAAGCCGATCCTCGCCATGACCTGGCGCGGATCGGTGCGCAGCGCGATCCACAGCACGAAGCCGGTGATGGCGAGCGTCAGCGCCGCCAGGCCGAGGCTTCCGATCGACGACATCAGCGAGAAGGCGACCCCGGTATTGTGCGTCCGGTAGAGCGAGAGGAAGGGCAGCACCTCGACGGGCACATGCATGTCGAGCCGCGCCTCGACCAGCCGCTTGACGACCTGGTCGGCGAGCACGGCGACTGCCGCGAGGCCGCCGTGGAAGAGTCCGGGCTTCACCTTCACGCGCTTTCCTTTCCGGCCATCGGCAGCGCCTTTCTGCGCATCTCGTAGAGCATCACCGCGGTCGCGACCGCCAGGTTGAGCGAGTCGGCGCGGCCGGCCTGCGGGATGCGCGCCAGCCTGTCGCAGCCGGCGGCGAGTTCCGCCGGCAGGCCCTGCTGCTCGTTGCCCATCAGCAGCACGCATGGCCTTGCCGCATAGTCGATGGCGCGATAGTCGACCGCGCCTTCGAGATGTGTGCCGATCAGAAGGGCATCCCGCTTCGCCCGCCAGGCGAGGAACTCCGCCGCGCCGGCCCGTGCCACCGGCACGGCGAAGATCGAGCCCATCGTCGCCCGCACCGCCTCGAGCGAGAACGGGTCGGTGGTCTCGCCGACCAGGATGACGCCGCTGGCGCCGACCGCGTCCGCCGTGCGGATGATTGTGCCGAGATTGCCGGGGTCGCGGACGCGATCGAGCGCGATCCAGAGGTCGTCGCCGGCGGGCGAGACCTTGTCGAGCGCGACATAGCGCTGCTCGAAGACGGCGACCACCATCTGCGGATTGTCGCGCCGCGTGATCGCCGCAAGCACCTTCTCGCCGACCTCGAGCACCAGAGCACCGGCGGCGACGGCGCGCGCGGCGACCTTCTCGGCCGCGGCATTGCCCCGCGCCGCCTTGGCGAAGACGAGGATACGGATCGTCCAGCCGGCATCGAAGCCGTCGATCACCAGCTTCAGCCCCTCGGCCATGAAGGCGTTCTGCTGGTCGCGGTTCTTCTTCAGTGCCAGGGCGCGGATGTCCTTGACGAGCGGATTGGCGAGACTGGTCACCTCCTTGACCCGGCCCGGCCGGCCGATCCTGCTCTCGCTACCGCTCATGAGGCCACCCATCGCGAGAAGAGCGAGGTGGAGAGCCGGCGCCCGGCAGAGCGCTCGCCGATGACGAGCTCTCCCGATTCCACCACCCCGCCCATGCCGGCCAGCCGGTCGCGCATCAGCGTGTGGATGGCGAAGAAGGAGGCGCGGATCGAATAGGCGGTCAGCACCATGGCAAGCGGCCTCTCGGTCAGGATCTCGCGGCAGACGTCGACCATCGCCGGCAGCTTCTCGAAGATCTGCCAGACCTCGCCCTTCGGCCCGCGGCCATAGGCGGGCGGGTCGAGCAGGACGATGTCGTAGCGGCTCTGCCGCCGCGCCTCGCGCTCGACGAACTTCATCGCGTCCTCGCAGATCCAGCGGATCGGCTGATCGGCGAGCCCGGCCGTCTCCTGGTTCTCGCGCGCCCAGCCGATCGCCTTCCTGGAAGCGTCGACATGCGTCACCTCGGCGCCGGCGCGGGCGGCGACCAGCGAGGCAAGACCGGTATAGCCGAACAGGTTGAGCACGCGCACCGGCCGCCCGGCGCCCTCGATCAGCCTTTCCATATGGCGCCAATGAGAGGCCTGCTCGGGAAAGACGCCGACATGGCGGAACGAGGTGAAGCGGCCGAGATAG
>CAYYZC010000048.1:0-14863 GCA_964475605.1 uncultured Chelativorans sp.
GCCGATCCGATCGCCGCGATCGTGCGCGATGCCGGCTTCCGCACCGAGGAGGCGGCCGAGATCTGCCGCATCGGGCTCGCCAACTATTTCGCCGGGGCGCTGATGATGCCCTACGAGGCGATGCTGTCCTCCGCCCGCGAGCTGCGCCACGACCTGGAGCTGCTTGCGGCGCGCTTCGGCGCCAGCGTCGAGCAGGTCTCGCACCGGCTGTCGACGTTGCAGCGGCCGGGCCGCAAGGGCGTGCCGGTGTTCTTCGCCCGCGTCGATCGCGCCGGCAACATCACCAAGCGCCACAGCGCGGCGAAGCTGCAATTCGCCCGCTTCGGCGCCGCCTGCCCGCTCTGGAACGTGCATCAGGCCTTCGAGACGCCGGGTCGCATCATCCGCCAGCTCGCCGAGACGCCGGACGGGGTGCGCTATCTGTGCCTGGCGACGGAAGTCGGCAAGGGCGGGCGCGGCTTCCGCGCCGCGCAGCGCCGCTACGCGATCGCGGTCGGCTGCGAGGTCACCCATGCGCGCGACTTCGTCTATGCCGACGATCTCGACCTCGACAACCGCGCCGCCTTCGATCCGATCGGCATCTCGTGCCGCATCTGCGAGCGTGCGAGCTGCGTCCAGCGGGCCATGCCGCCGCTGAAGCGGCGCCTCGTCATCGACCGCAACCTGCGCGGGCCGGTCCCCTATCGCCTCGACTGAGCCGCCGGACCGGTTGCGCGTTTCGCGCAGACCGGGCGGCGCATTTTTTCGCCTTCCCACGCCGTGCCGCGCCGCTATGTTGCGCGCAATCGCAAAGGAGAGGACCCGCAAATGACGTCAGAGCCCGAAGTGCTGTTCGAGAAGCGCGGCCGCGCCGGCGTGATCACGCTCAACCGGCCGAAGGCGCTCAACGCGCTGACGCTCGGTATGGTCGAAGAGATCCATCCGGTGATGCGCGAATGGGCTTCCGACAGCGGCATCGACGTCGTGATCGTGCGCGGGGCCGGCGAGAAGGCGTTCTGCGCCGGGGGCGACATCCGCCAGCTCCACGACTGGGGCAAGGCGGGCGACCCGGCGATGCGGCGCTTCTATCGCGACGAATACCGCCTCAACGCCTTCATCAAGCGCTACCCGAAACCCTATGTCGCGCTGGTCGACGGGATCGCCATGGGCGGCGGCGTCGGGCTCTCCGTCCATGGCAGCCATCGCGTCGCGGGCGAGAGACTGATGTTCGCCATGCCGGAGACCGGGATCGGCTTCTTCCCCGATGTCGGCGGCACCTATTTCCTGCCGCGCCTGCCCGGCAGGCTCGGCACCTGGCTGGCGCTCTCCGGCGCGCGGCTCGGACAGGCCGACGCGCTCTGGGCGGGCATCGCCACCCATGCTGCGAGTGCGGCCGGTTTCGACGCCGTCATCGACGGGCTGGCGCAGTCCGGCGATGTCGACGCGACCCTGGACGAGGCCGCCAGCGCGGCGGGCGAGCCGACGCTTCCCGGCCTGACGGGGACGATCGACCGCTGCTTCGACGCCGATACGGTCGAGGAGATCCTCGACCGGCTCGATGCCGAGACCGGCGACGGCGCCGAATGGGCGCACAAGCAGGCCGCGACGATCCGCCGGAAATCTCCCACCAGTCTCAAGATCGCGCTGCGCCAGATGCAGGAAGGCGCAAAGGCCGATTTCGAGCAATGCATGCGCATCGAATACCGTGTCGTGACCCGCATCCGCGAAGGCCACGACTTCTACGAAGGCGTGCGCGCCGTCATCATCGACAAGGACAATGCGCCGGCCTGGAAGCCCGACGCGCTGGCCGCGGTGAGCGAGGAGGCGGTCGATCGCTATTTCGCGCCGCTCGACGACGAGCTCGACCTTTCCTCGCTCGACTGAGGTCCTCGCTCGACTGAGGCTTCGATGCGGGCGCATTGACGGGCCATCCTGAATCCAACATACTCGGTAGTATGTAGCCAGAATGGAGGAGCCGGGATGCTGTTCGCGCGGGTCAATGACGTCGTCCTCCATTATGAGGACAACGGCAGGCACGAACGTCCCGCGCTGGTCTTCTCCAACTCGCTCGGCACCGATCTGCGCATCTGGGACGAGGTCGCGGCGGAGCTCGGACGCGATTTCCGCATCGTCCGCTACGACAAGCGGGGCCACGGCCTTTCGGAGGCGACGCCGGCGCCCTACAGCCTCGCCGACCATGTCGAGGACCTGACCGGCCTGCTCGATCATCTCGGCATCGGGCAAGCCGTGATCGTCGGCGTCTCGGTCGGCGGCCTGATCGCGCAGAGCCTCGCCGCGCGGCACCCGGAGCGCGTGCGCGCCCTGGTGCTCTGCGACACGGCGCACAGGATCGGCACGGACGAGCTCTGGAACGCGCGCATCGGCACGGTGACGAATGAAGGGATCGGCGCGATGGCGGACGCGATCCTCGAGCGCTGGTTCACGCCGGCCTATCGGGCCCCCGGGAACGCCGATTTCACCGGCTACCGCGCCATGCTGACGCGGACCACGGTGGACGGCTATGCCGGCACCTGCGCGGCGATCCGCGATGCCGACCTGACGGAATCGACGCGTGCGCTGCGGCTGCCGGTGCTCTGCCTCGTCGGCGACCAGGACGGCGCGACGCCGCCCGACCTGGTGCGCTCGATGGCCGACCTGATCGACGGCGCACGGCTGGAGGTCATCGCGGGAGCAGGGCATATACCCAGCATCGAGCAGCCGGCCGAGACGACTGCGCTGATCCGCTCCTTCCTGTCCGGCAACGGGCTCGACCGTTGAGCGCGACAACCATTTGAACACGATCCGAAGGACCCGACTGAATGAGTGAATACGTTTCCGTCACACGCGACCGCAACGTCGCCGTGGTGACCCTCGACAATCCGCCCGTCAATGCGCTCAGCCTGCATCTGCGCGAGCCGCTCGATGCCGCGCTGACCAAGCTGCGCGAGGACGGGACGGTCGAGGCGATCGTGATCGCCTGTGCCGGTCGCACCTTCATCTCCGGCGCCGACATCACCGAGTTCGGCACGCCGAAGGCGATGCAGCCGCCTTCGCTGCGCGATCTCTGCGCGCTGATTGAAACGATGGACAAGCCGGTCGTCGCCGCGATCCACGGCACGGCGCTCGGCGGCGGCCTGGAACTGGCGCTCTCCTGCCATTACCGCATCGCCGACAGATCTGCCCTCGTCGGCCTGCCGGAAGTCAAGCTCGGCATCCTGCCGGGCGCCGGCGGCACGGTGCGCCTGCCGCGGCTGACCGGGCCGGAGATCGCCGTCGCGATGATCGTCTCGGGCAATCCCGTCAAGGCGCCGCGCGCGCTGGAGACCGGGATCGTCGACCGCATCGCAGAAGGCGACCTCGTCGCGGCTGCGATCGCGTTCGCGCGGGAGAAAGCAGCCTCGAAGGAGCCGCATGTCCCGGTCCGCGACCGCAACGAGAAGATCCTCGCGGCGCGCCGGGACCCGAGCGCCTTCGAGGCGGCGGTCAAGGAGGCGACGAAGAAGACCCGCGGCCTCGATGCGCCGGTCGCCTGCGCCCAGTCGGTGCGCAACGCCGTCATGCTCGATTTCGACGAGGCGCTGACGAAGGAGCGCGAGCTCTTCCTCGAGCTCGTCGCCGGCACCCAGTCGCAGGCGCAGCGCCACCTTTTCTTCGCCCAGCGCGAGGCGGCCAAGATGCCCGGCATCGGCAAGGACGTGGCGCCGCGCAAGATCGCCCGGGTCGGCATCATCGGTGCCGGCACGATGGGCGGCGGCATAGCCATGTCCTTCGTCAATGGCGGCGTGCCGGTGACGGTGCTGGAGATGAGCGACGAGGCGCTCGACCGCGGCTTCGCGACCATCGAGAAGAACTATTCGATCTCCGTCTCGCGCGGCTCGATTCCGGAGGAGGAGAAGGCCAGGCGCATGGCCCGCTTCTCGCGCACGACCGACTATGCCGACCTCGCCGATTGCGACCTCATCATCGAGGCCGTATTCGAGGAGATGGCGGTCAAGAAGGAGGTCTTCGGCAAGCTCGACCGGGTCGCCAGGCCGGGCGCGATCCTCGCCAGCAACACCTCCTATCTCGACGTCAACGAGATCGCCGCGTCGACGAGCCGGCCGCAAGACGTGCTCGGGCTGCATTTCTTCTCTCCGGCCACTGTCATGAAACTGCTGGAGATCGTACGCGGCGACAGAACCGCGCCGGACGTGCTGGTCACCGCGCTCGACATCGGCAAGCGCATCGGCAAGGTGCCGGTCGTCGTCGGCGTCTGCCACGGCTTCGTCGGCAACCGCATGCTCGGCGCGCGCAATTCGGAGGCCGAGGCGCTGCTGCTCGAAGGCGCCACCCCGGACCAGGTCGACAAGGCGTTCACCGATTTCGGCTGGCCGATGGGACCGTTCCAGATGATCGATCTCGCCGGCCTCGACATCGGCTGGCGCAACCGCAAGGCGCTCGGCAAGACGGCCGTGATCGACGATGCGCTGTGCGAGCAGGGCCGTTTCGGCCAGAAGACCGGCAAGGGCTTCTACCGCTACGAGGACGGCTCGCGCACGCCCTCGCCCGACCCGGAGGTCACGGCGCTGATCGAGGCGAAGGCACGCGACGCCGGCATCGACCGGCGCGAGATACCGGCCGACGAGATCACCGAGCGCACGCTCTATCCGATGATCAACGAGGGCGCGAAGATCCTCGAGGAGAAGATCGCCGCCCGCCCCTCCGACATCGATATCGTGTGGACCAACGGCTACGGCTTCCCGATCGGCAAGGGCGGCCCGATGTTCTTTGCCGACACCGAAGGGCTCGGGAAGATCGTCGAACGGCTCGAATACTGGCACGAACGCACCGGCAAGGACGTGTTCCGGCCTGCCGCGCTGCTGAAGCGGCTCGCCGAGAGCGGCGGCAGCTTCTCCGCCCATCAGGCCGGACGCTAGGAAAGGGTCGATCATGGTCGATGCAGTCATC
Organism: uncultured Chelativorans sp.; assembly: GCA_964475605.1. Lineage (GTDB taxonomy): Bacteria > Pseudomonadota > Alphaproteobacteria > Rhizobiales > Rhizobiaceae > CAYYZC01. Next base: position 4,927 of record CAYYZC010000048.1, read on the forward strand.
GTCTCCACCGCCCGTACGCCGATCGGCAAGGCCTATCGCGGCGGCCTCAACGACACCTCCGGCGCGACGCTCGGCGCGCACGCCATCAGCCACGCGCTGCAGCGCGCCGGCATCGAGGGCGGCGAAGTCGAGGACGTCATCATGGGCTGCGCCATGCAGGAGGGAACGACGGGGTTCAACGTCGCCCGCCGCGCGCTGCTTGCCGCCGGCCTGCCGGTCAGCGTCGCCGGCACCACGATCGATCGCCAATGCTCCTCGGGGCTCCAGTCGATGGCGCTGCTCGCCAACGCTATCCGCAATGACGGGCTCCCCATCGGGATCGCCGGCGGGCTGGAATCGATCAGCCTCGTCCAGAACGACCACCGCAACACCTTCCGGCTGATGGACGAGAAGCTGATGGAGGTGAAGCCCGAAACCTATCTGCCGATGATCGATACGGCCGAGATCGTCGCCAGGCGCTACGGCATCTCGCGCGAGCGCCAGGACGAATACGGGCTGGAAAGCCAGCGCCGGGTCGGCGCGGCGCGCGAGGCCGGCCGCTTCGCCGACGAGATCGCCCCGATCCGCACCCGCATGGCTGTGGTCGACAAGGAGACCAAGGAGATCTCCCACCGCGAGGTCGAGATCGCCCATGACGAAGGCCCGCGGCCGGACAGCACGGCGGAAGGCCTCGCCAGCCTGAAGCCGGTGCGCGAGGGCGGCGTCATCACCGCCGGCAATGCGAGCCAGCTTTCCGACGGCGCCGCGGCTTCCGTGATGATGAGCTCGAAGGAGGCGGAACGGCGCGGACTGGCGCCGCTCGGCATCTTCCGCGGCTTCGCCGTCGCCGGATGCGAGCCGGACGAGATGGGGATCGGGCCGGTCTTCGCCGTGCCGCGCCTGCTGGAGCGCCACGGGCTGAAGGTCGACGACATCGATCTGTGGGAGCTCAACGAAGCCTTCGCGGTCCAGGTGATCTATTGCCGCGACCGGCTCGGCATCGACCCCGACAAGCTCAATGTCGATGGCGGCGCCATCGCGCTCGGCCACCCGTACGGGATGAGCGGTGCGCGGCTTGCCGGTCACGCGCTGATCGAGGGCAGGCGGCGCGGCGCCAGGCTCGCCGTGGTCACCATGTGCATCGGCGGCGGCATGGGCGCTGCGGGGCTGCTGGAGATCGCCTGAAGGTGATGTCGGCCGCCTCGCCCGGCTATTCAGGAAACTGCGATGGACCTTCGTTTCACCGCTGAGGAAATCGCCTTTCGCGACGAAGTGCGGGCGTTCTTCGCCGGGAACCTGCCCGAGACCATCCGCGCCAGGCTCGTCGACGGCGAGCATATCGACAAGGACGACATGGTCGCCTGGACGCGCATCCTCAACGCGAAGGGATGGGCGGTGCCGCACTGGCCGGTCGAACATGGCGGCACCGGCTGGGACCCGATGCGCCAGTACATCTTCCTGGAAGAGCTGCAGAAGTGCCCCGCGCCCTCGCCGCTGCCCTTCGGCGTCAACATGGTCGGGCCGGTGATCTATACGTTCGGCAACGAGGCGCAGAAGCAGCGCTTCCTGCCGCGCATCGCCAATCTCGACGACTGGTGGTGCCAGGGCTTCTCCGAGCCCGGCGCCGGCTCCGACCTCGCCTCGCTGAAGACGCGCGCAGTGCGCGAAGGCGACCACTATGTCGTCAACGGCCAGAAGACCTGGACGACGCTGGCGCAATATGCCGACTGGATCTTCTGCCTCGTGCGCACCGACCCGGAGGCCAGGAAGCAGGTCGGCATCTCGTTCCTGCTCGTCGACATGAAAACACCGGGCGTCGAGGTCCGGCCGATCGTGACGATCGACGGCGGACGCGAGATCAACGAAGTGTTCCTGACCGATGTGCGCGTGCCGGCGGAGAACCTCGTCGGCGAGGAGAACAGGGGCTGGGACTATGCCAAGTTCCTGCTCGGCAACGAGCGCACCAATATCGCCCGCGTCGGCATGTCGAAGCAGCGCGTGGCGCGCATCCGCGAGCTGGCGGCCAAGGAGATGTCGTCGGGGCGGCCGCTGATCGAGGACGAGCGCTTCCGCGAGAAGCTCGCCGCGGTGGAGATCGACCTCAAGGCGCTGGAGCTGACCCAGCTCCGCGTCGTCGCCGCCGACGCCAGGCGCGGCAATACCGGCCGGCCCGACCCGGCGTCCTCGGTGCTCAAGATCAAGGGATCGGAGATCCAGCAGGCGCTGACCGACCTCACCATGCGCGTGATGGGGCCGCATGCGCTGCCCTACCGTCATGGGGCGATCGCCGGCGCCAACGAGCCGCCGATCGAGCCGGATTATGCCGCGACCGCGGCGCCCGCCTATTTCAACCACCGCAAGGTCTCGATCTATGGCGGCTCGAACGAGATCCAGAAGAACATCATCGCCAAGGCGGTGCTGGGGCTGTGAGCCGATGACAGGCTGAACCACCCCTCCGGCAGGCCGGAGGGGTGGAAATCACAAGGGGAACGGGACCCGCATGGATTTCGACCTTTCCGAAGAGCAATCGATCCTCAGGGATTCGCTGCGCCGGCTGCTTGCCGACGGCTACGGCTTCGAGCAGCGCAAGCGCCACATGGCGGAGCCCGAAGGCTGGAGCGCTGCGATGTGGACGCGCTATGCCGAGATGGGGCTGATGGCGCTTCCCTTCGCGGAAGCCGATGGCGGCCTCGGCGGATCGCCGGTCGAGACGATGATCGTGATGGAGGAGCTCGGCCGCAGCCTGGCGCTCGAGCCCTATTTCGCCACCGTGGTGCTGGGCGGCGGCCTGCTGCGCTTCGGCGGCAATGACGACCAGCGCGCCGAGCTGATCCCGCTCGTCGCCGAAGGCGCGCTGAAGCTTGCGCTCGCCCATACAGAGCGGCATTCGCGCTACGATCTCCACCATGTCGAGACCACCGCCCGCCGCCGGGGCGACGGCTGGGTGCTCGACGGGCAAAAGAGCGTCGTGCTCGACGGCGACAGCGCCGACCGGATCTTCGTCACCGCGCGTACCGGCGGCGACGTGCGCGACGAGGCCGGCATCGGCATCTTCATGGTCGATGCCAGGCAGGAGGGCGTCACCCGGCACGGCTATCCCACCCAGGACGGCCGGCGCGCCGCGGAGATCGGCTTCGAGAACGTCGTGCTCGGCCGCGACGACGTGATCGGCGATGCCGGCGACGGACTGCCCCTGCTGCGGCGAACGATCGATGCCGGCATCGCCGCGCTCTGCGCCGAGGCGATCGGGGTCATGAGCGCGCTGCATGAGCTCACGGTCGACTATCTGAAGGTGCGCAAGCAGTTCGGCGTGCCGATCGGTGCGTTCCAGGTGCTCCAGCACAAGGCGGTCGACATGTTCGTGGCGATCGAGCAGGCGCGCTCCATGGCCCTCTTCGCCATGATGATGGCCGAGGACGATGACGCGGCGGAGCGAAGCCGGGCCATCCATGCCGCGAAGGCCGAGATCGGGCGGGCGGGACGCCTGTGCGGCGAGAACGCGATCCAGCTTCACGGCGGCGTCGGCATGACGATGGAATATGCCGTCGGCCATTATTTCAAGCGCATGACGATGATCGACATCAGCTTCGGCGACAGCGATTTCCATCTCGCGGAGCTGGCGCGGGCGGGCGGCCTGTTCGCGTCTTGAGCTTGCCCGCATGCCGCGGCGATGGCAGAAGAGAGGGGCTTGGGGCGCCGTGCGTTCTTCGGACGCACAAAGGACGCTCTGACACTTTTGGATCTGCCGCATCGTGCTTGCCGGAAGCCGATCCCGGTTTTCTGGCCGATGCAGCAGCGCGAGCCCCACAGGAACCATCATGGACATCAAACAGATTTCCGACGACTACGCGGTCGCCCCACAGGTCGGGGTCGAGCATGTGCCGCTGATCAAGGCGGCCGGCTTCAGGAGCCTGATCTGCAACCGGCCCGACACCGAGGACGGCGCGGTGCCGCATGACGAGGTCGAGGCGGCAGCGCGCGAGGCAGGGCTGGAGTTCCGCTTCATCCCCGTGGTCAGCGGCCAGATCACGCAGGAGAACGTCGCCGACCAGGCGCGCGCGCTCGACGAACTGCCGAAACCGGTGCTCGCCTATTGCCGCTCCGGCACACGCTGCACCAATCTCTACGGCCTCATCCGGCAGATGCGCGGCTGAAGCCGCGGGCTCAATAAAGCCAGCGCACCATGAACAGCGAGATCGCCGGGAAGACGGTCAGGATGATCGTGCGCAGGACGTCGCTGACGACGAAGGGCGCGACGCCGCGATAGGTCTGCAGGATCGGCGTGTCCCTGGCCATCGAATTGATGATGAACAGGTTCATGCCGACCGGCGGCGTGATCAGCCCGAGCTCGACCGCGATCAGCACCAGGATGCCGAACCAGATCGCGAACTCCTCCGGATTCAGGCCGTAATCGAGCAGGCTGACGATCGGGAAGAAGATCGGGATGGTCAGCAGGATCATGGACAGCGAATCCATGAAGCAGCCGAGGATCAGATAGAGGATGAGGATCGCGGTCAGCACGATCCAGGGATTGAAGCCCTGGCCGGTGATGAAGGCGGCGGCCTCGCTCGGCATCCGCGACAGCGCCAGGAAGCTGTTGTAGAAGGCGGCGCCGAAGACGATGAAGAAGATCATCGCCGTCGCCGAGGCGGTCATCAGGACCGACTCGATCAGCGTCTTGCGCGTCAGCCCGCCGTTCAGGAAGGCGACGAGGCCGGTGCCGGCCGCACCCACTGCCGCAGCCTCCGTCGGCGTGAATATGCCGGTGTAGATGCCGCCGACGACGGCCAGGAAGATCAGCAGCACAGGCCACACGTCGACCAGCGCCCGGAAGCGCTCGCGATAGGGCCGGCGCGGGCTGTTGCCGGCAGATTCGGGCCACAGATGGACGTAGATCGAGATGGCGATCATGTAGCCGATCGCCGCCAGCACCCCCGGCACGAAGGCGGCGAGGAACAGCTTGGCGATGTTCTGCTCCGCGAGGATGGCGTAGATGACGAGCACGATCGAAGGCGGGATGAGGATGCCGAGCGTGCCGCCGGCGGCAAGCGTGCCGGTGGCGAGCGCGCCCGAATAGCCGTAGCGGCGCAGCTCCGGCAGCGCCACCTGGGCCATGGTGGCGGCCGTCGCCAGCGACGAGCCGCAGATGGCGCCGAAGCCCGCGCAGGCGCCGATCGCCGACATGGCAACGCCACCGCGCCTGTGGCCGAGCCATGCCTCGGCGGCCTTGAACAGCGATTGCGACATGCCGCCGAGCGACGCGAACTGGCCCATCAGCAGGAACAGCGGGATGATCGACAGCGAATAGCTGGAGAAGGTCGAATAGGTCTCGCCCTTGAGCCGCGACAGGATCGGCGACCAGGAGCCCATGATCAGCCATGTGCCGACCAGCCCGCACAGGAGCATCGCCAGCCCGATCGGAATGCGCAGGAAGATCAGCAGCAGCAGGGCGGGGAACGAATAGATCCCGAGCTCGAGATTGCTCAATGCATTCCCCCTTGCGTCGGCGCGAAGGCCGAGCGGCCGGTCCTGACCTCACGGATGCGCACGGCCAGCATGTAGAAGGAGACGACGACGGCGATGGCGGCAGCGATCATCGCCGCGGCGAAGCCCCACCAGACCGGGAACTGCAGGATGAAGGTCGTCTCGTGGTAGCGGATCTTGTCTTGCATGCCGTACCAGAGCCGCCAGGCGATGAGGACGATGACGAGCGTCATCAGGAGCTCGGTGAGGAGGTCGATGACGCGGTTGACGCGATCGGGAAAGAAGCTGGTGAAGACATCCACCGTCGCATGGGCGCGCTGGACCTGGCACCAGGGCAGGAATGCGAAGATGGCGAAGGCGGTCAGCACCTCGACCAGCTCGAAATCGCCGGGGATCGGGCCCAGCCCCCATCCGATCAGCGCGCGGCCGGTGATGCTGACCACCGTCAGCAGCGTGACCAGGACGAGCCCGAGCCCGCCGATGATGGCAAGCGCACGCGCCAGCCATTCGATGGCCGCCGACCGTTTCATGATTGATTCCTCCACCCCCGGGGACGGTTTTCTCTAATCGCTCGCCGGCGCGAGGGCAACCGGCCGGCATCGCCGCCTCTATGCTTCATGACCGATCGCCCGCGCGGCCGGCCTTGCCGGACCCTGCGGCGGAAGGATCGGCGGGCGCGCATTGAGCGCCTCGACGTCGAAGCCGGCAAGCTTCTTGTAGGCGGAAGCCGTCTCTTCCAGCTCCTCGCGCGAAAGCACGCCCGATATCTCGTCGAAATCGCCGCCGCATCGCTCCTCGACGAGCTGCATCACCTGGTCGGGACCGTTGCCTCGGTTCGCCATGACGAGGCGCGTCGTGGCCGGGCGCCGCGCCGCCTCATAGGTCCTGAGCGCTTCCTCGCCGAGGCCGTGGTCGAGGATGGCGCGCGCCAGCACGCGTGCATCCAGGATCGCCTGCGAGGCGCCGTTGGAGCCGATCGGATACATCGGATGGGCGGCATCGCCGAGCAGCGTCACCATACCCTCCGTCCAGCGGTCGAGCGGGTCGCGGTCGACCATCGGATATTCGAAGCAGTTGCCGCCGGCGCGCATCAGCGCGGGCACGTCGAGCCAGTCGAAGCGCCAGCCCTCGAAGGCGGGCAGGAAATCCTCGAAATCCCCCTTGCGGTTCCAGTCCTCACGGTTCCAGCCGGCGGCGGGATCGAATTTCAGCTCGCCGATCCAGTTGATCAGCGCCTCGCCCGTGTCGAGGTCGGGCGTGCTGATCGGATAGGAAACGAATTTCTGCCATTCGTGACCGGCCATCGCCATGGTCGCGCCGGAGAGGAACGGCTTTGCCACGGTCGTCCCGCGCCACAGCACGGCGCCGCCCCAGCGCGGCGGGCCTTCTTGCGGGTTGAGCTGCCGCCTGACGGCGGAATGGATACCGTCGGCCGCGAGCAGGCAGTCCGCCTGCGTCGTCTCGAAGCTGCCTTCGGCGCGGCGGAGCTTGAGCGCGACCTTGCCGCCGTCCTGCCTGAAGGAGACCAGCTCGGCTTCCGGCACCACAGCATCCTCGCCGAGGCGGTCGACGACGGCGCGGTGGAGCATCATCTGCAGCTTGCCGCGATGGACGGAGAATTGCGGCCAGCGATAGCCGGCGAACCGGCCCCGCGGCTCCGACCAGATGAGGTTGCCCTTCCTGGAAAAATAGGCGACCTCGCGCGTCGGTACGCCGATGGCGCAAAGCTCGTCCTCCAGCCCCAGCTCGGACAGCTCGCGCACGGCATGCGGCTGGACATTGATGCCGACGCCGAGCGGCAGGATCTTCGGCGAGCGCTCATAGATGCGGCAGGAGATGCCGATCTGGTGCAGCGACAGGGCGGCGGCGAGCCCTGCAATCCCGGCTCCGGCGATCGCGACCTGCATCGCTTCCTCCATGCAAGCGGGGCGGGTTCTTTCGACCCGCCCCGGATCCGTCTTCGCGCGCCGGGCTACTGCGCGTTGGTATATTTGTCGATCAGCGCCCGCGCCTCGTCGAGCAGCGCCTGACCGTCGATGCCCTTGCCGTCCATCTCGGCGACCCAGTTGTCGATAACGGGCTGGGCGGCTTCCTTCCAGCGCTCCACCTCCGCGGCGTCGAGCTCGATGATGTTGTTGCCGCGCTCGACCGCGATCTCGCGGCCCGGCGCATCCCATTCCGCCTGGACCCGCCCGGCGAAGGCGGAGAATTCCTGGCCGGAATTGGCGTCGATCGCCTGCTTGAGCTCGTCCGGCAGGCTCTCATATCTGTCCTTGTTCATGGCGAGCACGAAGGCCGTCGTATAGAGCGCGTGATCGCCGGCGAACTCGGTGTGATTGCCGACCAGCTCTGAAACCTTGAGCGACGGCGTCACCTCCCAGGGGATGACGCAGCCGTCGATCACGCCCTTCGACAGCGACTCGGTGACCTGCGGCACAGGCATGCCGATCGCAGTCGCCCCGAGCTCTTCCAGCAGGCCGGTGATGACGCGGGTCGGCGCGCGCAGCTTCTTGCCGCTGAGGTCCGCCATGCTGGCGACCGGCGAGATCGAATGGATGACGCCGGGGCCGTGGACCCAGGTGCCGATGATATGGACATCCTTGAAGTCGGTGTCCTTCATCTCCTTCTCGAACAGGTCCCAATAGGCGCGCGAGGTCGCCTCGGCATTGGTCATCATGAAGGGCAGCTCGAAGACCTCGACGCGCGGGAAGCGGCCCGGCGTGTAACCGACGACAGTCCATATGATGTCGACGACGCCGTCCACCGCCTGGTCGATGAGCTGCGGCGGCGTCCCGCCGAGCTGCATTGCGGGATAGCGCTCGATCCTGATGCGCCCGCCCGAATCCGCCTCGACGCTGTCGGCCCAGGGGTCGAGCACATGGGCCGGGACGTTGGCCTGCGCCGGCAGGAACTGGTGCAGGCGCAAGGTGACCTCCTGCGCGACCGAGGCGGACGTCCCCGCAGCCGATGCCGCGACCGAAACCGCGGCCGCAAGCGCGATTTTCTTCAGCTTTCCCGTCGTCATGATTTCCTCCTGGAAGACCGTTTCATGTTGCGCCGGTCTCTGGACGAAGCTTATCCGCAACGCAGTCCCGATCCCATACCCGATTGCGGCATCACGGCGTCGCCGCGGAGCTCGTACGAAGCCTTTAATCCTTTCAGCCCTCGCGGTCAGCCGAGCGGCAGCGCCCCGGTCTCCTTGAGCGTCTCCAGAACGATCGCGGTCTTCACGTGCTGCACCGATTCGTGCGGCAGCAGCACGTCGTTGACGAAGGACGCCAGCGATCTCAGGTCGGGCGTGACGACCTTGAGGATATAATCCATCTCGCCGGTCAGCGCGTGGGCCTCCTGGACCTGCGGCAGGCGCGACAGGAGCTCGGCGAAGCGGCTGGCATTGTCGCGGTTGTGGGTCGCCAGCGTGACCGTGACCATGTTGACGAGCGGAAAGCCCAGCCGGTCACGGTCGAGCACGGCGCGGTATCCTCTGATCAGCCCCTGATCCTCCAGGCGCTGGCGCCGGCGCGAGCATTGCGAGGGCGACAGGTTGATGCGCTCCGACAGGTCGCTATTGGTCAGCCGCCCGTCCTGCTGGAGCAGCGACAGTATCTTGCGGTCGAACGCGTCGATCTGCGCATTGATCATCATATCTGCTCGCTTCATGCATCTTACGTGCATGCTATGCCGGAAAAACGCCGGGATATGCAAGCCCGTTGCGGCCGTCGCGCGTTATAATTCCGCTTCGTCAGACGCAGCGAAGGAGGACGAAAATGGGTCCGTTCCCGCATGACGCACCGCCCGCCGAGATCTCGAAGGACAACCCGGCCGGCACCGACGGCTTCGAATTCGTCGAGTTCGCCCATCCTGAGCCGGAGAAGCTGGATACCCTGTTCGCCCGCATGGGCTACTCGCAAGTCGCGCGCCACCGGACGAAGAACATCTCCGTCTGGCGGCAGGGCGACATCAACTATCTCGTCAATGCCGAGCCGGGATCGCATGCGATGCGCTTCGTCGGCGAGCACGGCCCCTGCGCGCCGTCCATGGCGTGGCGCGTGGTCGATGCGAAGCATGCTTTCGACCATGCCGTCGCCAAGGGCGCGACGCCCTATGAGGGAAGCGACAAGGCGCTCGACGTTCCGGCCATCGTCGGCATCGGCGGCTCGCTGCTCTATTTCATCGAGCGCCATGGCGAGAAGGGCTCGGCTTACGAAGAGGAATTCGAATGGCTGGGCGAGCGCGACCCGAGGCCGGAGGGCGTCGGCTTCTATTATCTCGACCACCTCACCCACAATGTCTATCGCGGCAATATGGACAAGTGGTGGGATTTCTACCGCGAGTTGTTCGGCTTCAGGCAGATCCACTTCTTCGACATTGACGGCCGCATCACCGGCCTTGTCAGCCGCGCCATCACCTCGCCCTGCGGCAAGATCCGCATCCCGCTCAACGAGTCCAAGGACGAGACCAGCCAGATCGCGGA
>CAYYZC010000049.1:0-8136 GCA_964475605.1 uncultured Chelativorans sp.
GCACAACCTTGCCAAGGTTGGGGTCGTGGGTTCGAATCCCATCGCCCGCTCCAAAAATCAGCAATGATTTGAAGTACTTAGCAAGCGCCCTACGGGGCGTTTGTTGCTTCCTCGGCCTATTTTCGCGAAGCGGGGAAGCAGGGGGGAAGCACGAGAATGCGCGCTCCAGCGTGCCACAGCGCGCTTTTGGCGAAATTTCGCCAACCGGCCTCTCCATCCTCATCTTTCCGTTCAGCACAGAATCGACTCCTTGAGTCCTGTCGCTTCGCGCGGGATCGCGACCTTGCATGTTGCGCATTGCCCGGATATATTACTGGAAACATTCTCGGAGATCAACCTTGGGAAGCTCTCAGCGACGCGCAATTCAGAACTACCGCTCGCGCCTCAGCGATAAGGGTTTGGCGCGCTTCGAAGTACTCGGCCGCAACTCAGATCGGCAGTTGATCCGTTCCCTCGCCAAGCGACTCGCCGAGGATACGCCCGAAGCCTCGCACCTTCGCTCGACCGTCAGCAAGAGCATGGCCGGCGATGGGTCGAAGAAGGGCGGCATCCTCCGCGCGCTCCGCCGCTCTCCTTTAGTCGGCGCCGACCTCGATCTTGCGCGCTCACGCGAGGAAGGGCGGGACATCGACATTTGATGCGATACCTGCTCGACACCAATATCATCAGCAACGTCACCAAGCCGTCCCCGTCGGAAACTCTCCTCGCGTGGATGGCCGAACAGAACGACGACGATCTCCATATTGCCTCCCTGACAGTCGCAGAGATTCGACGCGGCATCCTCGAAAAGCCGGCAGGCAAACGGCGAAACGAATTGGAGGACTGGTTCGTAGGTCCCGAGGGACCCCAAGCGCTTTTCATAGGGCGCATACTTCCCTTCGACGAGTCTGCAGCACTGATCTGGGCGCGGCTGATGGCCGATGGGAAAGCCGCTGGCCGACCGAGGAGCGCGCTCGACACGATCATCGCCGCCGTGGCAGAAGCCAACGGCTGCATTGTCATCACCGACAATGAGAAGGACTTTACCGGGGTGGAGATCATCAATCCACTGCGCAGCACTTGAAGAAGGCAGCAAGGTCTCGATGCTTCGCGCCATCACCGACTGGATCGAGAAGCGAAGATAGGTCCGCCGTTGCTGAAGGAGCGGCGCGCGCACCCTGCTCCAGAGCCACGGCCCGGTATGCCTACTACGAGGCGCGGAGGCCCACGGCGCAAAGCCGCGCGGGCCATGGTCGCCCTGGGTTCTGGCATTGGCCCAACGTCGCGTCCGAGGTTGGCCGCCTCTCACCCGACGTCAAGATGGACCTGAAAACCGTCCAGGCTGGCCGGATGTTCCGACCCAGCCTCGGAAGGAGAAGGCGGCGTAACAAAGCTCTACGTCAGTGAACCCGGCCTCGCGCAGCAGGCCTTCTTCCTCTGCCGGCGTAAGCAATGGCAGACGCTCCATCATCATCATCCTAGCGGTAGCTGCCGCCTTCGTCCAATCAAACCCCATCGGTAATCGCAGCGAGCACGCCGAGTGCCTGGTGGAAAAGAACGCCAACGCCGTGATGGTGGATACCATGGCGGAGGCCGCGACCCTCTTCGCCATGCGCTTTGACGAGATCACGCTCGCCCAGATTGCGCTGCGCCATCCGGTGTCCGCCAGTGTGCATGCCCACAGATGACGCACCGCCGCGCCAGCGATCAGCAACGATTGGTGATAAGCAGGTCGCCAGAAACGCCGTGATTCAAATCCTCGACCTGAATTTTCCGTGTGCAGGTTCCGAGCTTGCTTCTGTTTCCCACTCTCGTCCTGGCAATAATCGATGTTACCTGGACAGGTCGCGGAACCCTGAGAGCAGAAGCGATCCGCCAAGCACGCCGAATGCAAGGCCGAATCCGCCCTCGACGATCCGCGCAACCGCAGCGTAGCTTTCCCTGACTGCGCCCATGGAGAAGAGGATGCTGTACGTGCCATAAACTGCAAGCGCGGAGAGGAAGCCGACCGGCGCGAAGGCAAGTACTTGCCAGGTGGAAAGGCCCGCTCCGAACAACAGGGTTGTTACTGCACACCACATCAGTCCGGATTTCGGGTTCGTCAGATTCACGAGCAGGCCTTTACGCCAAGCCGTCATCGAGGATGTAGCCGCCTGACCGGTATCGATAATGAGGCGACGACCACCCCCGAACGAAGAACGAAGTGCTTTCGCGGCGAGGTAGCTCAGATAGAGGCCTCCGACCATCTTCATGATCGTCAACATCGAGGGGAATGCCGTGAACAATGCGGCAAGGCCGAAGCTAGCCATGGAAACCCATGCGAAAATCGCGGTGGCTACGCCCAGCGTAACGAACAGCGCGACGCGCCGTCCCTGACCAAGCGCGGCGCTAGCAACTGCCAGCAGATTTGGGCCCGGGGAGATCTGGGCCAGCACCACTCCGGCGAGCGTTGCAAGATAGATGCTCAGCATCGCATGCTTCCTCTATTGAACGAGGCGTTGCGGCCCCCTAATACCGGTGACCGGGTCCTCGCGAACGAACGACGTTTCTCATCGAGTGGCCGACGCTGATATTGCCTTGTCGGGAGCACGTAGCCTCCCCTGCGTCATCGGCACCGCCGTCCCACCGAGACGGATGGAAGATATGAACCCGCCCTCGAACTCGGCATCGAGCAGCAGTCTGCTCGGGCGGCCCATTTCCAGCCCTTGGTGTATCGTCCATCGCCGCTGGCCTTCAGAAACTCCGGCCAATCCTTGCAGCATGCCGACCAGTGCCACTGCTCCTCCTCCGGTCGCAGGATCCTCCGCAATCCCGATACCGGGCGCGAATACGCGAGCATATACATCCTGCCCGTTGATCCAGTCGTCCATCGTGAAGACATAAAGCTGATGCCCCGGCCGGCCGCGAAAGGTGGCGTTCCAAACCGTCATCTCCGTTGCGGCGCGGGAAAGCACCGTGCGGTCGGCAACAGCGATGAAGGTCATGGGCACCCCCACTCCCCATACTTCCGGCGCGTGGACCAGTTCTGTGTCGAGGATACCGAGCACCGCCGCCGCGACTGCTGGCTCCGGTACGCTCCCCCCTTGCGGAATGCCGGGCGCTACGATCCAGACTGTGGGAGCACCGTCGGCATCAGGCGAAACTCGAGCCTGCACGATACCCATGTTGGTTTCCATCCGGAAATCGGCGCAGAAGGCCCTGTCTCGACGTCCAGCAAGCGCAAACGCGGCCCCTATGGTCGGATGACCCGCGAAGGGGAGCTCTACCTTCGGCGTGAAGATGCGCAAACGCGGAATCTCTTCACCGGAACCGGTGATGAACACGGTTTCGCTGAGGTTCATCTCGGTGGCTATCGCCTGCATTGTCGTGTCGTCGAGTTCCTCGGCCTGCGGAAACACAGCCAGCGGATTACCGCTGAAAGGTCGGTCGGAGAAGACATCGAGAGTAACGAATGGGAGATCTATATCCTTCATGCGTGTTTTCTCGAGTTCATCGATCTGGACAGGCCGGGATGTCAAAGCCGACGCCGATCTTACGTGCACGTTGCTTTTATCCGGCCGTTGCCGGATTCCTTTCCAAACCGTCCGGCAGGATCGAGATGCAGCAGGCTGTCGGCCCGCATGTCAGGCAAGCATTCCTCGGGAGAGGCATCGACACCTGGGTTCATGTCGATCCACAGGCTGGAGAGGCCCACATTGTGCGCGCCAATCATGTCGCGCCGAAGATCGTCGCCGATAAACACCATATCGGAGGGTGAAATTCCCAGTTCCTGGATTGCCGTCATGAAGAGGGCGGAAGACGGCTTTATGCAGCGATGGTCCGACGAAAAGACCATTACCTCGAAAACGTCCGCCAGCCCCCGAGCCTCGAACGCCTGAAGCCACAGATCCTTGCGTGACCAGATATTCGTCACTAGCCCGAGCCGGTGGGTTCGTGAAAGTGCCCAAAGCACTTGGATGTGGTCTTCAGGTATATGGCCGATCTCGTGCCTGGCCACGACCTCTTCGATCCAGGCCAGCTGTTGAGGCGCTTCCCTGGGATATAGCCGACCAAGGGTCTGGGAGACTGTTGGAAAGTCCTCTTGGAACGAAAGATCGTGGTAGAGATCGGCCATCTCCTCGACCAACCGCGACACCATGCGATTCACTGTCGATGCGTCGATACCGTTTGCACCAAGTGCCCGATAGGTCTCGAAATAGTCGGCGTCCCCGAAACGGTCATAGCCGAACATGAAGGTCCCGTTCATGTCTAAGAGCAAAGCCTGATATCCCGCTAAATGCCCGTGATTGAAATTCTGATAGGTCAATCGTTCATCCTTTCGGCGGACCGGATCTCGACTCCCGATGTCTGCGACGCCCTGCCGTCCAGGGTGCGGCAAGAGTGAATAGGGCCCGCCGAAATACACGCCTCATATACCGGGCCCGAAAATGCCGGATCAAAGGGTCAATGTGGGTGAAATCAGCACCGGAAAGCGCGATCGTCCGAATTCGGCCCAACAGGACGTTATCTTCATTGTCGTCGCACACTTGATTTCCTGCCGCCTCGGGACTGCAAAGGTCCAGCACGCCACGGCGCGTGGAAGCGCGAGGATAGGGGGCCGACAGGCCATTGTGCCAATCGTATTCCTTGAACATCTTCTTTCGAATCGGCGACGATAGGAGGCGCTTCGCCTGGAACTTGCCTAAGTCAAATCCGATTTAGCTTCCGCCTGTATCGTCAGCGTCATGTGCGGAAAATATCTTCGATTGAAAGTTCGAACAGGCTTGCGATCCTGAATGCCAGCGGAGAACCGGGATCGTAGCGCGCCCGCTCCAAAGCATTGATCGTCTGGCGCGATACGTCGAGCCGAGCAGCCAACACCGATTGGGACCAACCTCGCTGCAACCGCAATTCCTAGATGCGACTGTTAATCTGTAGCGCAGGTACCCCACGACGAGCCCTGCCACCCAGAGCCCGCACATGACTGGCCAGACGGCGAACGCCGACATTTCATCCAGCCGGCGAATGACACCGATGATTGAGCAGCAAAGGAGGATGACCGGAATCATCGGCACAAGCGTAGTCGCAATTGCCACGTGCCGCTGTCAATATCACCTCCCAGAAAGCGCAGTGAGGTCACCAGAACCAGCGCATAGGCCAACAGCTCAGAAAGGCGGGAATCATGCTCCGCGCAAGCGCGGCGAGGGTGTCTTTCGTCGCCAAGGCACTCCATGTAAAGCGTCCTTTACATCTCACTCATCGGGATCCCGCAAGTCGAGTAGGCTTTACACCGATCTCACCATTTCGCTTTCAACGAAAACGACGAACTTCCGGACCACCTCCGAAGCATCTTCTGGTCGCCAGCCCATCCCCACTTCGATCGTGGGGGCGCTTTCCCGCAGCCGCAGATAGGAAACACCGGCCGGCGACAGGCTGCGCATGGAACCCGGCACGAACGACAGTCCCATTCCCTCGGCCACCAGATTGATGATGGTCTGCATCTGCATCGCGCGCTGGCCAATAACGGGTTGCGCCCCGTGATCAGCGTATAAGCGGGTGACGAGATCATGAAGAACAGGCGCTCCTGTTCGGGGAAAAAGGACAAGCGGCCTGTCTCTCAGATTCTCGAACGAGACGGTGCCATTCTGGTTCGCGGGATCGCTGGCATCCATCCACCGGGATGGCATAGCGACGACCAGTTCTTCCGAGGTGATCGGCACATAGCCGAGGGGTGCCGGCATGGCTCGGTTCGGTGGTGGGATCATCAGGCCGATATCGAGTTCGCCTGCAAGCAAGCTGTCGATCTGTACGTTGCTGGTTGCTTCGTTCAGATCGATTTCCACTTCGGGGAACGATTGCTTGAACCGGCTGACCAACCGCGGCAGGAAGCTGTAGCCAACGAAGCTGACGAAAGCCATGCGCAGCGTACCAACCTCGCCCCGTGACAGGCGCCGCGCCAGTTCCGGAAGTGCCGTCGCTTCGCACAGCACACGCTTGGCAAAAGGCAGCCACTCCTTTCCAATCGGCGTCAGCCGCACCGTTCTCTTGGTGCGGAAGAACAACTGCACGCCGAGATCAGCCTCCAGCGCCTGGATGCTCTGGCTGAGCGGAGGTTGCGTCATATGCAGGCGTTCCGCCGCTCTGCCAAAATGAAGTTCTTCGGCCACAGCGACGAAATGGCGAAGCTGGCGCAGTTCCATAGCGACCTCATTAATATGAAATGGAACCTAATATCATATAATAAATAGATTTCCAGAATTAGTCCTCTGCCACCTATGCTGCCTTACCAGCCAACCGCGGGAGGGTAGCCAGTGCCGCAGGAACTGCGATCGAGCACTATCACCAAAGGCGTCGAACGTTCGCCCAATCGGGCGATGTTTCGGGCGCTCGGCTATCGAAGCGAGGATTTCGACAAGCCGATGATCGGGATTGCCAACGGCC
The DNA here is from genome assembly GCA_964475605.1 of uncultured Chelativorans sp. GTDB lineage: Bacteria > Pseudomonadota > Alphaproteobacteria > Rhizobiales > Rhizobiaceae > CAYYZC01. The sequence goes on from CAYYZC010000049.1 coordinate 6,400, forward strand.
ACTCAACGATCACGCCATGCAATGCGGGCATCCAGCCTCTTGCGGATGCTGCCGCAGGGGCGATCAAGGCAGCGGGCGCCAATCCCCAGATGTTCGGTGTACCCACCATCTCCGACGCCATGTCGATGGGAACCGAAGGCATGAAATACTCCCTCATTTCACGCGAGGTGATCGCCGATTGCGTCGAAACCACGGTACAGGGACAGTGGATGGACGGCGTTCTTGTCATCGGCGGGTGCGACAAGAACAAGCCCGGAGGCATGATCGGCATCGCGCGCGCGAACGTGCCGGCGATCTATGTCTATGGCGGAACCATCAAGCCCGGAAACTGGAAGGGCGAGGACCTGTCGGTCATCTCGTCGTTCGAAGCCGTCGGCGCGATCAAGGCCGGCCTCATGAGCCTGGAGGATTTCGAGGGCATCGAGCGGCACGCCTGTCCGTCAACCGGCGCCTGCGGCGGGATGTACACGGCGAACACGATGGCTTCGTCCTTCGAGGCGCTAGGCATGTCGCTGCTCGGCTCTTCACTGATGGCCAATGTCGATCAGGAGAAGCTGGATTCTACGACCGCTTCGGCAACCGTTCTGGTCGAGGCAGTCAGGAAGGGCATTAGGCCGCGCGATATCATCACGCGCGAAAGCGTCGAGAACGCCATCGCGCTGGTGATGGCGACGGGTGGCTCCACCAACGCGGTGCTCCACTATCTGGCCATCTGCCATGCAGCCGAAGTCGAGTGGACGCTTGAGGATTTCGAACGCGTCCGCAGCAAGGTTCCGGTCATCTGCGACCTCAAGCCCTCCGGGCGCTATATGGCGGTCGACCTGCACCGGCAGGGCGGCGTTCCCCAAGTGCTCAAACTCTTGCTTAACGCCGGGCTGCTCAACCCTGACTGCCTGACCATCACCGGCAGGGCGATTGCGGAAGAGCTCGCCATATTTCCCGACCAACCGCCAGCCGATCAGGATGTGGTGCGCTCCGTCGATGCTCCGCTCTACAGGCAAGGCCATTTGGCGGTTCTGCGCGGCAATCTGGCGGAGGGTGGCGCCGTTGCGAAGATCACCGGCCTGAAATCAACCTCCATCATCGGCCCTGCGCGCGTGTTCAACGATGAACAATCCGCGCTGGACGCCATTCTTTCCGGCGCGATCCAGCCGGGCGACGTGCTCGTGCTGCGCTATCTCGGCCCGAAGGGCGGCCCAGGCATGCCGGAGATGCTCGCGCCAACCTCGGCGATCGTCGGCCGCGGGCTCGGCGACAAGGTCGGCCTCATCACCGACGGACGCTTTTCCGGCGGCTCGTGGGGCATGCTCGTCGGCCATGTCACACCGGAGGCGTTTGTCGGCGGAACGATCGCCCTGGTCGAGGAGGGCGACAAGATCACGATCGACGCCGGTCGTCGGTTGCTCCAACTCGACGTTTCCGCGGAAGAGATCGAAAGACGGCGAGACAATTGGCGTCAGCCGGCCCCTCGTTACACGCGCGGCGTGCTGGCGAAGTTCGCCGCTCTCGCCAGCCCGGCCAATGAAGGAGCCGTAACCGGATAGCGGGCGAGCCGAGACGTTCTCGCACGACAATCACAAAAGGGAGGAAAGATAATGCTGCATTCGAGAAGACAATTCGTTCGCGCCGCGCTTGCTGCCGCGACACTGGCGGGTCTCGCCGCATCGGCATTCGCGCAACAGGAGATCAAGCTCGGCTATGCGCTGGCTCCGACATCGCATTATGGTGTCGCGGCCG
>CAYYZC010000049.1:8236-14769 GCA_964475605.1 uncultured Chelativorans sp.
GTCGAACGGATCATCGCCACCGAATAAAGGCCCTGCGCCGACCGCCGCAGGTGCCGCCGGCACGGCTTTGGCCGTGCCGGCCCTTTTCGAGATGAGAAACGATGAAAACGTTCGAGCGTAATTTCGTAACGGTCAATGAATGGCTGGTGCTGCTGATGCTGGCCGCGATGGCGGTGATCGTCTTCACCAATGTCGCGCTACGCTATCTTACCAACTTCTCGCTAACCTGGGCGGAAGAAGTCGCCCGCTACCTGATGATCTGGATGACGTTTCTCGGCGCGGGGCTGGTCCTGCGCTCGGGCGGACACGTCGCGATAACCAATCTGCACGACCTCGTGCCGGACCGTGCAAGCCGTGCGCTGCGCATGGTCGTCTCGATGCTCTTGCTAGCCTTCTTCGCGGGGATGGCATGGTTCGGCCATGACTACATGTCGCGCATGGGTCGCCAGCTGACGCCCGCGACGCGAATTCCCTTTTACACCATCTATGCCGCCATGCCGGTCGGCTTTGCGCTGCTCATCGTTCACTTCCTGCTGGTTCTCAAGGACTACGTGGCGACGGGCGGGAACACGGACGATGTTCCGACGAACGGCGGTTGACATGGACGAGATTCGGACACGGCCATGGTGACAATCCTCTTCGCCTCTTTCTTCGTTCTTCTCCTCATGGGCGTTCCGGTCGCGTTTTCGCTCGCGATTTCGGCGGCACTGGCCGTCTGGTTCGGATCGAGCTATCCGATGCTTGTCGTGGTCAAGGAGATGTTCTCCGGCCTGGACAGTTTCCCGTTGATGGCCGTGCCGTTCTTCATCCTCGCCGCCGAGCTGATGACCGGAGGCGCGATGACGACCGTCCTGCTGCGCTTCGCCTCGCAGTTCGTCGGTCATCTGCGTGGCGGTCTGGGCTATGCGAACGTGCTGTCGTCGACGATGTTCGCGGGCATCTCCGGGTCGGCTCTCGCCGACGCGGCCGGCCCCGGCGCGATGATGGTGCGCATGATGGAGAAAAGCGGCTACGACAAATCCTACGCCGGCGCGTTGACAGCATCGAGCGCTGTGATCGGCCCGATCATCCCGCCGTCGATCATCATGATCCTCTATGCCATGCAGGTCAGCGAAGTTTCGGTCGGCGGACTGTTCATGGCCGGGATCATGCCGGGACTCGTGATGACGGCAATGCTTTGCGCGGCCAACTGGTACGTCTGCCGCCAGCGGGGATACCGCGCGAGCGAACCAAGGCCAGCGCTCGCCGAAATGGTGCGGACAACGTTCCTGGCGATTCCGGCCCTGATGCTGGTGGTGATCATCATCGGAGGCATCCGGGGCGGCGTCTTTACGCCGACCGAAGCATCGGTGGTTGCTGTTTTCTACGCGCTGCTGTGCGGAATGTTCGTCTACAGGTCCCTCAAGCCGCGCGATCTGCCAGCTATCATCCTGCGCGCCGCACTCGTCAGCGTCTCGGTGCTCGTCATCCTGGCCGCCGCCCGCGCTTTCGCGTGGGTCTTGATCATCGAGAGCGTTCCGCAGACGCTTGCCGACATAATCTCTGGCTGGAAACTGAGCCCGATCGTCTTTCTGTTCGCCGTGAACCTGCTGCTGATTCTGTTCGGCCTGTTCATGGACCCGCTGCCCGGTGTGATGGTGCTCGTGCCGATCCTTTCGCCTATTGCGCACAGTCTCGGCATCGACCCGTTCCAGTTCGCGATGATCGTGATCGTGAACCTGACGATCGGACTGATCACGCCGCCGGTCGGCGCACTGCTGTTCGTCATCTCGTCAACTGTAAGACTCAATGTCAGCGAACTCGTAAAAGAAATGCCGCCGTTCATGATCGCGCATCTGATCGTGCTGACGATGCTGACACTGCTTCCGTCGCTTTCGACGTGGCTGCCGCACGCAAGCGGCTTTTATTCTTACTGAGTCACAAAACGAAAAGTAGCGATATTCGCTCGTCTTGAGAGCATGATTGGCTGTTGATTCACGTAGGCGGCTGAGGACGATGGATGGGCAGGAGCACGGGGGGCATGCGCTCGGCGTCGCGCGCCAATATATAGCGGTCAACTCGGCATGCAGGACAATTGCCAGGTAGCCGTAAGCCTGTCGATCGCGAACGAGAGGCGAGCCTGCCGATTGCGTGGCGGCTCTATCTGCCGGAACCATGGGCGAGGCGCGACTGCTCCCTGCTAGCCACTCTTCCCAGGATTGCGCTTGCCGCCTGAACGGACCTCATCAAGCGCAAGCCTGGTGTTATGCCTGTTCACCATGTCCGAAATGCCTTCTCCCGAAATGCGCCCCGCATGCATCGCCGGTTCATGCCCGTACGGTGCACGGGCGACTCTTGCCGCACCAAGACTGGCTCCGATGGCGCCGACAAAGTAGATTCCCAGACCCAACATCGTCGCCGGCGAATAGGCCACGCGACCTTCCACAAACTGGAAGACAAAGACGAAAAGTGGCCCGAGCGCGGTTACGGCGCCTATGGTCAGCGGAGACACCAGCGAGACGGCCTTCTGCATCGCATAGATGGGAAAGGCCATGATCAACAACCCGACGAAGACGACGAGCGCAATGTCAGCAGGCGTGACAGTCCCCTTCGCATCCAGACCGAACGTAGCTGCCCCAATCGAGAGGAAGATATAAAGCAGGAAGCGCAAGCCGAATTGCGCGACAGGGCCCACGCCGGCGCGATCCAGGCGGCGGCAATAAAACAACATCACGGCGATGAGAGCGCCCGAAACCGCTGATAATGCCAAGCCAGCCATCGCGGCAAACAGACCGCCGCGAACGAAGCCCGAATTTCCCGAGACCGTTACCCCGACTAGCACCAACAGCCCGAACAACAGCGTGACGTAGGCCCAAGACTCCAATCGGTTTCGTGCGGCAGTCGCTTCGGCCACGCCGCACCTCGCCGCAACCAGCGTGGCTAGCGGAACGGCCCCGGAAAAGATCGCGAAGCAGACGGCCGGCTCCACCAACTGGATCGCTGTGAGATAGGCGAGCCAGCCGCCAGCTGCGCTGATATTCATGCCGACCAGCGCAGCGCTATTGCTGAAAGCGTGGATAAGTTGGCTGCGGTCCACCGCCCACATCCATGCCAGAGTGGCCGCCGTGCTCAGGCCGAATACAAGCGATCCGACCAGGAACGCGTCCATGCGCTGGAAGACGCCTCCAAAGAACACAGCCTGCGCCGCCTCCAGGATGACGAAGGTGAAACACCATGCGAGCCCTCGTATCCCGGTATTCATGCAGTCCCCCCGCGTTCAAAAATGTTGGCTCAAGTGTAGGAATGGGCCTTGACCGAAGTGGTCAAAATCTTCGAAATTATGGAGTAATTGACCACCCTCAAATGCGCAGGGAGGCTATTTCGCCATGGACCGGCTCGACCTCAGGATCATCGATGCGCTTCAGCGTGAGGGCGCATTGACAAAGGCCCAGCTTGCCGACCGCGTTGGTTCGACACCCTCGACCTGCCTTCGTCGCGTTCAGCGTCTGAAGAAGAGTGGCCATCTGCGGCGCTGCGTCTATCTCGCCGACCCGGGAAAGCTGCAAAGGGGTATCAGGGCCATCATCACGGTGGTGACTAGGAGCCAAGCGCGTGAAGAAAGGGAAGCCCTTGCGCGCAAGATCCGTCGTGAACCGGCGATCACACTCGCCTATGGCGTAACCGGTGAAGTGGATGCGATCCTCCATGGCAACTTCATCGACATGGAGGAGTATCAAGCGACCTGCGACCGCCTCTTCGAACACGATCCTCACGTCATCCGTTACACAACCTTGTTTGCCGTCGAGCGCTACAAGGAGGAAACGGCGATTCCGACAGACGGGCTCGAGGCAAAGATCGCCACCGACGAAGTGTCGGAGCCATTGCGGATCGATGTCGGTAAAGCGGTCTCGGCATGAATGGAACGGGGAGGCGCAGACAACGTCATACGCGCTCCGGATCGCCTAGGCGAAGCTGCGCTTTCATGAAGGTGATGGCTCGGCCGCCAACGAGCACACGGTCGCCTGCCATACGGCATTGGAGTGTTCCGCCCCTGGCGGAAAGCTGCCGGGCAGTAAGACTGTTCTGATGCAGTTTTGCGGCCCAGTATGGCATCAGCGTCGCATGGATCGATCCCGTCACCGGGTCCTCCGGAATGCCGTATGTGGGCGCAAAATATCGCGATACGAAATCGTAGCATTCTCCCGCGGCGCGCGCCGTGACGACGAGACCCGACGGATGAAATGCCGCGACCGCGCCGAGATCGGGCGCATATGTCTCGACCGCTGACTGATCGCGCAATTCGACGAACAGATTCTCGAAACTCCTAAACATCCCAATCGGAGGCTGATCGAGCAAAGCGCGAACGCGGGCTTCGTCGGTGCCGATCTCCGCTGGCGGGAAGGCCGGCAGGTCAAGCCAATACAGGTCGCCAGATTGCGAGACAGTAATGGAGCCAACTCGCGTCAGAAACTCGATTTCTCCGGCAATACCGAGCTCCTCCACAAGGACATGAGCGGTGGCGAGCGTTGCATGACCGCAGAAGTCGACCTCGCTGACCGGCGTGAACCACCGCAGTCGCCAGCCATTTCTTTCCCGACAGGCGAAGGCGGTCTCGGACAAATTATTCTCCATTGCGATGGCCCGCATGAGACCTGCTTCCGGAAACCGTTCGACGATAATGACTGCGGCCGGATTGCCAGTGAACAGACGGTCGGCGAATGCATCGACTTGGAACATGGTCATCATCCGGGCATCATCCTTCCTCACCGGCTCCTGGTACAGGCGTTTCGACCGTTCGAATCCTCGCTTTTGGGCAGAGCAATTATTGTATCTTTTTCCAATAATACGTTAGATATATTGGATGCGCGACATTGATACAACACTACTGCGGGCGTTTGTCACCGTAGTCGAGACCGGCAGCTTCAGCCGCGCCGCTCGTTTGCTCAACCGCACGCAGTCGACGCTCAGCATGCAGATCAAGCGTCTGGAAGATATCGTCGACACGCCACTTTTCGACCGTGGCATACGACCTCCAGGCCTCACCCCTGCGGGGGAGTCCCTGATCGCCTATGCCAGGGAGATCGTGGCGGCCATCGATGCAGCGATCGAAGGTATTCGCTCCGAGAAAATCGCGGGCCGGATTCGCCTCGCCCTGATGGAGGACTATGCAACCACATGCGTGGTTACGGCGATGGATGCCTTCCTGGAACGATATCCAAACGTCCAGCTCGAAATCCAGACGGGATCTACGGGTTGTCTTCTGGAAGATTTGGGTACCAAGTACGATCTGGTGGTGGCGATGCTGCCTAACGGACCACAAGCGACGCACTTCTCGTCTCCACGCACCGATGGCAAGGGCGGCATCTCCATCTATTCTGGGAAATCCGTCTGGGCGGCCGCCACTGGGTTCGAGCCACAAACATTCGAAACCCTGCCGCTCGTGCTTTGCCAGCCGGGGTGCCTCTTCCGCCGATGGGCGGTCGAGGCGCTAGATGATGCAAAGAGACGCTGGCGTCTTGCCATGACATGTTCCAGCAACGGCACGTTGGCTGCCGCGGTGCAGGCAGGGTGGTGCACCTCGGTGTTCAAGGACAACGCCGTCCCGGTAGGGCTCAGGGTGCTGGACGACGCCGATGGCCTGCCGCGTCTTCCGGATTTTGCGGTGAAGCTGTTCCAGGCTCCCTCGTCGCGCTCCCGTACAATCTCGCAGTTTGCCGACTGGCTCTGTGAGAGACTGCGCATCGACCTGTCGGCAGCGGACGGCTTTTCCGTGCCTCGCTACGAGTCCGCAGCTGGGCATCTAGCCGGAGGAGCGTATCGGTGCACTTTTGCGTCGCATGGCCCGGTCTCACCATTGCGCAATGAAGAGAACCAGCGTCCCCATGACGAAGGAGAAGAAGAGTCGCCCGGAGATCGCGAAGAGGACAACCGACATCACCACCGACACGAGCTGCATCAGTGAAGCTGTTGCAAGCTGCGGCCCGATCGCTGCGCCAATGGCGCAGGCCGGCAGGAATGCCAGAAATCGCCTCGGCGAAGATCCGCGCCAAGGGTATTGTCGATGATGAACAGGACTACGGATTGCCAATTCACGCTGAGCGCGTGCCGGTCTTCACGGTGCTGGGTGAGCCGGAACCGTGTTCGCGTCTGATGCCTGGCGTGACGCGCCCGTTCCTCTTGCGGGCTATCGGAAGGGGCGGCTGCTGGAGGACGCCCTGACGGAAGCCTATGATGCGTCCTACGGAGATCATTCGATCGACTGACGCAACGAGCCGACGTTGCAAGCACCAAGCTAACGGTAGCTGCACCCAGAGGCGGTCGCCGATCAGCATAGTGCCGATCAGCAGATCATGAGATGCGTTCACGGCGTCCAGATCCGACGTGTACTGCCGTCGCCGATGCATTTGATTGCCCTGACACTTTGCGAGACGGCAAGGCGACTGGTGGCAAACTGTACTTACAAAGCTCATCACCCGAGGCGCCGCTTCGGCGATGAAGCTCTTGTCAACATAGCAAAAGATGACTTACGCCAGCGACTAGATGCGGAAGGCTAC
>CAYYZC010000050.1:0-8931 GCA_964475605.1 uncultured Chelativorans sp.
ACCTGCACGTCGAGCGGCAGGTCGCCGATCTCGTCGAGGAACAGCGTGCCGCCATTGGCTTCCACGAACTTGCCGACATGCTTCTCGGTGGCGCCAGTGAAGGAACCCCTCTCGTGGCCGAACAGGATGCTTTCGACGAGATTGTCGGGAATGGCGCCGCAATTGACCGTCACGAAGGGCTTGCTGCCCCGGCCGCCGGCGCTCTGGATGGCGCGGGCGACCAGTTCCTTGCCGACGCCCGATTCGCCCTCGATCAGGATCGGGATGTTGGACGAGGCCGCCTTGCGCGCCAGCCGCAGCACGCGCTCCATGGCCGGGCTCGCGGTGACGATGTCGCGAAAGCCGAGGCTCGCCGGGGCCCCCTTGCGCTTGCGCCTCGCCTCGCCGCCATGCGTCTCGACCTTGATCGCATTGGCGAGCGCGGTCTGGAGTTTCTCCGGCGAGACCGGCTTGACGACGAAGTCGAAGGCGCCCGCTCGCATCGCCGACACCGCGGTGTCGATGCCGCCCTGGGCGGTCTGCACGATCACCGGGGTCTCGATGCCGCGCTCGCTCATCGCCTCCAGCACCTGGAGGCCGCCCATGCCCGGCATGACGAGGTCGAGCACGACCGCCGACACGCTGCGCGCGTCGAGCTGCCGCAGCGCCTCCTCGCCGCCCTCCGCCGTCAGCGCCTCGTAGCCGAACTTCGAGATCGCGGCCTGGAGGATCCGGCGCTGGACCGGATCGTCGTCGACGATAAGGACGGGGCTTGCCATGGAACTTTGCGGAAATCTCTCTAATGTTGCTGCGAGACCGTTGGTTCACCCTGGCACATTCCCCTAAACAAGCGCTCAAGAAAGCCGGTGAATCTTTAGTTAGGGCAGTGTCGCGCCCGCTCCCGCGGAAGAACGAGGACAATCGAGAATGAGCATTGATGACCGGCGCCGCGCGCATCTGGCCGCGGCCCCATCGCAGGCCGGGACGGCGGAGACGGCGACGCAGGGGCTTCCCGAATGGAACCTGGACGACCTCTATCCGGGGATGCAGTCCAACCAGCTTCGCAGCGACCTGAAGAAGGCGGCCGACCTTTCGATCGCCTTCGAGAAGCGCTGGAAGGGCCGGCTCGCGGAAGAGGCGGCAAAGGGCGGCCTCGGCAAGGCGGTGCAGGACTACGAGGCGCTGGAGGAGCTGATGGGGCGCATCGGCGCCTATGCCGGGCTGCTGTTCGCCGGCGATACGTCCGACCCGCAGCGCGCCAAGTTCTACGGCGACATCCAGGAAAAGCTGACGGATGCCAGCGCGCACCTGCTCTTCTTCACGCTGGAGATGAACCAGGTCGACGACGCGGTGATCGACGAGGCTTTCGGCACCGACCCGCAATTCGCCCATTACCGTCCGTGGATCGTCGATCTGCGCAAGGACAAGCCGTTCCAGCTCGAGGACCGGGTCGAGCAGCTCTTCCACGAGAAATCGGTGACCGGCAGGGGGGCGTGGAACCGCCTCTTCGACGAGACCATCACCTCGCTTCGCTTCAAGGTGCGCGGCGAGGAGCTGCCGCTTGAGCCGACGCTGAACAAGCTGCAGGAGGCCGACCCGGCGCTGCGCCGCGAGGCGGCCGAGGCGCTTGCGGCGACCATGAAGGGCAATCTGCGCGTCTTCACGCTGATCACCAACACGCTCGCCAAGGACAAGGAGATATCCGACCGCTGGCGCGGCTTTTCCGACATCGCCGATTCCCGCCATCTCGCCAACCGGGTCGAGCGCGAGGTTGTGGATGCGCTCGCGGCCTCCGTCCGCAGGGCCTATCCGCGCCTCTCCCATCGCTACTACGCCATGAAGGCGAAATGGCTCGGCATGGACGCGCTCGATCACTGGGACCGCAACGCGCCGCTGCCCGAGGCGCCGCAGGCGGTGATCGGCTGGGACGAGGCCCGCGACACGGTGCTGTCGGCCTATCACGGCTTCGATCCCGAGATGGCCGAGATCGCGCGCTCCTTCTTCGACCGGTCGTGGATCGACGCGCCGGTGCGGCCCGGCAAGGCGCCGGGCGCCTTCGCCCATCCGACGGTTCCGGCCGTGCACCCCTATGTGATGCTCAACTATCTCGGCAAGCCGCGCGACGTGATGACGCTCGCCCACGAGCTCGGCCACGGCGTGCATCAGGTTCTGGCGGCGCGCCAGGGCGCGCTGATGGCCTCGACGCCGCTGACGCTGGCCGAGACGGCCTCCGTCTTCGGCGAGATGCTGACCTTCCGCTCGCTGCTCGATCGTACCGGCGACCGCCGCGAGCGCAAGGCGATGCTGGCGCAGAAGGTCGAGGACATGATCAACACGGTGGTGCGCCAGGTCGCCTTCTACGAGTTCGAGCGCCGCATCCATTCGGAGCGCCGCAAGGGCGAGCTGACGGCCGACCGCATCGGCGAGCTATGGCTGGAGGTCCAGTCGGAAAGCCTCGGGCCGGCGATCCGGCTGCGCGACGGCTACGAGACCTTCTGGACCTATATCCCGCACTTCATCCACTCGCCCTTCTACGTCTATGCCTATGCCTTCGGCGACTGCCTGGTGAACTCGCTCTTCGCCGTCTACCAGAACGCCGAGAGCGGCTTTCAGCAGAAATATTTCGAGATGCTGAAGGCTGGCGGCACCAAGCACCATTCGGAGCTGCTGGCGCCCTTCGGCCTCGACGCCTCCGACCCCGCCTTCTGGGACAAGGGCCTGGCGATGATCGAGAAGCTGATCGAGGAGCTGGAGGCGCTCGACGCCTGAACAAGCCGGCAACCTCTGGCAGTTTCGCAACATTAGGGTCCGATAAGGTGCCCGCGAGCCTTCTGCGGGACCGCCAATGCTTGCTTTTCCAAGCTTTTCGGGCAAATGACAGCATTATGGCAGGCACGAGAAGGATGAGCCAATGACTATCGCCCGCACGATTCTCGTAACCGGCGGCGTCGCTGCCGCGCTGGCAATGGCCGGCTGTCAGATGACGCCGCGCGAGGCGCCGCGTACCGGACCGGTCGCCTCCGGTCCCACCGGCAATATCGAAGGTTCCTGGATCGACGAGGCGGGAACCGGACTGACCACCTTCTCGAACGGCCGCTTCCAGACGATCGCGACCGATTCCGGCGAACGACTGTCCGAGGGGACCTACACCTTCCGCGACATGAACTTCGTCGAGATCAACGGCCAGTCGATCATCCGCCAGAGCGCGGTCAGCTTCAACTGCGCCGTCGCCACGACCGACCAGCTCAACTGCACCAGCGCGGCGGGCCAGCAATTCATCCTGCGGCGCCAGGGCGGCGCCGTCGGCTGACGCCCGCTCCGATGCACGGCCGGTCAGGCCGCCGCCGATGCGCCATCGCCGCGATCGAGCTTGCGCGCTCGCTCGCAGTGCTGCGATAAGTCCTCCAAAGACGAGAGCATGATCCTGCTCCGACAAGAAGGCAGAGGAATCCCACATGGCCTGCGGAATCGGATGGTCGCGCCGTCATCCTCGGGCTTGTCCCGAGGATCTGCTCCGGCTGGTTGAGTTGCGACCACGCGGATCCAGCGCAAAGGTCGATACTCGTAGCTGACCGCCGCCGTGCGGCAGATCCTCGGGACAAGCCCGAGGATGACGGCGTTGGGAACTGGGTTGGCGCACGCTCCATATGCGACAACCCCGGACAGGAAGGGGAGGACCAAGGTGGGCGAGCATCTCGACGAGTTGGAACGGCGAACGCCCGAGGCGCGCGAAGCCGATCTTTTTGCGCGGCTGCCTTCATTCGTTGCCGAAATGGCGGCAGGGGCGCCGGGCGTCGCCAGACAGCTTGCCGGGACCGATCCCGCAAAGGTCGATTCGCGCGAGGCGCTTGCCCGCCTGCCGGTGCTGCGCAAACCCGAGCTGATGGAGATGCAGGCGGCCTCGCCGCCCTTCGGCGGCTTCGTGCCCGCAGGCACGCTCGGCGGCACGCGCATCTTCCTGTCTCCCGGTCCGCTCTGGGAGCCGCAGCCACCTTCCCCCGATCCGTGGCAGGCGGCGCGCGCTTTCTTCGCCATCGGCGTGCGGCCCGGCGACGTCGTCCACAACGCCTTCTCCTATCATATGACGCCGGGCGGCTTCATCCTCGACGAGGGCGCGCGCGCTCTGGGCTGCACCGTCTTCCCCGCAGGCACCGGCAATACCGAAATGCAGGTCGAGGCGGCGGCCATGCTGAAGCCCTCCGTCTTTGCCGGCACGCCGGATTTCCTCAAGCTGATGCTCGACCGCGCCTCGCAGGCCGGCAGGGACCTTTCCTCCTTCCGGCGCGGCCTCGTCTCCGGCGGCGCCCTGTTCCCCTCGCTGCGCGAGGAGTATCGCGACCGCGGCGTCGCGGTGTTCCAGTGCTATGCCGTCGCCGAATTCGGCGTCATCGCCTATGAGAGCGCGGCCGAGGACGGCACGCCCAATCCGGGCATGATCCTGAGCGAGGACCTGATCCTGGAGATCGTGCGTCCGGGCACCGGCGACCCGGTTCCCGACGGCGAGGTCGGCGAGGTGGTCGTCACCTCGCTCAACCCCGCCTATCCGATGATCCGGCTTAGCACCGGCGATCTGTCCGCCGTCCTGCCGGGGCAATCGCCATGCGGACGCACCGGCATGCGCATCAAGGGCTGGATGGGCCGCGCCGACCAGCGCACCAAGGTCAAGGGCATGTTCGTCGACCCGCGCCAGATCGCCGAGCTCACCGCGCGCCATCGCCAGATCGCGCGCGCCCGCCTCGTGGTCTCGCGCGACGGCGAGCTCGACGCGATGACCCTGCGCGTCGAGCCGGTCGCCGATGGCGCCCTCGATGCGGATGCGATCGCCCAGTCGCTGCGCGAGATCACCAAGCTCGGCGGCGCGGTCGAGATCGCCGCCCATGGCAGCCTGCCCAATGACGGCAAGGTCATCGCCGACGAGCGCGACTATGCGGGTTGAGGGACGGGCCTGCGTCAAGCCGGCCCATTGAAAGCTGCGGTGGAAAATCTAGGTTCCGGCCACAGCCACGGTGCCGGGAGCGCGAGCCATGTCCATCTCCACGACGATCGATGCGAAGGCGACCGGACCGAATGCCGGGGAGGATCCGTCTCTCCGCGATGGCAAGGTCGGCGTGCTGCTCGTCAATCTCGGCACGCCGGACGGCACCGACTACAAGTCGATGTGGCGCTATCTGCGCGAATTCCTCTCCGACCCGCGCGTCATCGAGCTCAACAAGGCGGCCTGGTACCCGATCCTCTACGGCGCCGTGCTGACCACGCGGCCGCAGAAATCCGGCGCCAACTACGCCAAGATCTGGAACCGCGACAGGGACGAATCGCCGCTGCGCACCATCACGCGCGCCCAGACGGAGAAGCTGCAGGCGGCACTTGCCGGCGATGAACGCCTGACCGTCGAATACGGCATGCGCTACGGCAATCCGTCGATGGCGAGCGCCGTGAGGAGCCTGATGGACCAGGGTTGCGGCCGCATCGTCATGTTCCCGCTCTATCCGCAATTCTCCGCCACCACGACGGCGACGGCCAACGACCAGCTCTACCGCGCGCTGATGAAGATCCGGCACATGCCGACAGTGCGCTCGGTGCCGCCCTATTTCCACGAGCCGGTCTATATCGGCGCGCTGGCGCGCTCGATGGAAAAGCATCTCGCCACGCTCGATTTCGAGCCGGAGATCGTGCTGGCCTCCTATCACGGCATCCCGAAGGCCTATGCGGACAGGGGCGATCCCTATCATCGCCATTGCCTGGAGACGACGCGCCTGCTGCGCGAGCATCTCGGGTGGGACGAAAAACGCCTCGTCACCACCTTCCAGTCGCGCTTCGGCGCCCAGGAATGGCTCCAGCCCTATACCGACAAGACGGTGGAGAAGCTCGCCGCGGACGGCGTCAAGCGCATCGCCATCGTCAATCCCGGCTTCTCGGCCGACTGCATCGAGACGCTGGAAGAGATCGACGGCGAGGTCCGCGAGATCTTCATCCATGGCGGCGGCGAGAAATTCGCCCACATCCCCTGCCTCAACGACAGCGATGAGGGGATGGAGGTGATCGAGACCATCGTGCGGCGCGAATTGCAGGGCTGGGTGTGACGACCGTCCGTTCTGCAGTCGTTCCGTTGACGGATTGACCCCCACTCCGGCCCTTCGGGCAACCTCGATATGCGATCGTCCTCCCGTCAAACGGAGGAGGCCTTCGGCGCGATTGTAACATTTCTCCGTTCCGCCTAAATCTACGGTGCGACTTTTCGCGTCGCCGTCGCCATGGAGGCTCCCGCATGCCCTTTACCGGACTGGACATCGTCATCGCCGTCCTCGTCATCCTCGTCCTGCTGCTGATCTTCTCCGGCATCAAGACCGTGCCGCAGGGCTTCAACTACACGGTCGAGCGTTTCGGCAAATACACGCGGACGCTGTCCCCCGGGCTCAACATCATCGTCCCCTTCATCGACCGTGTCGGCGCCCGCATGAACATGATGGAGCAGGTGCTCGACGTCCCGACGCAGGAGGTGATCACCCGCGACAACGCCACCGTCGCCGTCGACGGCGTCGCCTTCTTCCAGGTGCTGAACGCGCCGCAGGCCGCCTATCAGGTGTCGGGGCTGGAGAACGCCATCCTCAACCTGACGATGACCAATATCCGCTCCGTCATGGGCTCCATGGTTCTCGACGAGCTGCTGTCGAACCGCGACGTGATCAACGACCGCCTGCTCAAGATCGTCGACGATGCCGCCCATCCCTGGGGCATCAAGATGACGCGCGTCGAGATCAAGGACATCAACCCGCCCGCCAATCTGGTCGAGTCGATGGCCCGGCAGATGATGGCCGAGCGCAACAAGCGCGCCCAGATCCTCGAGGCCGAAGGCCTCAAGCAGGCGCAGGTGCTGGAAGCCGAGGGCCGCAGGGAGGCCGCCTTCCGCGATGCCGAAGGGCGCGAGCGCGCCGCCGAGGCAGAAGCGCGCGCCACCCAGGTCGTCTCCGAGGCGATCTCCAAGGGCGACATCCAGGCGATCAACTATTTCGTTGCGCAGAAATACACCGAGGCCATGGCCAGGATCGGCACCGCCGGCAACAGCAAGGTGGTGCTGATGCCGATGGAGGCCTCCTCGCTGATCGGCTCGCTCGGCGGCATCGGCGCGATTGCCCGCGAGGTCTTCGGTGGCGAAGGCGGCCAGCCGGCGGCCCGTGCGAGCGGCCGTCCGCCGGTCATCGCCCGCGGCCATACGCCCGGAACCGGGCCGGCGTCGGCGCTGGACGAGTGAGATGATTCTCGAATGGGTCGTCGGCCTCGGGCCGTGGAACTGGATCGCGCTCGGCCTCGTCCTGCTGGCGCTGGAGATCGCCCTGCCCGGCGCCTTCCTGCTGTGGATCGGCATCGCGGCGCTGCTGACCGGAATGGCGACGTTCCAGCTCGCCGAGACGGGATGGTGGGGCTGGCAGGTCCAGGTGGTGCTGTTCCTGGTGCTCTCCATCGCGGCCGTGTTCGTAGGCAAGCGCATCCTTGCCTCGACGCGCGGCGACGAATCCGACCAGCCGCTGCTCAACCGCCGCGCCCAGCAGCTCGTCGGCCGCGTCTCGACGCTGGAAGAGCCGGTCGTCAACGGCCGCGGCCGGGTGCGTCTCGGCGACACGCTCTGGCTGGTGACGGGACCGGACATGCCGGCCGGCACGCAGGTGCGGGTGAAATCGGCCGACGACAGCGTGCTGACGATAGAGGAAGCCTGATCCCGAAATAAAGACGGAGCGGGACGACCCTCGCGCCGGATATGTTCAGGCGGCGCCGATGCGCAGCAGATCGTGCAGATGCACGATCCCCACCGGGCGCTCCTCCTCCACCACCAGAACGGCGGTGATCGAGGAGGCGTTGATGAGCTGCAAGGCGCTGCCGGCAAGCGTTCCGGGCGAAGCGGTCTTCGGATTGCGCGTCATCACCTCCGCGACCGGCATGGAAAGCAGGTCGCCTTCCAGGTGGCGGCGGATATCACCGTCGGTGATGATGCCGGCCAGCCTGCCGTCGTCCTCGACCACGGCGACGCAGCCGAATCCCTTGCGCGAGATCTCAAGGATCGCGTCGCGCATGCCGGAGCCGATGCCGAGCAGCGGCATCGCCTCGCCCGAATGCATGATCTCGCCGACCTTGACCAGGCTGGCGCCGAGCTGTCCGCCCGGGTGGAAGGTGCGGAAATGCTCGCGCGTAAAGCCCTTGGCCTCAAGGAGAGCCACCGCCAGCGCGTCGCCGACGACGAGCTGCATCAGCGCCGAGGTGGTCGGCGCGAGCCCGTACGGACAGGCTTCCGCCACCTTCGGCAGCCGGATCACGACTGCCGCTTCGCGCGCCAGCGCCGAGCGCTCGCCCGCAGTCACTGCGACGATCGGAATGGCGAAGCGGCGCGCATAGGCGACCACCCCCTTCAGCTCGCTGGTCTCGCCCGACCACGAGATGGCGACGATGGCATCGTCGGCGGCGATCATGCCGAGGTCGCCGTGATTCGCCTCGGCGGGGTGGACGAAGAACGCCGGCGTTCCCGTCGAGGCGAGCGTGGCGGCGATCTTGGAGCCGATATGGCCGCTCTTGCCCACGCCGGTGACGATGACGCGGCCCGAAATGCCGGCGATCAGCGACACCGCCTCGCCGAATGAGGCTGCGAGATCGCCCTCCAGCGCCTCGGTGAGCGCTGCGAGGCCCGACATCTCCGTGCGCAGCGTGCGCAGGGCCGATGCGATTGCCGCCGATGCGTCCATTGGCTGCTTCTCAGGCTGTCCAAGCATGGCGCATGCGTTAACGCTTCCGCCGGCCGGTGTCCAACCGTTTTGCCCTCACGGCAGGATCATGCACGTTTGCGCCGCCGTCCCGGGCCCGGCCCGCTACACCTTCCGTTAACCATCGCTGTTTACGTTCGCTTAAAGCATTGCGCCCGCCGGGGGCGCCGATCCGACCGACGACGCGATGTCAGGCAGAAAAGCA